>NZ_JAALFP010000010.1:0-197080 GCF_011800325.1 Pantoea sp. EKM101V
GTCGTTAGCTCAGTTGGTAGAGCAGTTGACTTTTAATCAATTGGTCGCAGGTTCGAATCCTGCACGACCCACCAATTCAGAGAAAAGCGCCTTTCAGGCGCTTTTTTCGTTTCTGCCGCACAGTCATTCCCGTGCAGGATGAGAACCTGCAGCAGGTTCGACCGAATCGCCAGGCGATTCAGGCTGATGCGTCAGCATCACCCAGAGGGCGAGGCCCGGAATGGGCCGAGGCTATCCTGCACGACCCACCAATGCAGAGAAAAGCGCCTTTAAGGCGCTTTTTTCGTTTCTGCCCCCCTTCACTTATTCTGGCTGCCTGAGTGCCACGTTTATTTTACTGCGCCAGGCTAAGCCTGAATGACGACTCCCCTCAGAAAAGGGCTTTCAGAAGAAGAATCTGCTTTTTTACTCCCCTGCTCTTTTTTGACACTTCAGTTATTCCTGCCTGCGCCGATAACCTTATAGACGAACTACAGGGAGAAAATGATGTCCTCAATAGCCGGAGTTTTAAAAGTTATGTCAGGTGGCAGTGACAGCGGCGGCGGAAGTATCGCCTCGCAGATCGCCGCACTGAATAAACAGATTCAGAGCGTGATGAAAAAAGTCAAAGAGCTTGCCGACAACCACGATCTTGACGAAGACCAGAAATCTAAAATAGCGCAGATGTATCAGTCGCAGATCACCATGCTGGAAGCGCAGATTGCTCAGCTGCAAAAGAAGCAGGCTGAGCAGGCCGAAAAGGCGCAGCAGAAAAGCGACAGCGTTAACCCGGTCAGTGAAAGCAAGGCGAACGGGATTAACCGCCCGACTGACAAAAATAATGTCGATGTCTATATCTAAAACGCGGGCGTAATGGCCCGCTGTTGCGCCAGCAGCGCCGCCTGCTGGCGCACCTCCTGCCAGATGGCTTCGGCGGCGGGCGTCAGTGAGCGGTTTTTGCGTTTAATGAGGGTCAGACTTCGATTGATCTCGGGATAAAGCCGCCGCACGGTGAGCGCGCGATCCGCCGGCAGGGGTAATGCCAGTGCGGGCAGAATACTGATACCAATCCCTACCTGCACCATCGGAAACAGCGTGGCAGGATGACCAATCTCCTGCACCACCTCTGCCTGAATATTCTGCTGCTGCATGGCTGCATCAATCAGTACCCGGCTGCCGGATGCATAATCCTGCAACACCAGCGTGCGCCCATCCAGCATCGACCATTCCGCCCTGTCCACCCGCGCCAGCGGATCATCATCCCGGCACAACAGTAAGAAAGGCTCATCCAGAATGGCAATCGTGTCAAAATCGCTGTCGCGTAGCGGCCCGATCACGATGCCAAAATCAACTTCGGCGTTTCGCACACTTTGCAGCACCCACTGCTGCGCGCGGTCGTGCAGTATCACTTTAATGTCGGGGAAGTGCTGCTGGCTGGCCGCCAGACACTGAGGCATCAGATGCGCGGAAATCGTCTGGCTGGCTGCCACCCGCACGGTGCCGCTGCGCTGTTCGCCAAAACTGCGGATATCCAGCAGCGTAGTATTAATCTCCTCCAGCAGACGTTCCATGCGGGATGCCAGCTGTTTTCCTGCCTCGGTCAGCATCACCTCGCGCGTGGTGCGATCCAGCAGCCGCACGCCAGTTTCCGCCTCCAGCTCTTTGATGCTGTGACTCACCGCCGACTGGCTCAGGCCTATCGCCTGCCCCGCCTGACTGAAACCACCGTAATGTGCCACCGCAATGAAAGTCCGCAATTGACGCAGGGTATAATTCATCGATTACGCTCATAGATTAATGCAATAAATCAATTTTATTTCTAAAAATGATTCCCGCACAATCGGCCTATTGAAAAATTTACCGGATTTTAACAATGGGATTTTTAAAACTTGATCCGATGATGGTTAAGCTCATCATCACCGTACTGCTGGCCACCTTCCTGCCTGCCAGAGGGATCTACGTCGATATCTTCAGCTACCTCGCCACCGCGGCTATCGCACTGCTGTTCTTTATGCACGGTGCCAAGCTGTCGCGAGAGAAGATCATTGCGGGAAGCAGCCACTGGCAGCTGCATCTCTGGATCATGTTCAGCACCTTTGTGCTCTTTCCGGCGCTGGGCATGCTGCTGGTCTGGTGGCATCCGGTTGATGTCGGTCCGGAAATTTATACCGGCTTTATCTATCTCTGTATCCTGCCTGCCACCGTGCAGTCCGCCATCGCATTTACCTCGATGGCCGGCGGTAACGTCGCGGCCGCCGTGTGCAGCGCCTCGGCATCCAGCCTGCTGGGGGTCTTCATCTCCCCGTTGCTGGTAAATGTGGTGATGGATATCCACAGCAGCGCGCCGACTGACGGTCTGGAGCAGATCGGTAAGATTATGCTGCAACTGATGGTGCCGTTTATACTGGGCCATCTTTCACGCCGCTGGATCGGCGGCTGGGTTGAAAAGCACCGCAGCCTGATTGGCAAAACTGACCAGACCTCGATTCTGCTGGTGGTCTACAGTGCCTTCAGTGAGGCGGTGGTGAACGGCATCTGGCATCGCGTGGGCGTGATTACCCTGCTCTGGATTGTGGCAGGCTCCATTCTGCTGCTGGCCACCGTGCTGATTATCAACCTGCTGGCTTCGCGCCTGTTCCGCTTCAAACGCGCCGATGAGATTGTGGTACTGTTTTGTGGATCGAAGAAGAGTCTGGCGAATGGGGTACCGATGGCAAATATCCTGTTCCCGGCCAGTACCGTGGGGATTATCGTGCTGCCGCTGATGATCTTCCATCAGGTTCAGCTGATGGTCTGTTCGTTCATCGCCGGACGCTACAAGAAGAGCGGTGAGAAAAAGCAGGCTTTAGAGGTGAAAACCTCCGTGATGGAGTCGCAGAAATAGTCTGCATGGCCCGCCAAAGCGGGCCACGTTATTTCCGGGTCTGAAGCGGCTTCACCAGCCCCTCCAGACCTTCGATTTTTATCGTCAGCGTGAGCTGCATCAGGTCACCCAGCTGGCCGGAGGGGAAGTCGCCACTGCGGGCAAACCACAGCAGGTAGGGTTCAGGCAGATCGATCAGCATCCGCCCTTTATATTTCCCAAACGGCATCGCCGTATTCGCTATCGCCACCAGCTGATGCTTATCCATCTCAGGCACCCAGCAGACGGATCATTTCAGCTTCATCGATCACCTCGATGCCCAGCTCCTGCGCTTTCGCCAGCTTGGAACCCGCCGCTTCACCGGCAATCAGCAGATCCGTTTTCTTCGACACGCTGCCGCTGACTTTAGCTCCCAGCGCGATCAGCTGTGCTTTGGCATCGTCGCGGTTCATCTGCGACAGCGAACCGGTCAGCACCACGGTTTTCCCGGCAAACGGACTGTCAATCTCTTCGGCTTTCACCACCACAACAGCTGGCCAGTGAACACCAATATCGTCCGTCAGCTGGCGGATGACCTCGCGGTTGCTCTCCTCTTCCATAAAGTTGCGAACGTGCGCGGCGACGACCTTACCCACATCCGGCACGGCAATCAGCGCATCCAGATCGGCATCCATCACCTTCTGCAGCTCACCAAAGTGGTTTGCCAGATTGGCGGCGGTGGCTTCGCCCACTTCACGGATCCCCAGCGCATAGAGGAAACGCGCCAGCGTCGTCGACTTCGCTTTTTCCAGCGCATCCACTACGTTCTGTGCCGATTTTGGCCCCATGCGATCCAGCCCGGTCAGCTTACCCGCCGTGAGACGGAAGAGATCGGCGGGGGTCGAGACATACTCTTTCTCCACTAGCTGGTCGATAATCTTATCGCCCATGCCGTCGACATCGAGCGCCCGACGCGAGACAAAATGCTTCAGCGCCTCTTTTCGCTGCGCGCCGCAAATCAGACCGCCGGTGCAGCGCGTGACCGATTCGCCTTCTACCCGTTCCACCTCAGAACCACAGACCGGGCAGTGAGCAGGAAACACCACTTCACGCGTCTCTTCAGGACGTTCAGCGGTAACCACATTCACGACCTGCGGGATCACATCGCCTGCACGGCGAATCACGACCCGGTCCCCGATGCGCAGTCCCAGCCGCGCGATTTCATCGGCGTTATGCAGCGTGGCGTTGCTGACAATCACGCCCGCTACCTGCACCGGCTCCAGGCGGGCGACAGGAGTGATTGCCCCGGTCCGGCCAACCTGAAACTCGACATCCCGCACCCAGGTCAGCTGCTCCTGCGCCGGGAATTTAAAGGCTATCGCCCAGCGCGGCGCACGCGCCACAAAGCCCAACTGTTCCTGCTGCGCCTGTGAATCGACTTTGATGACCACGCCATCGATATCAAATCCGAGACTGGGGCGCTGTTGCTCAACGTCGTGATAAAAAGCCAGCGCCTCTTCCGCATTATGCACCAGCTTAATGCGGTCACTGACCGGCAGCCCCCAGGCTTTGAACTGCTGCAGGCGTGCCATGTGACTGTGCGGCATCTCGCCGCCTTCCAGCAGGCCGAAACCGTAGCAGAAGAAGGTCAGCGGACGTTTTGCGGTGATGCGCGGATCAAGCTGACGCAGCGAACCTGCCGCTGCGTTGCGCGGGTTAGCAAAGACTTTGCCGTCCGTGCGGCGCGCTTCCTCATTCAGCTTTTCGAAGCCGCGCTGCGTCATAAAGACTTCGCCACGCACTTCCAGCCGCGCCGGAATGTTGTCACCTTTAAGACGCAGCGGAATAGCGCGAATGGTGCGCACGTTGGCGGTAATATTCTCGCCGGTGGTGCCGTCTCCCCGCGTTGCGGCCTGAACCAGCAGCCCGTTTTCATATATCAGGCTCACCGCTAAGCCATCGAGTTTAAGTTCACAGCAGTAGGTAATCTCTTCACTGCTTTTCAGCCGATCGCGCACCCGCTTGTTGAAAGCCATAAAGGTCGCTTCATCGAAGGCGTTATCCAGCGACAGCATCGGGACTTCATGGCGAACCTGTTCAAACACCGTCAGCGGCGCAGCGCCGACGCGCTGGGTTGGTGAGTCCGGCGTAATGAGATCGGGATGATCCGCTTCCAGCTGGCGCAGTTCACGCATCAGGCGATCATATTCGGCATCCGGCACTTCCGGTGCATCCATGACGTGATAGAGGTATTCGTGATGACGCAACGTAGTGCGCAGTTCGGTGATGTGATCCTGGACGGATTTCATAAAGCCCCATCAGATAAAAAACCCCCGACATGCGGGGGTTTGTTTTAACAGTTCAGATAGCGGTTTGCGCCGTGGTCAGACACCGACCACATCGCGAATACGCGCCTTGTAAGTTTCCAGCTTCTGCGGCGTCATCATGCGACGTTCATCATCCAGCACTACGCCGCCAACATCATCAGCGATGCGCTGTGCCGACTGCAGCATCAGCTTGAAGTTCTGATTCGCATCGCCATAGGAAGGCACCATCATAAAGATAGAGATACCCGGCGTGCTGAAATCTGTCATCAGGTCAGGGTTAAACGAGCCAGGCTTGACCATATTGGCCAGACTGAACAGGACCGGACCACTGCCTGCCGGACTGAGATGGCGATGGAAGATGTTCATCTCGCCAAACTGGAAGCCCGCCTGCAGAATCCCCTGGAGGAGCGCCTCACCATTGAGTTCGCCACCCGAGTGTGCGGCAACATGCAGAACCAGCACGGCTTCTTTCGGCTTCTCTGCCGGTGCGGCAGGTGCAGACGGCGGAACAGGAGTCGGTTCCGGCGCCTGAGTGGCTTCAGGCTGCGGCTCGGGTTCAGCCTGGTACTGCGGTGCGGGCTGCACCGATTCCAGCGGGTCCAGATCCAGCAGCGGATCGGCCTGCACAGGCGGCGCGACAAAGGCAGGCGCGGGCTGTTGCTGCTGACGAGCCGGTTCCGGACGCGGCTGAGGAGCAGGCTGCGGTGCGGGACTGAAAAGCGGATCGCTTTCCGGTTCGGCTTGCGGAGCAGGTCGTGGCGCAGGCTGACGAACAGGCTCAGCAGGCGCGGGCTTACGCGGCGCAACCGGCTGGGATTCGCGAATATCATCGAAACGCGGTTCCTGATGGTTGCTGCGCTCAGCGCGAACACGAACCTCGCCGACGCCATCATCTTCGTCGTCGATCAGGTCCGGCTCATCATGTTCATCACGTTGTTTCAGACGTTTGTGCGGGCGATCGCGGAACACTGACGAACGCTCTTTACGGCTGGTCCACAGTCCGTGAAGAAGGAGCGCTATTATGGCGATCGCGCCAACAACGATTAATATCAGACGCAAATCCTGCATCATTGTATTCTCTGTTGTTCCAATACCTTGCCACCGCGGCAAACTTTATCCTCTAACTGTATTTGCCCTGCTACACAAGTGCAAGTCTGTGCACTATTTTCTAACAAATAAGATAGGCAACCCACGCTTTTTCGCTGTTTTTTTACCCAAACGGCACCTGGCCTGGGGAAAAAGCCAGGTTATAGTGGGCCCGCCCTATTACCTTCAGGAGAATTGCCTATATGGCCCTTGAGAAGTCCGTCTCAGATTTTAACGGCATACACTACTTCAGCCAGGGCTGGAAACTGATGCGTCTGCCTGGCATTCGTCGCTTTGTGGTCATGCCGCTGCTGATCAACATTCTGATGCTGGGTGGCGCATTCATCTGGCTTTTCTACCGTCTGGGTGACTGGATCCCGCGGCTGATGGCCTCGATTCCGGACTGGCTGCAGTGGCTCAGCTATCTGTTATGGCCACTGTCGGTGATTGCGATTGTGCTGGTCTTTAGCTACTTCTTTTCCACCCTCGCTAACCTTATCGCCGCACCGTTTTGCGGTTTGCTGGCCGAGCAGCTTGAGGGACGCCTGACCGGTAAACCGCTGCCTGACAGCGGCTGGGCGGGTCTGATCAAAGATGTGCCGCGCATCATGAAGCGCGAGCTGCAAAAGCTGGGCTACTACCTGCCACGTGCGGTGGGACTGCTGCTGCTCTACTTTATCCCGGGTTTCGGCCAGACGGTTGCGCCCGTGCTGTGGTTCCTGTTCAGCGCCTGGATGCTCGCGATCCAGTATTGCGACTACCCCTTCGATAATCACAAAGTGCCTTTTCAGCAGATGCGTAACGCCCTGCGTCGGCATAAAACCGCCAATATGCAGTTTGGTGCGCTTACCAGTCTGTTTACCATGATCCCGGTGCTGAACCTGGTCATCATGCCGGTGGCCGTCTGCGGGGCCACAGCGATGTGGGTCGATCGCTATAGGCAGCAACTGGCACGGCAGGAAGTGCGCTGAACATATCAGCGCGCCTTATGCTCTTTTTAACAAGGCTTATTGCCGGGTGACATATAGATATGCGATTTCTTTCCTTCCGCCCCCAGGCAGAACAGGTATGCTCATAGGGTTCCCAATAATTCATACAGTTAAGGACAGGCTATGAGTAAGATCTACGAAGACAACTCTTTGACAATTGGTCATACGCCATTGGTTCGACTGAACCGCATCGGTAACGGCCGCATCCTTGCGAAAGTTGAATCCCGTAACCCGAGCTTCAGCGTAAAATGCCGTATCGGTGCCAATATGATTTGGGACGCAGAGAAACGCGGTATTCTGAAACCGGGTATTGAACTGGTTGAACCGACCAGCGGCAATACCGGGATTGCCCTCGCCTATGTGGCCGCCGCGCGCGGTTATAAACTGACCCTGACCATGCCTGAGACGATGTCCGTTGAGCGTCGTAAGCTGCTGAAAGCGCTGGGCGCGAATCTGGTCCTGACTGAAGGTGCCAAAGGCATGAAAGGGGCTATCGGCAAAGCTGAAGAGATTGTTGCAAGCGACCCGGATAAATATGTCCTGCTGCAGCAGTTCAGCAACCCGGCTAACCCGGAGATCCATGAAAAGACCACCGGCCCGGAAATCTGGGAAGATACCGACGGCGAAGTGGATGTCTTTATTGCTGGTGTCGGCACCGGCGGTACGCTGACCGGCGTGAGCCGCTACATCAAGAATACCAAAGGTAAAAAAGATCTGATCACCGTCGCGGTGGAGCCAACCGATTCGCCGGTCATTGCTCAGGCCCTGGCAGGAGCGGAGATCAAACCTGGCCCTCACAAAATTCAGGGGATCGGCGCAGGCTTTATTCCGGGCAACCTTGAGCTGAATCTGGTTGATCGGGTTGTGGCTATCACGAATGAGGAAGCGATCAGCACCGCGCGTCTGCTGATGGAGCAGGAAGGCATTCTGGCCGGTATCTCCTCCGGTGCTGCAGTCGCCGCCGCACTGAAGTTGCAGGAAGAGGAAACCTTCGCCAACAAGAATATCGTGGTGATTCTCCCCTCCTCAGGTGAACGCTATCTGAGTACCGCTTTGTTCGCCGATCTCTTTACAGAAAAAGAGCTGCAGTAGTCGGGGCAGAAAGTCTGAAAATGCCGCAAAAAGCACCCGACCGGGTGCTTTTTTGTGGCGCAGATCTCACTTTCACCACCCGGCAGATTGATTTCAGTGACGCCGCTCTGGTATTTAGACTGCCAATTATTTCGATGCCTGAAATTAATCCGCGTTTGAAGTGGATCAAGCTGAATCGATTTACGGATTCAGTGAAACGGCGAATCACGGCATAATTAACCGGTGACGTGTAGAATCGGTTTTACGACGCAACGGAATGTCGATTTGACGCATGCGCGTCCTGGGTCAGCATGAAGCTATACCCGCGCACCGACACAGGCTAAAGTGAAGGCTCCAGGCTAGACTTTAGATCCATAACACTCATTCTGATAACGTTGGGGAAATAGAATGTTCCAGCAAGAAGTTACCATTACTGCACCAAACGGTCTGCATACTCGCCCAGCAGCGCAATTCGTTAAAGAAGCCAAAGCTTTCCAGTCAGAAATCACTGTGACCTCTAACGGTAAATCTGCCAGCGCCAAGAGCCTGTTCAAGCTGCAGACACTGGGTTTAACGCAGGGAACCGTTGTGACCCTGTCAGCAGAAGGCGAAGACGAACAGAAAGCAGTTGAGCATCTGGTCAAACTGATGGCTGAACTGGAGTAATCTCCGCTCAGCTCTCCAGCCAATCGACTCCTCTGCGCCATTGAGTGCAAACATCTTGATCGCGGACAATCTGTCCGCGTTATTGCTTTCGTAGAGTACGTGTCCCGCGACAATGGCACCGCAAAGAGTCCCATCAGCCATCGTGATTAAAAGGTAGCGTTATGATTTCAGGCATTTTAGCATCACCAGGTATCGCTTTCGGCAAAGCACTGCTGCTGAAAGAAGACGAGATCGTCATCAACCGTAAAAAAATTTCTGATGACCAGGTTGAGCAGGAAGTTCAGCGCTTCCTCGATGGTCGCGGTAAAGCGGCACAGCAACTGGAAGCGATTCGCGTCAAAGCGGGTGAAACCCTCGGTGAAGAGAAAGCTGCGATCTTCGAAGGCCACATTATGTTGCTGGAAGATGAAGAGCTGGAGCAGGAAATCATCGACCTGATCAAAAAAGATCACGCCTCTGCCGATGCTGCTGTCGACTCGGTTATCGATGGTCAGGCGAAAGCGCTGGAAGAGTTAGATGATGAGTATCTGAAAGAGCGTGCGGCTGACGTGCGCGACATCGGTAAGCGTCTGCTGCAAAACATCCTCGGTCTGCATATCGTTGACCTGAGCGCCATTCCGGATGAATCCATTCTGGTAGCCAAAGATTTAACGCCGTCAGAAACCGCACAGCTGAACCTGAAAAAGGTGCTGGGCTTTATTACCGATCTGGGTGGCCGTACCTCACATACCTCAATCATGGCGCGCTCGCTGGAGATCCCAGCCATTGTCGGCACCGGCAATGTCACCGTCACGGTTAAAAACGGCGACTTCCTGATTCTGGATGGTGTGAACAACGCGATTCACGTCAATCCTTCTGACGCCGTTCAGGAAGAGCTGAAAGCCGTACAGAACCAGTATCTGTCGGAAAAACACGAATTAGCCAAGCTGAAAGACCTGCCTGCGGTCACGCTGGATGGTCATCAGGTTGAAGTCTGCGCCAACATCGGCACCGTGCGCGACGTCGCCGGCGCAGAGCGCAACGGCGCAGAAGGCGTGGGACTTTACCGCACCGAGTTCCTGTTCATGGACCGCGATGCGCTGCCGACCGAAGAAGAGCAGTTCCAGGCGTATAAAGCCGTTGCTGAAGCCATGGGTTCACAGGCCGTTATCGTCCGTACCATGGATATCGGTGGTGACAAAGATCTGCCTTACATGAACCTGCCGAAAGAGGAAAACCCTTTCCTCGGCTGGCGCGCTATCCGTATCGCCATGGACCGCAAAGAGATTCTGCATGCGCAGCTGCGTGCTATCCTGCGCGCCTCCTCCTTCGGCAAACTGCGCATTATGTTCCCGATGATCATTTCCGTTGAAGAAGTGCGTTCGCTGAAAGCGGAACTGGAACTGCTGAAAGCGCAGCTGCGTGAAGAAGGCAAAGCGTTCGACGAGTCCATCGAAGTCGGTATCATGGTGGAAACCCCGGCGTCAGCGGTGATTGCACGTCATCTGGCGAAAGAAGTCGACTTCTTCAGTATTGGGACAAACGACCTGACGCAGTATACTCTGGCGGTCGATCGTGGTAACGATTTGATTTCGCACCTGTACAATCCAATGACGCCGTCTGTGCTTAACTTAATTAAGCAAGTCATTGATGCATCTCACGCTGAAGGTAAATGGACCGGCATGTGTGGTGAGCTGGCAGGTGATGAACGTGCTACACTACTGTTACTGGGAATGGGGCTGGACGAGTTCAGCATGAGTGCCATTTCTATCCCTGGCATCAAGAAAATCATTCGTAATACTAATTTTGAAGATGCGAAGGCATTGGCAGAGCAGGCACTGGCTCAACCGACAGCGGAAGATTTAATGAACCTGGTGAACAAGTTCATTAAAGAAAAAACGCTCTGCTAATCTGCATGATACTGGCCCCAAATTACTGCTTAGGAGAAGATCATGGGTTTGTTTTCTAAACTTTTTGGCGAAAAAACGGATAGCGCTGGGACAATCGATATCGTAGCGCCTCTGTCAGGCGAAATTGTGAATATTGAAGACGTACCAGATGTGGTGTTTGCAGAAAAAATCGTGGGCGACGGTATCGCGATCAAACCGACTGGCAACAAAATGGTTGCGCCGGTGGATGGCACTATCGGTAAGATTTTTGAAACCAACCATGCTTTTTCAATCGAATCGGACAACGGCATTGAGCTGTTCGTGCATTTCGGTATCGATACGGTTGAACTGAAAGGTGAAGGTTTCAAACGCATCGCTGAAGAAGGCCAGAAGGTCAAAAAAGGCGACGTCGTTATCGAGTTCGATCTGCCATTGCTGGAAGAGAAAGCGAAATCAACCCTGACTCCGGTTGTTATCTCCAACATGGATGAAATCAAGGAACTGATTAAGCTCTCTGGCCAGGTCACCGTCGGCGAAACGCCGGTGATTCGCATCAGAAAATAAGGCTTTGTTCCTGCTATGACGGCACCTTCGGGTGCCGTTTTCGTTTCTGCTCTCTGCGCTTTTCAGGAGGGCCAGTGCGGCAGCCTCAGCGTCAGTTCCAGCCCTCCTTCCGGCCGGTTCCGTGCCTCGACTTCACCCTGATGCGCCAGCACCACTTTGCGGACGATCGCCAGCCCGAGGCCATAGCCCTTTCCCATCAGCGGTGAGTTGACCCGCACAAACGGGTCAAAGATGCTGGAGAGTTTCTCTTCATCAACACCCGGCCCCTGATCGCGCACCTGAATTTCCAGCCACTGCTGCGCGGTGCGCAGTTCAACCTCGATCCGCTGGCCTGGCAGGGAAAAGCGCAGCGCGTTGCGTAACACATTCTCGGTGGCGCGCCGTATCAGTTCGGCATTGCCACGCACGGTGTAGTCGGCCCGATTGTCCACCTGAAACGCCACCTGCACACCGGGGAGCTGCGCTTCATAGCGGACATCGGTGATCACCGCCTCCAGCAGGCCGGTGAGGTCAAAGTACTGCTCATCCGGAATACTTTCATGCTCAGCGCGCGACAGCGTCAGCAGTTCACCGATCATCTTATCCAGCCGGCGCGCCTCTTCGTCGATACGATCGAGCGAACTGTGCACGTTTTCTGGCGTTTGTCTGGCCAGCCCGGTCGCCAGCTGCAGGCGCGCCAGCGGTGAACGCAGCTCGTGTGAGATATCGTGCAGCAGCTCTTCGCGCGCGCGGACCAGGGTCTCCAGCCGCTCAGCCATAGTATCGAAGGCCCGGGCGACATCAGAAATCTCATCATGCCGTTTACGCATCACCGGAAAAAGCCGCACGCTTAAATCGCCCTCTGCGACCCGGGAGAACCCTTCGCGCAGCTGACGCATGGGTCGCGTCAGATTCCAGGCGAGCAGCAGGCTGAAGAGTAATCCTACCGAACCGGCGAAAACAAACATCGGTTCAGGGATATTGAGGAATTTGCGCGGCATGCTGTTCATCATGCTCTCTTTTCGCATGCCATCGATGTCATAGCGCAGCTGATACCCTTTTCCATCGGCGCCGCGCACCCAGCGTTTACTTTCGGCGGGCCGATGCGCCTCCCCATCCGGGTTAGCCTGTGCAGGCGACGGTTGCGCCTGTGGCAGGATGTGGAAAAACTGCCGGTCACGTTCGTCCCAGCCCGACAGCATCGCGTTCAGCGCCTCAGGCCCGTTCTGCGCCAGCACCGTCGCCGCCGAGGTGAGTTGCAGATCGGCCACGCGGCGGACCGCCACCAGCTCAGGCGGCTCGTGTCGTCTACCGGAGAGCGAAAAGCCGAGCCAGATAAGCTGACTGATGATGACAAAGACGATCCAGAAGCCGATAAAGATCTTCCAGAACAGGCGTCCACGGTAGTGCCTCATCGAATGCGATAACCGATACTACGAACGGTTTCGATCGTAATGCTATCAGCGGTTAAGGCACTGAGCTTCTGACGGATGTTGCTGATATGCACATCGACGCTGCGATCATACGCCTCGCGCGGGCGACCAAGTCCCTTCTCCGACAGCTCATCTTTTGATACCACCCTGTCGGGGGCGCGCATCAGCAGTTCCAGCAGATTAAATTCCGAGGCGGTGAGATCGAAGGCTTTCTCCTGCCATTCACTGATACGGGTGGCGGGATTGAGGGTCAGCGCCCCCCAGCGTAGCGGCTCCTGGCTATCCGGCTGCGGAGCCTGCTCTTCGAAACGCCGCAGCACCGCCCGCAGACGCGCCACCAGCTCGCGCGGATAGCAGGGCTTGGGCATGTAGTCATCGGCCCCCATCTCCAGACCGATTACGCGGTCAATGTTATCGCCTTTGGCGGTCAGCATAATCACTGGTATGCGGCTGTTCTGACGCACCTGGCGCAGAACGTCAATGCCACTCATATCGGGCAGCATGATGTCCAGGATCATCGCGGTGAACTGGCCGGAGAGCGCGCCCTGAATCCCGGCGCTGCCGGTCAGCACCAGCTGAGCATCGAAGCCTTCCGCAATCAGGTACTGGCTTAACATCGTGCCCAGCTCTACATCATCATCTACAAGCAGAATTTTCATGGTCATTTCTCCGGAGAACGGGCGCTATTTTCACCTGTGCGGCCGATCGGCGCAGCCTGATTTACGTGATCCTTACAGATTCACACTCGCTGGCACAGTAAACCGGGCAAAAAAAAGGCCTGTGGGCAGCAGACGCTTCACAGGCCAGGTTTCGCATCCGCAGCGGTTACGGGTGATAGAGACCGGTCGAGAGATAACGATCGCCGCGATCGCAGGCGATCGCCACCACCACGCTTCCCGGATTTGCCTCGGCGATGCGCAGTGCACCCGCCACCGCGCCGCCTGAACTGACGCCACAGAAGATGCCCTCACGGCGTGCCAGTGCCCGCATGGTCTCCTCCGCTTCCTTCTGCGTCATATCGATGACGTCATCCACCAGATTGGGACGGTAGATCCCCGGCAGATAGGCCAGTGGCCAGCGACGGATGCCCGGAATGCTGCTGCCCTCGCTGGGCTGTAAGCCAATGACCTGCACGCCGGTGTTGTGCTCTTTCAGGTAGCGTCCCACGCCGGTGATCGTGCCGGTGGTGCCCATACTGGAGACAAAATGGGTCATACGCTGATTCGACTGCTGCCACAGCTCCGGGCCGGTGGTCTGATAGTGGCCCAGCGGGTTATCGGGATTGTTGAACTGATCCAGCACCCGGCCCTCGCCGCGTGCCGCCATCGCCTGCGCCAGATCGCGCGCCCCTTCCATTCCCTGCTCGCGCGGCACCAGTATCAGCTCTGCGCCATAGGCACGCATCGCATCCTGCCGCTCCTGACTCATGTTGTCCGGCATCAGCAGGCGCATACGATAGCCTTTCATCGCGGCGATCATCGCCAGCGCAATGCCGGTGTTGCCACTGGTGGCTTCGATCAGCTGATCGCCGGGCGTGATATCTCCGCGCAGCTCCGCCTGATTGATCATCGACCAGGCCGCACGATCCTTGACCGAACCCGCCGGATTGTTGCCTTCCAGCTTAAGCCAGACCTCACTGCCGTTAGCGGGCGTCAGGCGCTGTAACCTGACCAGCGGGGTATTGCCGATGGTATTTTCGAGAGTCGTCACGGTAAGGTTCCTGGCTTAATGCAAACAGAAGGCAAAAAAAAAGGCGGGAGTCACACTCCCGCCCGGTGTTGATCAGAAAATATCAGGCGCTCTGGGCAAAGGCAACAGCGCGCAGCGGGGTATCCCCCTTATAGAGACGCGCCTGCTGCAGGCCAACAAACAGGCGTTCGCCACGAATCGGGGCGGTCTGTTCACCTTCAAATACCAGCGAAAACGGCTCGCTCTGCCAGCCAGCGGGCTGCACCACCAGCTGCCAGAAGTGTCCACGCGGACTCACTTCCAGCACCTGCACCGGCAGCGGGGTTTCCAGGCTGCTGTGGCGGGACACGTCGATTTCCCACGGACGCAGGAACAGCTCAACCGGGCCCTGATGTGCTGAGGTATACCCCAGCGGCCAGTGATGCGCACCGACATGGAACTGCGACCCGTGGATCTCACCATCAAAGCGATTCACTTCACCCAGGAACTCCAGCACAAAGCGGGTTGCCGGATCGCGCCACACGTCATCTGGCGTGCCGACCTGCTCGATATTACCCTGGCTCATCACCACCACGCGGTCTGCCACTTCCATCGCCTCTTCCTGGTCGTGGGTCACAAACACGCTGGTAAATTTCAGCTCTTCATGCAGCTGACGCAGCCAGCGACGCAGCTCTTTACGCACCTGCGCATCGAGCGCGCCAAAAGGTTCATCCAGCAGCAGGATTTGCGGTTCTACCGCTAACGCACGCGCCAGCGCCACACGCTGTTTCTGCCCGCCCGAAAGCTGAGACGGGAAGCGGTTCGCCAGATGGGCCAGCTGCACCATCTCCAGCAGACGGGTAACACGCTGTTTGATCTCGGCCGCAGAAGGACGTTCCCGACGCGGCAGCACCGTCAGGCCAAAGGCGATGTTGTCGAACACCGTCATATGGCGGAACAGCGCATAGTGCTGGAAAACAAATCCAACCTGACGATCGCGCGCATGCAGACGGCTCACATCGTTGCCATGAAAACGGATCTGGCCGCTGTTCTGATGCTCCAGCCCGGCAATAATGCGCAGCAGCGTGGTTTTACCGGAGCCGGATGGGCCAAGCAGCGCCACCATTTCACCCGAGGCAATATCCAGAGAGATATCGTTCAGCACCGAGGTGCGACCAAAGGATTTGTTGATCTTGTTAATCTCAATGCTCATGATTTCCCTCCTGTTGCAGGTGCTTGTGCTGTTGCTCCAGACGCCACTGCACAATACTTTTCAGAAACAACGTTACAATGGCCATCAGGGTCAGCAGCGCGGCAGCGGTGAAGGCGCCGACCGTATTGTAATCCTGATGCAATAATTCAACCTGAAGCGGCAGCGTATAGGTCTCACCGCGAATCGACCCCGATACCACCGAGACTGCACCAAACTCACCAATCGCACGGGCGTTGGTCAGCACGATGCCATACAGCAGCGCCCAGCGAATGTTCGGCAATGTCACACGACGGAACATCTGCCAGCCTGAAGCGCCCAGCAGCACCGCCGCTTCATCTTCGTGACTGCCCTGGCTCAGCATCACCGGCACCAGTTCGCGCACCACAAACGGACAGGTCACAAACACGGTCGCCAGCACCATGCCCGGCCAGGCGAACATAACCTGGATGTTATGCGCATCCAGCCAGCCGCCCGCCGGACCGTTGACGCCCCAGAACAGCAGATACATCAGACCGGCCACCACCGGCGACACGGCAAACGGAATATCAAACAGGGTCAGCAGCAGCTGACGCCCCGGAAAGGTAAAGCGGGTCACCAGCCAGGCGAGCAGCGTGCCGAACACCAGGTTAACCGGAACGGTGATCAGCGCCACCATCACCGTCAGCCAGATGGCGTGCAGCATATCGGGGTCAGCCAGGTTGCTCAGGGAGACCAGCAGCCCCTGATTCAGCGCCTCCCAGAAGATGGAGATCATCGGCACCAGCAGCAGCAGAATAGAGAGCAGCGCACCGATACCAATCAGCAGCCATTTGCCCCAGTTCACCGGCTGGCGATCCGCATGATTCAGTTGTGAGACTTCAGCCATTAGTGACCTCCCAGTCGACGGCCAAAGCGGCTCTGTAAGGTGTTAATCGCAAATAACAGGATAAGCGAGGCGGCCAGGATCACCGAGGCGATGGCGCTGGCGGCCGGATAGTCAAACTCCTGCAACCGGACAAAAATCATCAGCGAGGTCACTTCCGTTTTCCAGGCGATGTTACCGGCAATAAAGATCACCGCACCAAACTCCCCCAGGCTGCGGGTAAAGGAGAGCGCCGTGCCCGCCAGCAGCGCCGGGGCAACTTCCGGTAACACCACGCGACGGAAGCTCTGCCACGGTGTGGCACCCAGCGTTTCAGCGGCTTCTTCATACTCCGGGCCTAACTCCTCCAGCACCGGCTGTACCGTGCGCACCACAAACGGGATGCTGGTGAAGGCCATGGCGATGGCGATGCCGATCCAGGTGTAGGAGATTTTGATATCGAAATGGGCAAACCACTGTCCATACCAGCCGTTGACCGAAAAGAGTCCGGCCAGTGTCAGGCCCGCGACGGCGGTCGGCAGCGCAAACGGCAGATCCATCAGGCCATCCAGCAGCGTGCGGCCCGGGAAGCGGTAGCGGGTCAGGATCCACGCCATCAGCATGCCGAACACCGCATTAAACAGCGAGGCTACACCGGCGGAGAGCAGCGTAACCTTGTAGGCTGCAACCAGCTGCGGGTTGGTCACCACATCCCAGTACTGCTGAAGGGTCATCTGTGACAGCTGCATGATCACGGCGCTGATGGGCAGCAGCAGAATCAGACAGGTAAAAAGCAGGCTGGTGCCCAGGCTCAGTCCAAAGCCGGGCAACACGCGTTTATGACTTGCTGCAAACATTATCCACGCCCCGCCGCTAACAATTTATCCAGCTCACCGCCGCTGGCGAAATGCGTTTTCATCACGTTGTCCCAGCCGCCAAAGGCCTCTTCAACCCGGAACAGGCTGGTCTGCGGGAAGCGATCCTTCTGCTCTGCCATCAGCTGCGGATTGTTCACGCGATAGTAGTAGTGCGTAATAATCGTCTGCGCTTCCGGTGTGTAGAGGTAGCGGAGATAGGCGCTGGCCGCATCCGCGGTATGGTTACCGGCAACGTTTTTATCTACCCACGCCACCGGGAACTCCGCCAGAATGTTGGTTTTCGGCACGATCACCTCATACTCATCTTTGCCGTACTGGTTGCGGATATTGTTTACTTCCGACTCGAAGCTGATCAGTACGTCGCCCAGACCGCGCTCAGCGAAGGTCGTGGTCGCACCACGGCCCCCGGTATCGAAAACTTCAACGTTTTTCAGAAACTGCATCATAAAGGCACGGGTTTTAGCCTGATCGTTACCGTCCGCTTTATCAGCAGCCCCCCAAGCGGCCAGATAGGTATAGCGACCATTGCCGGACGTTTTCGGGTTAGGGAAAATCAGCTTCACATCATTACGGGTCAAATCTGACCAGTCATGAATCTGCTTTGGGTTTCCTTTGCGCACCAGAAACGCCATGGTGGAATAGAACGGTGAACTGTTATTCGGCAGACGGCTTTTCCAGTCTGCGGCAATCAGGTTGCCTTTATCATGCAGGACCTGCACATCCGTCACCTGGTTGTAAGTGACAACATCGGCGCGCAGTCCCTGCAGGATAGCCAGCGCCTGTTTGGATGAACCGGCATGAGACATTTTGATGGTCAGCGGGTCGGCAGGATGGCTGGCATCCCACTGTTTAACGAAAGGGGCATTCAGGGCAACAAACAGCTCCCGGGACACATCGTAAGAGCTGTTAAGAAGTTCAGTGGCATTGGCTGCGCCAGCAAGGCTCAGCGACAACGCGATACCGCTCACGACTTTTTTCATCGCTTGTAATGTCATTTGGCACCCTGAAAAAAATTTGATGCGGATCTCACCCGCTGAAACATCAGTTTATTTATAACTCAGGGAAAACCAGTAACGGTTTTATATATCGTTTGATGATTTCAAAGTCGAAAAAAGCATAAGACAGCGGCAGAGTTTATGCAGAAATCAGCAAAAGCCGCAGAGAGGATAACCCCCGCTGAGCACCAGCCTGCGGGGGTAACCAGGCGCGTCAGCGCATGGCGTTTAGCAGGCAGTGTTAACGCTGCCAGACGATTTTGCTGAGTTTCCAGGTTTTCAGCGTGTCATCGGAAGGCATCAGCCCTTCCGGTCCATGCCAGTCGCCATGGTAGAGATAGGTGAGATGCTGACTGCCGGGGGCCCGGCATGCTACGTCTCGCGCATCCGTTCCGCTGGCCAGGGTGCAGTTGCTGAAGGCTTTGGTGAACTTATTGCTGAAGGCATCGCCCACTTTACTGCCGTCGCTGCTGGCAATCTGGCTGTCCATCACCTCAATGCGTTCAACCTGCGACTGCCCGTAAATCACCAGCTTCACCTTGTCGTCATCCAGCGCCTGCCAGAACGCAACCACCTGACCGTTTTCGCCACGCATGCCCTGACGCAGGGTGTAATCCCCGTTCAGGCCGGCTTTGATCGCCTCCTCTTTCATGGCCGTCGAGGCGGTCAGTCCGCCTACGCCCTGCTCCGTCGCAGTGAGCGATGAACCGAACCAGTTCCACGGCAGCGCCGAGGACCAGTGATACGTCAGCGGATTCCACCAGCTGGCCTGCTGGCTGCTGTCAGTGCCGGAACCCGAACTGGCACAGCCGCTCAGTGCAACGGCGGCGATCAGTAGCGTGGAACGAACAGCTTTCATGAGAACTCCTGTAAATACGATGCCGGAAGGCGGAACTGATTGGAGTCGCAAAGCGCCAAAAAGTTTATTTAAGATGATGTTCAGGCAGAAAGCAGTCGCGGCAGCGACGGTCAGTCTGCAGCCAGATGAGAGCCAGCAGGTCAAACAGCGTCAGCAACAAGGGCAGCGGCGAACTGAGCAGATCACCCTGCACAAACTGCAGCCCCTGCCAGATAAGATTCACTAAAAATGACAGCGACAGCACGCTGCGCCAGTGCTGCCAGAGTCGCGGCAGCCGCAGCCGGTAACCGGTCAGCAGCAGACCTGCCAGCGCCGGTAATCCCAGGGCAAGACCGATCCAGAACGCCTGGCGATCCGGATAGAAGAGCGCCAGCAGATCGTTACCCTGCTGCCGTGACGCCCCGGCCATCACCAGCAGTAGCCAGGTGCGCGCCTGCAGTAACAGGATCAGCCAAAAAAGAAACGGCAGCCGCAGCTGCCCTCTGGCGTCATAGTGGTCCGGCTGATAGTCAGGGGACGGTTTAGTATTCACGATCTTCGATCAGACGTTTGCCAAACAGCAGCGCATCGACCGGCTCATAATCGAGCTTCTCGTAAAAGGCCACCACCTGTTCGTTCTCTTCGCGGATCATCAGATGCAGCTTCGGACAGCCGCGAGCGATGAGCTTCTTCTCCAGACGATTCATCAGCGCATTCGCAAAACCGCGTCCCTGATAGTCAGGATGCACCGCCAGATAATAGGCCGCACCGCGATGACCATCGTAGCCCCCCATCAGAGTGCCGACGACCACGCCGCCGACTTCAGCGACCAGAAAGAGATCGGGGTCGTGATGCATTTTGCGTTCGATATCCAGCTCCGGATCGTTCCATGGCCGTAACAAATCGCAACGTTCCCATAAGGTGATCACTTCTTCAAAATCTTCCTGGCGGAAGGCGCGGATTTCCATCTTCTTCACCTGCAATTAAGCACAATTTGCTGATTATCACGCATTCTCTGCCGCACGCAACCCTCGGCTGAACGGCGGCAAATAAAAAAGCGCAAATTTTCTGTTCGCGGCCTGCAATACAAAGTAATGCCCTGAAATGGTTATGTGATCGCAGACAACAGAGCCTTAGGCTATAACACCGGCAGGATTTCTGTTACCGGACCCGCACATGCACCTGCTTAAACGTTTGATTCATCGCCGTCAGTTACTCCTTTCCGGTCTGGCTCTGGCCGTTTTATCGCCGCGCGCGGTTCAGGCCAGAGAGCCTTCAGCGCTTACAGGAACAGGCCGCCATGCACGCCCTGCTCCGCCAGCCAGTAACGGAAAGCGCATTGTGATGATTGATCCCGGCCACGGGGGCATCGACTCCGGCGCGGTCGGCGAGGAGGGTTCAGAAGAGAAGCACATCGTGCTGGAGATTGCCGGTAACGTGAAACGGCAGCTGCAGAGCCATCCGCGCATCGAAGTGCGTCTGACCCGCGACAGCGACCATTTTATTCCGCTCTACCAGCGGGTGGAGATTGCTCATCAGCATGGCGCGCATCTGTTCATGTCGATCCATGCCGACGGCTTTACCAGCCCCGATGCCAGCGGCGCCTCGGTATTTGCCCTCTCTAATCGCGGTGCCAGTAGTTCAATGGCGCGTTATCTCTCTCAGCGTGAGAACGATGCGGACAAACTGGGCGGCGTGAAGGCGCAGCAGCAGGATCACTATCTGCAGCAGATCCTGTTCGATCTGGTTCAGACTGACACCATCAAAAACAGCCTGACGCTGGGCAAACATGTGCTGGATCAGATTCGCCCGGTTCATCATCTGCATAGCCAGCACACGGAACAGGCTGCTTTCGCGGTCCTGAAGTCGCCCTCCATCCCTTCGGTGCTGGTTGAAACCTCCTTTATTACCAATCCGCACGAAGAGCAGTTGCTCGGCACCACGGCGTTTCGTCAGAAAATTGCCGCCGCCATTGCCAGCGGTATCGTCAACTACTTTGATGAATTTGATCGCCGTAATGCCTGATGCGGAAAGTTCCTGTATCGCGCCGCACTCATGCAAGCAGCCCGATTTTGCGTATAATCGCCCTAAATTAAAACCGACGATAAGCGAAAAGATGGCTGATATTTCCCGCGTAAAAGCATTCCTGCTCGCTCTGCAGGATGAGATTTGTAACCAGCTGGCGGCTGAAGATGGCGGCGCAGCGTTCGCAGAAGATAGCTGGCAGCGTCCGGGCGGCGGCGGCGGTCAGAGCCGCGTACTGCGAAACGGTGCGGTGTTTGAACAGGCGGGCGTAAACTTTTCGCACGTGCATGGCGATAAGATGCCGGCCTCGGCTACGGCGCACCGTCCGGAACTGGCGGGCCGCAGCTTTGAAGCGATGGGTGTGTCGCTGGTCATCCACCCGAACAATCCCTATGTGCCCACCAGCCACGCCAACGTGCGCTTTTTTATCGCGGAGAAACCCGGTGCCGATCCGGTGTGGTGGTTTGGCGGCGGGTTTGATCTCACGCCGTTCTACGGCTTCGAAGAAGATGCACTGCACTGGCATCAGACTGCCGCCGACCTCTGTCAGCCTTTTGGCGACGACGTTTATCCGCGATATAAAAAGTGGTGCGACGACTATTTCTATCTGAAACACCGCGATGAGCAGCGCGGCATTGGCGGCCTGTTTTTTGACGATCTTAACACGCCCGATTTTGAGCAGAGCTTCAGCTTTATGCAGGCGGTGGGACGCGGCTTTATTGATGCCTACCGGCCGATTGTGGCACGCCGCAAAGATCATCCGTGGGGCGATCGTGAGCGCCAGTTCCAGCTCTACCGCCGCGGGCGTTATGTGGAGTTCAATCTGGTGTGGGACCGTGGCACCCTGTTTGGCCTGCAGACCGGCGGCCGCACGGAATCGATCCTGATGTCGATGCCGCCGTTGGTGCGCTGGGAATATGATTATCAGCCTGAACCAGACTCGCCTGAAGCGGCCCTCTATCGCGATTTCCTGCCGGTGAAGAACTGGCTCAATCTGCCGTCATAATCCCCCGGACCGCAACGTGGCTGCCTGCCTGCGTTGCGGTTCATTACGCTGTCTCAACCGCCTGAAACCGTTCATCTTCCTGCCGCTCCCACCCGACCTGATAACCGATAAAAAGGGTTCAGTTCCGTTTGTTTCTCATTCATTAGTGCCCTGAATTTCATTGATACACTAGGCCATATTCAGGATAAGGACACCAATGATGGCTTCATTCACAGACCCCGATAAAAACCTTGAAACACGGAGTTTTGCGGAAATAGCGGAACGGCTTAACATCGAAATATACAGTGGTTTCAAACCCGACCTTTCTCCCTGGCTGGGCAGAAATATTATCTTCGACGACATCATCGCAAAGAGAGCGGCGACTGAAGGTCACTACGAAGATCAATGCTCCGGGAAATATTACTTTGATATTTTTAACACCATTAAGTCGGCACTGGGTGAAGTCAGCAGAATCGTTGAAGTGGGCGTCTTTATGGGAGGCAGCACCTCTGTTCTGGCTGGCTGTGCACACTATCTGGGTATTGAACTCGATTTGATCGACATCAGTCCGGACCATTTACAGTTCGCCAGAGAGCGCGCAAGAAGAGCCTATCCGGAAACCGTCGAAAGTCGGGTCAGGATGTACCATGGCACCCTTCCGGAGTATGTCAGGGATGTGCTGATGAAAGAAGAAGGCGGAAACGTCATCATTCATCATGATGGCGCGCACGATTTCGAGCAGGTGATCCGTGACCTCGGCAGCCTCTTTTATATCAAAGATAAACTGCACAGCTTACTGATTCAGGATACCCATCTGCGTGGCGTTCCTGAATATTTTAATTTTGTCGATGCCGCCGTCTATTCTATTTTCGGTCGGGATGTCACTTATGCGCCGCTGGGTACCGTCTATAACGACGGGCCGGTTTGTGAACCGAACCGCTGGCAGGGCAACTATTTTATGCCGGGTGAACCCGAAGGGATGTATATCCCGCTGACGCATAATAAATTTTACTACCCGCACCCCAAAATAACGCTGGCGCAATTTTTTGAGAGGCAATAGCGCACCACGTGATTCGGGCCGCCTGTACTCTCATCGCGGCCTGTTTTTAAAACGCCTCTCCCGGGGAGGCTCAGACATCCCCCCCTGTTTAGCATTCAGCCTGCCCCGCCACGTTTCACTGTGGCAGCGCTTTTCCCGTCCCCGCGTTTTTACTTTCCGACTCACCGCACCGTTTTCTGCTCCCGGCGTATGACGAGAGTGAGTGTCCTAACGCCGCTTTGATGCGGAGAGGGCACGGATTGCTACAGTGTTGCCTGCGTCATTTTTCCCGACTGCTATGCTTAAGAGTGGAATATGGCGCACCCCTCGGGTTACACCGCATGACGGCTCCTTCGCACCGCCTCGCAGCGCAACAATCAGAGAAACCGCATTTTCATCAGAAAGTGTCTGTTGCAATGTTATGGGTTCGCGTTCCCGCTAGCAGCACATGCCACAGACCGGCTGCGAGGCCTGAGGTGATCCCTGTTCGCTTTCATTTTTCTTTTCAAGGAGTTTAGAGATGAACCAGCTAGAAGCCCTAAAACAGTTCACCACCGTGGTGGCGGACAGTGGCGATATCGAATCGATTCGTCATTACCACCCGGAAGACGCCACCACCAACCCTTCACTCATTCTGAAAGCATCCGGTCTCGAAGGGTACAAACACCTGATGGATGACGCGATCGAGTACGCTAAAAAACAGGGCGGCAGCAAAGAGACCCAGATCATCAACGCCAGTGACAAAGTGGCAATCAATCTCGGTATGGAAATCCTGAAAAGCATACCGGGCCGTGTTTCGACCGAAGTGGATGCGCGCCTCTCCTTCGATCGTGGCATGTGTGTGACCAAAGCAGAAAAACTGATTCGGATGTACGAAGAGCAGGGTATCGACCGCTCGCGCGTACTGATAAAGCTGGCTTCAACCTGGGAAGGTATCCGCGCTGCGGAAGAGCTGGAGAAGAATGGTATCCACTGCAACCTGACCCTGCTCTTCTCCTTCGCGCAGGCGCGTGCCTGCGCGGAAGCGGGCGTGTTCCTGATCTCGCCGTTCGTGGGTCGCATCTACGACTGGTATAACTCACGCAAGCCGATGGAACCATACGTGGCGGATGAAGATCCGGGCGTGAAATCCGTGCGTCGCATCTACGACTACTACAAAAAGCACCGCTACAGCACCATCATCATGGGTGCCAGCTTCCGTAAAGTGGAGCAAATTGTGGCGCTGGCGGGCTGCGATCGCCTGACGCTCTCCCCTAACCTGCTGGAAGAGCTGCAGAACAGCGACGCACCGCTGGAGCGCAAGCTGGAGCCGTCTACCGAAGGCTTCCATCAGCCATCACCGCTCTCTGAGGCGGAGTTCCGCTGGGAGCATAATCAGGATCCGATGGCGGTTGAGAAACTGTCTGATGGTATCCGCCAGTTCGCTGTTGACCAGCAGAAGCTGGAAGATGTACTGGCCGCACGTCTGTAGTCCTCATTTTAGTCGGGCGGGACTTTCCCGCCCTGATGCATAACAAGGGAGAACTTTATGTCCTCACGCAGAGAGTTGGCAAACGCGATTCGTGCACTGAGCATGGATGCGGTTCAGAAGGCAAATTCCGGCCACCCCGGTGCGCCCATGGGAATGGCCGATATCGCCGAAGTGTTGTGGCGCGACTTCCTTCAGCACAATCCGACCAATCCCGCCTGGCTTGATCGCGACCGCTTTATCCTCTCCAACGGCCACGGCTCAATGCTGCTCTACAGCCTGCTGCACCTGAGTGGTTACGACCTGCCGATTGAAGAGCTGAAAAACTTCCGTCAGCTGCACTCCAAAACGCCGGGCCACCCGGAAATCGGCTACACGCCTGGCGTGGAAACGACCACCGGCCCGCTGGGTCAGGGTCTGGCGAACGCCGTTGGTCTGGCGATTGCAGAGCGCACGCTGGCCGCGCAGTTTAACCGTCCGGATCATGAGATTGTTGACCACCATACCTATGTCTTTATGGGCGATGGCTGTCTGATGGAAGGGATTTCGCACGAAGTCTGCTCCCTGGCGGGCACCCTGGGTCTCGGCAAACTGATCGGCTTCTATGACCATAACGGTATCTCGATCGATGGTGAAACCGAAGGCTGGTTTACCGACGACACCCATAAGCGCTTCGAGTCTTACAACTGGCACGTCATCGGCGACATCGACGGCCATGACGCGGACGCCATTCGTGAGGCGATCAAAGAGGCGCAGAGCGTTACCGATAAGCCTTCGCTGATTATCTGCCGCACCATTATCGGTTTCGGTTCCCCGAACAAAGCCGGTAAAGAGGAGTCGCACGGCGCAGCGCTGGGTGAGGAAGAAGTCGCCCTGACCCGCAAGCAACTCGGCTGGAACTATCCGGCGTTTGAGATCCCGGCTGAAATCTACCAGCAGTGGGACGCCAAAGCCGCCGGTGCGGAACGGGAAAAAGCCTGGGATGCAAAATTTGCGGCCTATAAAGAGGCACATCCTGAGCTGGCGAAAGAGTATGAACGCCGTATGAATGGCGAGATGCCGTCAACGTGGGAAAGCGAAGCCACCCGTTTCATTCAGGAGCTGCAGGCTAACCCGCAGAAAATTGCCAGCCGCAAAGCCTCACAAAACTCGCTGGAAGCCTACGGCAAATTACTGCCGGAGTTCCTCGGCGGTTCTGCAGACCTGGCGCCCAGTAACCTGACAATCTGGTCTGGCTCCAAATCGATCAAAGAAGATCCGGCCGGTAACTACATTCACTACGGCGTGCGTGAGTTCGGGATGACGGCGATTGGTAACGGTATCGCGCACCATGGCGGTTTCGTCCCCTACACGGCCACCTTCCTGATGTTTGTCGAATATGCGCGTAACGCAGCGCGCATGGCGGCGCTGATGAAGGCGCGACAGATTCTGGTCTACACCCATGACTCCATCGGTCTGGGCGAAGATGGCCCGACCCACCAGCCGGTAGAGCAGATCGCCAGCCTGCGTCTGACGCCCAACATGAGCGTATGGCGTCCGTGCGACCAGGTGGAAACGGCTGTGGCGTGGAAAGCGGCTATCGAACGCCATCATGGCCCGACTGCGCTGATCCTCTCCCGTCAGAATCTGCTGCAGCCGGAACGTACCCCGGAGCAGATCGAGAACATCAAACGCGGCGGCTATGTGCTGAAAGATTGCGACGGCACCCCCGAAGTGATCCTGATTGCCACCGGTTCAGAAATTGAGATCACCCTGGGTGCAGCCGATAAGCTCACTTCAGGCGGTCACAAGGTGCGGGTGGTTTCACTGCCTTCAACTGACCTGTTTGATGCGCAGGATGCTGCCTACCGCGAATCCGTTCTGCCTGTCGGCGTGAAGGCGCGCGTGGCGGTGGAAGCCGGAATCGCCGACTACTGGTTCAAGTATGTGGGTCTGGAAGGCGCGATTGTCGGTATGACCACCTTTGGTGAATCAGCGCCAGCCGGCAAGCTGTTCCCGGAGTTTGGCTTCACGGTAGAGAATATCGTCAGTCACGCTGAAGCATTACTCAAGCCGGTGTAATGCTTTTGCCCTTCCCGGCACACCGGGAAGGGCCATTTCATCACATAGCCCGAAACAGAAAAAAATCTCCTCTCCCCTCTTCACGCCCCGCACAAACTGATTACTATAGAGCCGTCATAGTTAATGCTGCCTGCGCCCTGGCTGCCCGCCTGTTCCTGCTGCTGTTCTGCCGGAATAACGCGATGTGCTGCCCGCGTCTGTCCGATGCATGAAGGCAGATCTCCTCCGATCTCTATAGCGAAGCCATTTCCGTTGAACATGCGCACACCCTATTTACTGGCCCTGATGGTTTCACTGCTTCCATTAAAAAGCATGGCGCAGGTCGCGCCCGATCCGCTGCTCGCCTCTCAGATTGTTGACCGCTATGCGGAGCATATCTTTTATGGCAGTGGTGCAACCGGTATGGCACTGGTCGCGATTGATGGCAATCAGCGGGTCTTCGCCAGCTTTGGTGAAACCCGGCCAGGCAACAATGTGCGCCCGCAAAAAGATTCGCTGATTCGTATCGCCTCGCTGAGTAAGCTGATGACCAGTGAAGTGATGGTCAAGCTGGCGGAGCGCGGACAGATTCGCCTCGACGATCCGCTGAGTAAATATGCGCCGCCGGGCACCCGCGTGCCTGCTTATAACGGACAGCCCATTCGTCTGATCAACCTCTCCACCCACACCAGCGGACTGCCGCGTGAACAGCCTGGCGGCAAGGCGCAGCGGCCGGTGTTTGTCTGGCCGACGCGCAGTGAACGCTGGACGTGGCTGTCACGGGCGAACCTCAAAGCCGCACCGGGCAGCAGTGCCGCCTACTCCAACCTGGGTTACGATCTGCTGGGCGATGCGCTGTCGCGCGCGGCGGGCACGCCCTACCCGGCCCTGTTTCAGCAGTTGATCACCCGACCGCTGGGTATGAAAGACACCACCTTTACGCCTTCGCCGGAGCAGTGTGGTCGCCTGATGGTGGCTGAAAAAGGGGCCAGCCCCTGCAACAACACCCTGGCGGCGATTGGCAGCGGCGGCGTTTACTCCACGCCGGATGATATGGGCCGCTGGATGCAGCAGTTCCTTAACTCGTCGGTTAACCATCGCACCCCGCAGATCGATCGGCTGCAAACGCTGATCTATCGCCGCGATCAGCTGACCCGCGTGGAAGGCATGGATGTGCCAGGGAAAGCGGATGCGCTGGGGATGGGCTGGGTCTACATGGGACCAAAGAATGGTCGTCCCGGGATTATTCAGAAAACCGGCGGTGGCGGGGGTTTCATTACCTATATGGCGATGGTGCCGCAGCATAACGTGGGCGTGTTTGTCGTGGTGACGCGCTCGCCGCTGACCCGCTTCACGCCAATGAGCGACGGCGTAAACAACATGCTGGCTGAGCTGGTCGGCAACCAGACCGGCTCTCCGATGATGGTGCAGGTCATCCGCTAACGCTGCTGGACGCCACCGTCTGACTGGCTGACCCACAGGGTTGGCCAGTCATCACTGCTGTGCCAGGCATCGCAGGTCGACTCCTCCGCATATTCCGCCAGCACAAAGCGGGTGCCATCAAACTGCCAGCGTGTGGCACTGCCGCAGTCACCGAGCCCCCGCCCCTTGCCAAACGTATAAAGCTGGCCGCTGGCCGCATTATACTCAGCGTTAATCAGCTCAAGCTGGCGGTCACTCGCTCTCGGCGGAGTAAAGGGCAGCGTCAGCGTGATGCCCCGGGCCACGTAGGGCGTGCTGCGCGTCACTTCAAACGCCAGATCGATGACGTTGTATGCCCCCATTTCACAACTGACCAGCAACAGCGCATGCTGATCGGTGAGAGGCGCAACGCTGACCTCACGCCGCAGCGGGTCGAGTGAGCAGGAGTCGGTATTGATGCGCCAGGTGCCGTAATCGATTAATCCGCTGGTCTCTTCGCGCGTCAGGGGCGCAGGCGGCCTCACGGCGGGAGGCAGCTGTGGCAATGCTGGCGGCGGCGGAACCTCCCAGCTGGCGCGGTCGCCACGTTTAATCCACGCGCTCATGCTGTTCACCCGCCCCTGCCTGTCATCCATCAGCAGCAGTGCAGCTTTCATACCGCGCAGGGAGATCGCGGCACTGGCATCGTAGGTGAGTTGCAGGGTTTTGGCTTCCATCACCAGATCAAGAAATTCATCAATGGCGATAGCATTGCTGGTGGCGAGATGGTGCGGTTCTGCCGTCCAGTGTTTGAGGTCCGGTTTAAGACGCCGCTGGTCGAGCAGCAGATTATCCTGCAGCGGGCCGCCAGGCAGCGCGCCGGTATAGGCACTGCCGTAGTCGATGCGGAGTAAGGGGCGATCGTTAACGCCCGCATGGCGCGAAATCGTCATCACCAGCCCTTTATCGCCGGGGATGTTGCGGGCCACGCAGAAGGCTTCGTTGTTGCAGGTGATTTGCCAGTCGTTGAATGACTTTTGCAACGGTTCCGCCTGAACACAGGTCACCCACAGAGACGTCGACAGCCACAGCGATTTCATCCAGTACGACATTAAGAAAATCGATCCCCAAAAACCCAGAGTGGAGAGGATAGCGCATCAATGGGCCAGACAGGGTTCGCATTCTGTGAACCCGTGCAAAAAGCGCAGTTAACTGCTTAAAAAGCGTGCATAACCTGGAGACAGTGTCCGCATTGCATCCCGGGCTGTCGCGCGGCGGGCCGTTCAGGGCACGATTATGGTGTCAGCCAGCCTGCGATACGGGCATGCTGCAGCAGCATAATAGTTTTACCGTCGCGAATGCGGCCATCGGCGACCATCGCCAGCGCATCCGGGAAGCGCAGCTCCAGTACATCAATCGACTCATCATCAACGCCCCCGCCCGCATTGTCACGCAGCGCGTCGTGATATTCCGCCGCGAAAAAGTGGATCAGCTCGGTCACGCCGCCCGGTGACATGTAGCAGCTATAGAGTTTTTCCACCTCACCCACGGCGTAGCCGGTCTCTTCGATGGCCTCTTTGCGGATGCAATCTTCCGGCGTGTCATCATCCAGCAACCCCGCGCAGGCTTCGATCAGCATGCCGCTGTCGTTACCGTTGACGTAGGTGGCGATGCGAAACTGGCGCGTCAGCACCACACTGTTTTTTTCACGGTTATAGAGCAGGATGGTCGCCCCGTTGCCGCGGTCGTAGACTTCACGCTTGTGGCGGATCACCTCACCCTGACGGTCGGTTATCTCATAGGTGTAGTTACGCAGCACAAACCAGTTTTCAGACAGGAGTTTATCTTTGATGATGTTGATCTTAAACGACATGCAGACTCCGCTACCGCATAAAGGGAGCCTTTCATCATAGGGGCAAGGAGGCGGGAAAACTATCCTAATTCGCGGCGCCGGTTTGCGCCCAAAAAAAAGCCAGCCCGGAGGCTGGCCTGATGACGGCAATGGCGATCAGCGGGAGGATTCATCCGCCAGCTGGGTCGGCTTTGCCTCCTCTTCATGATGATCATGCTCGGTTTCAGCGATAGCGTTAACGCGCTTACGCACGCCAAACCATCCCAGCACCAGCACCACGGCAATCAGTGGAATAGAGGCGATGGTATAGGTGCCGTTCGGGTAGTCGAACGCCATCAGCACCAGCACGCTGAACAGGAACAGCAGGGTCAGCCAGGACGTAAACGGCGCGCCCGGCAGCTTGAAGCTCACATCGTCCGCCTTACCCTCTTTGATCGCCTTACGCAGACGCAGCTGGCAGACCACGATAAAGGCCCAGGAGGAGATAATACCCAGTGAGGCGACGTTCAGGACGATCTCAAACACCTGCGACGGCACGTAGTAGTTAAGCACTACACCAATGACATAAACGCCGATGGTGACCAGAATCCCGGCATAAGGCACCTGCTGACCGTTCATCTTAGACATGAACTTCGGTGCAGAACCGCCCATCGACATGGAACGCAGAATACGTCCGGTCGAATAGAGTCCGGAGTTCAGGCTGGAGAGCGCCGCGCTCAGCACCACGATGTTCATGATGCTGCCGATGTAAGGTACGCCCAGCTTTGAGAAGAAGGTCACGAACGGACTCTGACCGGCCTGATAGGCGTTCCACGGCAGCAGCAGCACCAGCAGGACCACCGAACCGACGTAGAACAGACCGATACGCCAGATCACGCTGTTAATGGCTTTCGGCAGCATGGTCTGCGGATCTTTACATTCGCCCGCCGCCGTTCCGACGAGTTCGATCGAGGCAAAGGCGAACACTACCCCCTGAATCAGCACCAGCGCAGGCAGTAAGCCGTGCGGGAAGATACCGCCGTTGTCGGTAATCAGATGGAAGCCGGTGCTGTTGCCATCCAGCGGTTTGCCGGTGCCAAGGAACACCACGCCCACCACGAGGAAGACCACGATGGCCAGCACTTTCACCAGCGCGAACCAGAACTCCATTTCGGCAAACCACTTCACGCCGATCATGTTCATGGTGCCAACAATCGCCAGCGCACCCAGGGCGAAGACCCACTGCGGCACATCACCAAACGCGCCCCAGTAGTGCATGTAGAGCGCGACGGCGGTGATATCCACGATACCGGTCATGGCCCAGTTGACGAAATACATCCAGCCCGCCACGTAGGAGGCTTTCTCGCCGAGGAACTCACGGGCATAAGAAACAAAGCTGCCGCTGCTGGGACGGTGTAACACCAGCTCACCCAGCGCACGCAGAATAAAGAAGGAGAAAATGCCACACACCAGATAGATGATGGCTAAGGCGGGGCCCGCAGCCTGCAAACGGCCACCTGCGCCCAGGAACAAACCGGTGCCGATGGCACCACCGATTGCGATCATCTGTACGTGCCGGTTACCCATAGCCTTCTGGTAGCCCGCGTCATGAGAATTGAGCCAGCGTCGTTTCGCAGCGCGCAACTCGCCTGGGGTTTTCTTTTTAGATTTCATAGCTTTCCTGTTTGTCCTGACCATCAGTCGTCGCTTCCCCCATGCAGGTGTCATGCCCTGAGTTATGGGGTATTTTCCTCTGTGCGCTTGCCTGTGAGTGAGTGCCAGGCAAGGCGGGAATTTACGGCGATGAATCCTACCCGTTATGCAGGAACGAAGCAAAATATACCGGGCGGATGCACAGGCTGATTTGTAAGAATCCGTCATGATGCACAAAAATAAAAAAACCGGCCATTTTCAGGCCGGTAAGAGCTACAGGGATGGAAACAGGAGGGTATAGCTAGCGATAAATCTCTGCGGTGCCGCTCCACAGGCTGGAGTCGCCTGGGTTATCGACGCCGATAACACGGTAGTGGCTGGCGCCCATCTCTTCCGCTTTTTGCGACAGATGGCGGCTGGCATCATCCAGCGAGCCTCGCACGCCGGAGACCGAGACGCTGCCGATGCTCTGCAGGTTCTGCGCCTGGGCCTGATCGACCGGTGCAGCAGCGAAAGTGGTAAATGAGGCGGTAGTCAGTAAGGCGCCCGCCAGAACAGCATTCAGTTTTTTCATGGGATGCTCCTTAATCTGTAATCGGGGGTAAGTCAGTGACTGGAAGAATTATTAGCGCTGCAATGAAAAGCAACATCGGGGCGGTGTAAAGCTGTTTGTTTTTTGACCACAGAACCGTCGTCGATCCTGGGAACTGTCAGTTGCGGTCATTTTTTGTTCGGTCCGACACAACAGGGGCGATAAACCGCAGCAGGATCATTTGCGTCAGGGGATTGCTCTTTTATAATCCCGCACTCACCACAGGGCCATTCATGTGATTGTTAAACGTTCCGTAACTCAAAGCATCGCGCAGGCGCTCAGTGCAATTGTCCTGCTGTCGCTGCTCACAACAGGTCTGGCCCTGGTCACGCTGCTCAGCAGTCAGCGCGACGCAGAGGCGATCAATCTGGCCGGTTCACTGCGTATGCAGAGTTACCGCATGGCCTGGGATGCCAGCCGTCAGCCGCAGAATCTGCCGCAACATCTGGCGCTCTATCAGCAGACGCTGGACTCCCCGGTGTTACAGAAGCTGGATCGCCCCTGGGTTCCGCGTGAAGTCAGCACTCGCTATCAACGTCTGCGCGCCGCCTGGCCTGACCTGCAACAGCAGCTGCTGCAGGGCGATACCGTCACCTGGCAGCATCAGATCCCGGTTTACGTCGCCGAGATCGACCGCTTTGTGCTGGGCTTACAGCGTTACACCGAACTGAAAATGCATCTGGTGGCGGGCAGCAGCCTGGTGGGGGTGATTGCGATTGTGGCACTGGCGCTGATGACGATTCGCTTTACCCGCCTGCAGGTGGTACGGCCTCTCAATGCGCTGGTCACCGCCAGTCGCTACGTTGAGAGCGGCAATTTTGCTTTTCCGCCGCTGCAGGTCGAACAGCAGAATGAGCTGCGGGTACTGTCTCACGCCTTTAGCGGCATGGCGGCACGCCTGCATTCGCACTATAAGCTGCTGGAAAGTACGGTGCGTGAAAAGACCGAAGATTTAACCCAGGCGAACCGCACCCTCTCCCTGCTCTATGACAGCTCACAGATGCTGACGGCCAGCCCGCTGCATCCGGCCCTGTTTGAAGCCGTCCTGAGCCGCGTGCTGACGCGTGAAAAACTGACGGCTATCCGGCTCGACAGCGATCAGTTTCAGTTCTGCGCCGGTGATGAAGAGGCCGGGGGTCAGTGGCAGCGGCTGCCGGTCCGGCAGGCCGACCAGCCGATGGGCGAGCTGCGCTGGCAGACAGCCGGAGCCTCTCCCCCGGATGAGCTGATGCGCAGCCTCGCGGCGATGCTCGGACGCGCTATCTGGATCTGGCAGGCGCAGCAGCAGTATCAGCAGATGCTGCTGATCGAAGAGCGCACCACCATCGCCCGTGAACTGCATGATTCGCTGGCGCAGTCGCTCTCCTTTTTACGCATTCAGCTGACCCTGCTGCGCCGCACCGTCGATAAAGAGGATAGCGCAGCGCACACTATCATTGCCGACTTCGATCGGGCGCTGGCTGATGCCTACCGGCAGCTGCGTGAACTGCTGACCACCTTCCGCCTGACCATTGAGCAGGCAGATCTGGTCGCGGCGATGCAGGCGATGATCGCCTCGCTGCAGGAGAAGAGTGGCGCAGAGATACAGTTTCACTATCAGACCGGGCTGCTGAGTCTGGAAGCGCAGCAGCAGGTGCATGTATTGCAGATCGCCCGAGAGGCGCTGCTGAACGCGATACGTCACGCCAGCGCAGAGGTCATCCGGGTGGAGTATCAGCACAGTGAAAAAGGTGAGCACTTACTGACGATTACAGACGACGGTGTGGGCATGAACAGCACTGACGAACCCCCTGGCCACTATGGCCTGACCATTATGGCGGAACGCGCTCAGCGCCTGGGCGGCAACCTGACCATCCACGCGCAACCGCGGGGCACCCGGGTCGAACTGCGCTTTCCGCCGCAGCCCGCCCGTCCGCTGGAGTAACGGGACGCCGCCTGGTTTACTCGCCAGAACAGACTGTCGGTTTCACTGAACCGATAAACGGAGAGACTATGCAACAACCCGCATTAACCCTGATGATTGTGGATGACCACCCGCTGATGCGTCGCGGTATTCGTCAGCTGCTGGCGCTGGAGCCGCAACTGACGGTGGTCGCCGAAGCGAATAACGGCACAGAGGCGCTGGCCGAGGCGCGCCGTCAGGAGCCCGACATCATTCTGCTCGACCTGAATATGAAAGGCATGTCCGGGCTGGACACGCTGAAGGCGCTGCGCCATGAAGGGATCAGCGCCCGTATTCTGGTGCTGACCGTTTCTGATGCCCGCAGTGACATTTTTGCGATGGTGGATGCCGGTGCCGATGGCTATCTGCTCAAGGACAGCGAACCGGAGATCCTGCTGGCGCATATTCTGCAGGCTTCGCGAGGCGAAAAAGTCTTCAGTGAAGGCGTCGCCAGCTATCTGACGAATCGCCAGCACAGCGCCGATCCGCTGCGTCAGCTCACCGATCGCGAGCGGGACGTGCTGCAGGAGGTCGCGCGCGGCCTGTCGAACAAAGAGATTGCCGCTATTCTGCACATCTCGGAAGAGACGGTAAAAGTGCATATCCGTAATCTGCTGCGCAAGCTGGATGTGCGTTCGCGCGTCGCCGCCACGGTGATGTGGCTGGAAAGCCGCAAATAGCCAACGAATTTACACTTTCTCCTCAATTTCTCCACGATTTCCCCCGCTGCCGCACGTAGAGTGAATGGCGGCGGCGAATCGTGGCAAAGCACATCCGATTTGTCTGTCAGTACGCCCGTAGCGGGCAGGCCTGGTCGATTTTAACTGTCGTGAGGAGTGTCGGTTTAATGTCGAATTTCTTTATCGACCGCCCCATCTTTGCCTGGGTGCTGGCGATTCTGCTGTGCCTGTGCGGCACGCTGTCGATCAGGTCACTGCCCATTGAGCAGTACCCCGACCTGGCCCCGCCCAATGTCCGCATTACCGCTAACTATCCGGGCGCATCGGCCCAGACGCTGGAAAATACGGTCACCCAGGTGATCGAGCAGAACATGACCGGCATCGATAACCTGATGTACATGTCCTCCAACAGCAGCAACACCGGCCAGGCGCAAATCACCCTCACCTTTACCGCCGGAACCGATCCTGATGAAGCGCGTCAGCAGGTGCAGAACCAGTTGCAGTCTGCGCTGCGCAAATTGCCACAGGCGGTGCAGTCACAGGGCGTCACGGTGAACAAAACCGGTGACAGTAACATTCTGATGGTGGCTTTCGTCTCTACCGACGGCAGCATGGATAAGCAGGATATTGCAGACTATGTCGCCAGCAACATTCAGGACCCCCTGAGCCGCATTGATGGCGTCGGCCAGGTGGACGCCTACGGCTCGCAATATGCGATGCGCATCTGGCTCGATCCCAACAAGCTTATCGCCTATGCCCTGACCACCGGAGATGTGGTCAGCGCTATTCAGTCGCAGAACACACAGGTTGCCGTGGGTCAGGTCGGAGGCCTGCCCTCGGTGGAGAAGCAGGCGCTGAACGCTACGGTCAATGCGCAGTCGATGCTGCAGACCCCGGAGCAGTTCCGGGCCATCACCCTGAAGAACAATCCTGACGGTTCCGTGGTGACGCTGGGCGATGTCGCCAGCGTGGCGCTGGGGGCGGAGAAATATGATTATCTGAGCCGCTACAATGGTCAGCCCGCCTCGGGGCTGGGGGTAAAGCTCGCCTCCGGCGCCAACGAGATGAACACCGATAAGCTGGTGCGGGCGCGCATTGAGGAGCTGTCGCACTACTTTCCGCACGGGCTGGAAGCAAAAGTGGCCTATGAGACCTCGCCGTTCGTCAAAGCGTCAATTACTGATGTGGTGAAGACGCTGCTGGAGGCGATCGTGCTGGTGTTTGGCGTGATGTATCTGTTCATGCAGAATTTTCGCGCCACCCTCATTCCGACCATTGCGGTGCCGGTGGTGCTGTTTGGCACCTTCAGCGTGCTCTACGCCTGCGGATTCAGCATCAACACCCTGACCATGTTTGCCATGGTGCTGGCGATCGGGTTACTGGTGGATGATGCCATCGTGGTGGTGGAAAACGTGGAACGTATCATGCGCGAAGAGGGACTCTCGCCGCGGGCCGCCACCCGGAAATCGATGGGCCAGATTCAGGGCGCGCTGGTGGGTATCGCGCTGGTGCTGTCAGCCGTGTTTGTGCCGATGGCATTTTTTGGCGGAACCGTCGGCGCGATTTACCGTCAGTTCTCCATCACCATCGTGTCGGCGATGGTGCTGTCAGTGCTGGTGGCGATGATCCTGACACCGGCACTCTGCGCCACGCTGCTCAGGCCGGTGGCACAGGGCGAACAGCATGCGGCGCGCGGCTTTTTTGGCTGGTTCAATCGTCACTTCAACCGCAATGCTGAGCGCTATGAGCGCGGGGTCGCGGCGATTCTGCGCCGCGGCGGTCGCTGGCTGCTGCTCTATCTCGGCCTTATCGGCCTGATGGCCTTTCTGTTTCTGCGCCTGCCCACCTCGTTTCTGCCGCTGGAAGATCGCGGCGTATTCCTGACGCAGGTGCAGCTGCCGGCGGGCTCGACGCTGGAGCAGACCGCTCGCGTGGTCGCCAGGGTGGAGCACTACTATCTGACTCAGGAGAAAGCGAACGTACTGTCGGTCTTCTCCACCATTGGCGCAGGCCCGGGCGGCAACGGACAGAACGTCGCGCGTCTGTTTGTGCGACTGAAAAACTGGGAGGAGCGGCCCGGTGACGATCGCACCTCCTTTGCGATTATCGAGCGCGCGACCAAAGCTTTTCAGCAGATCAAAGAGGGCCGGGTGATAGCCAGCAGTCCCCCCGCGATTACCGGTATGGGCAGCAGTTCCGGCTTTGACCTGCAGCTGCAGGATCACGGTGGCATCGGTCATACCCAGCTGATGGCGATGCGCGACAGGCTGCTGGAGATGGCGGGCAACGATAAGGCGCTGTCGCGGGTGCGGCACAATGGCCTGGATGACAGCCCGCAGTTGCAGATCGATGTGGATGCGCGCAAAGCGCAGGCGCTGGGCGTGTCACTGGATACCATCAACGACACCCTGACCACCGCGTGGGGCTCCAGCTATGTCAACGATTTTCTGGATCGCGGCCGGGTGAAAAAGGTCTATGTGCAGGCCGCCGCTCCGTTCCGCATGCTGCCGGACGACATTGACAAATGGTATGTCCGCAACAGCAGCGGCAAAATGGTGCCCTTCTCCGCCTTTGCCACCAGCCGCTGGGAGACCGGTTCGCCACGCCTTGAGCGTTATAACGGCTACTCATCGCTGGAGATCGTGGGCGAAGCCGCCAGTGGCGTGAGCAGCGGCGCTGCCATGGATGAGATGGAGAAGCTGGTTAACGCCCTGCCGCTGGGTGTCGGCTTCCAGTGGAGTGGCGCCTCTTATCAGGAGCGCCTCTCCGGCTCACAGGCCCCGGCGCTCTATGCCATTTCGCTGCTGGTGGTCTTTCTCTGCCTGGCCGCGCTCTATGAGAGCTGGTCGATTCCTTTCTCGGTGATGCTGGTGGTGCCGCTCGGCGTCGTCGGGGCGCTGATTGCCACCTGGCTGCGCGGGCTGGAAAATGATGTCTATTTTCAGGTGGGCCTGCTGACAGTGATCGGCCTGTCGGCGAAAAACGCCATCCTGATTGTCGAGTTTGCCAGTGAGATGAACAGTAAAGGGCGTGAGCTGGTGGAGTCTACGCTCGAGGCGTCGCGTCAGCGCCTGCGGCCCATCATCATGACGTCACTGGCCTTTATCTTTGGCGTGCTGCCTATGGCGATCAGCAGCGGAGCAGGCTCCGGCAGCCAGCATGCCGTGGGAACCGGCGTGATGGGCGGCATGATCTCCGCGACGCTGCTGGCGATCTATTTCGTGCCGCTGTTCTTTGTGCTGGTACGCCGTCGCTTCCCGCTGAAAGAGAAGCCGCATGACTGAATGCGGAGCCAATAAAAAGCGGCCCCTGAGATCAGCGGCCGCCTTATTTCTGTGTGTGGTAAGAATGTCAGCAAGCGGGAATGTCCTGCTTTAATCTCCACGTGTTACTTGTTGCGTAACATCGCTTCGATGAATTCTTTCCAGGTTCCCATTTCAGTGTCAATCATAATGCCCTCTCTTATTGTGCTGGCAATATTACGCGTTTTTTTTCGCCAGGTGAATACGTTTACACCTGTTATCACTATCGGCAGCAGCGATGAAAACATGAATATTGCGGATTTTGTAAGCTGACGCACATTTCAGCAACCTCCTGACTACGCAGGAAATATTTCGCTATTAACCCAGCGGTAGACGATTTTTTCAACATGGCGAAATTCTTAATCGCGAAATGATGAGCAGGGTAATGATTGCCCGCTGAATTGATAGCGTTTACCCGGAGGGAAATGATCCTCTGCCTGAGAATCGCTTTACGCACGATCAGCCGTCAGGGCAGATGCCGCAACGGATCACACTATGCTAAACTCGCGCTTTGGCTGCTTTTTCAGCTTAACGCGCTTCATAACAATAAGGATCAGGCGATGTGCACGCAGTGGGTGATGTTCGGGATAAAAAATTGCGACACCATAAAAAAAGCCCGGCGCTTTTTAACAGATGCAGGCGTTGATTATCACTTTCACGATTACCGGGCCGACGGCCTGAGCGATGCACTGCTGCAGGAATTTATCGATGCGCTGGGCTACGAAGCCCTGCTCAATACCCGCGGCACTACCTGGCGTAAACTGCCCGAGGCTGACCGCGACGCGGTGACCGATGCCCGCAGCGCCAAAGCGCTGATGCTGGCGCATCCCGCCATGATTAAGCGTCCGCTGTTGCGCGCCCCGGATGGCAGCCTGCTCGCCGGTTTCAGCGAAGCCACCTATCAGAATGCTATTCAGGAGAAGCCATAATATGTTTTGCCCGGTCATTGAGCTGACGCAGCAGCTTATTCGTCGTCCCTCTCTCAGCCCCGATGATGCCGGATGTCAGGCTTTGCTGATCGCCCGTCTTGAAGCCATTGGCTTTCAGATTGAGACGATGAACATCGACGATACCCTGAACTTCTGGGCCACCCGTGGCGAAGGGGAAACGCTGGCGTTTGCCGGTCACACCGATGTGGTGCCGCCGGGCGATGCCAGCCGCTGGATTAACCCGCCGTTTGAACCCACCATCCGCGACGGCATGCTGTTTGGGCGCGGTGCGGCCGACATGAAAGGATCGCTGGCGGCCATGGTCGTCGCGGCCGAGCGTTTTGTGGCAGCCCGTCCCCATCACAGAGGGCGACTCGCCTTTCTGATCACCTCTGACGAAGAGGCCAGCGGTGCCAACGGCACGGTGAAAGTGGTGGAACGGCTGATGGCGCGCCGGGAACGCCTCGACTACTGCCTGGTCGGTGAGCCTTCCAGCACCGAAGTGGTGGGTGACGTGGTAAAAAATGGCCGGCGCGGCTCGATCACCGCCAACCTGATGGTACATGGCGTGCAGGGTCACGTTGCCTATCCGCATCTGGCTGACAACCCGGTTCACCGCGCGATGCCTGCCCTGAATGAGCTGGTGGCGACGGAGTGGGATCAGGGTAATGAGTTCTTCCCGGCCACCAGTATGCAGATTGCCAACGTCCAGGCGGGCACCGGCAGCAACAATGTGATCCCCGGCGAGCTGTTTGTGCAGTTCAACTTCCGCTTCAGCACCGAACTCACCGATGAGATGATCCGCCAGCGGGTCGCAGAACTGCTGGATCGTCACCAGCTGCGTTACACCATTGAGTGGAAACTTTCAGGTCAGCCCTTCCTGACCTCACGCGGAAAGCTGGTTGATGCCGTCGTGAAAGCGGTAGCGCACTATAATGAAATTAAGCCGCAGCTGCTGACGACGGGCGGCACCTCCGATGGCCGGTTTATCGCCCGGATGGGAGCGCAGGTGGTGGAACTGGGGCCGGTGAATGCCACCATTCATAAAATCAATGAGTGTGTGAAAGCTTCCGACCTGCAGATGCTAAGCCGGATGTACCAACGCATCATGGAACAACTGATCGCCTGATGGCGATGTTAAGGAGCAGCAAATGGAATTTATCAAAGATTACTGGTGGATCCTGGTGATCCTGCTGATGGTTGGCGTGTTGATGAATGTCTATAAAGATCTGAAACGGATCGACCATAAAAAATTCATGGATAACAAACCTGACCTGCCGCCCCACCGTGACTTTAACGATAAGTGGGATGACGAAGACGACTGGCCGAAGAAGAAGTAACGAAAATGCCCCTGCTCTGCAGGGGCATTTTTACATCATCGCAATGACATCATCGTCACCGGGCTTTGCCCCGCTTAACGCTTCATCGAAGTAGCGTTTTGGCACCGTGTAGCGCAGATGATTCAGCGCCAGCGTCATGCTGCGGTCATCAATAGCGTGCGCCAGATCGTCGACGATATCGAGCGTGACGTCGCCCCCGCTGGCGGTGAGTCGCTGCTCCGCCTGCTGCGCATGAAACACCGGAATCTGCTCATCATAATCACCGTGGATCAGGTGAACCGTGGTACGGGTGCTGGCTTTCTCTGGCAGGGTAATAAACCGGCCGTTGAACACCACCGCGCGGCCGGCCAGATCGGAATGGGCTTTCACCCCTTCCAGCACCATACTGCCGCCCTGGGAAAAACCGATTAACGCCGTTGCTTCCGGGCGCACACCGCTTTTTTTCTGCCAGTGACGCACGGATTCCACAAACTGTGGCATCGCCGCGTTAACCCGCTGCTGTAGCGTCATATCGTGCAGTTCAGCCTCGCTGAACCACTGACGGCCCGCAGCCGGCGAGCCAACAGAAACCACCAGCGCCTCAGGAAATGTCCGGGCAAACCAGCTGCCAATCTCACCCATCGAATCCGGGTTATCGCCTACGCCATGGTAGAGCAGAAACAGCTGAGCCGTGGTGGCAGGCTGTTGAACGATTACATATTTCAGTGTCATAGTGACCTCCGTTATTCACTCTACGCCAGCTGGCAAAGAATGATATGAGGATTATTTGAACCGGCTGGTCGAATTATTTCAACGACGGGTGCAGCGCATCCTGCCGAATGCCCAGACTTTCCAGGGCGGCTGCCGCCTGCTGACGCAGTACCGAAATCAGCGCCTTACGTCCGCTTATGCCCGCCTGGTGTGCCAGCCCGCTTAACGCATCCGGTGTGCTTACCGCTGCGGCCAGCAGTGAGTCTGGTGCCGCACTGGCCGCCACCAGACGCTGCAACACCGGCAGGCTCGCTTCCAGTGGGCGCTGCGCCCAGGCAAAACCCGCGGCCAGCGGGATGTCCTGCGCACGCCATCCATCATCACACCTCGCCTCAAACTGCAGCTCCAGCGCGATGTGCTGACGCAGCAGCGGCCAGTCACGCGCCAGCTGTTCTGCCGCGCGACGCTGCAATGCCTCGCCGGCTGCAGAACAGGGCAGGATGGCCATCGCCGTATAACAGCCGCTGCTGGCCTCACGCTGACTGCCAATCCGTACCAGCGTAAAACCGCAGGCGCGCCAGAATGACCAGAGAGATTCAGTGTAGCCGAAGCTGACCGAGAGGTAGTCGCGATCGGCGGCGGCGCGGGCGGCGGCGGCCACGAGCTGCTGCCCCATTCCCCGACGGCGGCTCTCCGCCGCCACGGCAATCCGGCTGATGCGCAGCGAGCGCAGGGTCGCCGCCTCAGCCAGACCCGCGTGTGCGGCCAGTGACTGCGCCACCAGATTGCCGCGCGGTCGCCGGGTGCCCGCCCAGACCGCCTGCGCCAGGGCGGGCTCCAGCCCGCCCTCCTCCACCAGCCAGAGCGCCCCCTGCAGACCCGGCGGCTCCCCTGCCCGCCACAGCTGCATACCCGGTGCATCCAGCAGGCGGCGCAGATCGAGCGGCGAGGTGCGGTAATGCGCGCTGGTCAGCAGACGATAGGCGGCCTCCAGCATGGGGAAATCGTGACGCGGTACCGGGTGTGGCGTCACGGCAGAAGAAGGCGTGATGGCAGCAGCATCCTCAAACAGCAGCGCCGCATTCAGCCACTGCTCCAGCGGATCGTGACGCGACCAGCGCAGCGGCTCATCCAGCGTGAAGTAGCGTGCCTGCGGCAGCCCGGCACAGAATTTAAGGATAAACCCGCGCCCGCTCCCCTCGTAGCCCTGCACGGTGGTAGTCAGCAGGACGCGGGGATAGCGGCTGACCAGCGCCTGCAGCAGCGGAGACGGGATGGCCGCCGCTTCATCCACGATCAGCCACGACGCCGCTGGTACGGGATCAGACGCCAGCAGGGCATCCGGGGCCATAAAATGGAAAGCCTCAGCAGCAAAGGCCGCCAGCACTTCCGTGGAGGCTCTGGCCGGGGCGGTCACCAGACACTGCCCGTTCTGCCGGGCCAGCATGCCCGCCAGCGCCGATTTGCCCCGTCCGCGGGCGGCGGTCAGGACCGCGACGCCAGAAGGCATCGTCGCCAGCTGATCGAGTATCGTCTGCTGCTGTTGCGGTGCCTGACAGTGCCAGTGCGGCCAGTCCGGTGGGGGCGGAAAACGGTCAGGCTGATGCTGACGCACCAGCAGCACCTGCTTATCGCCGATGATCAGCTGTTGCAGGTGGCGAACAAAACCGGGCGTCGCGATCGGTTCCGCAACATCTGCCCAGCGCAGGCTATCGGCGTCAGGCTGCTGCGACCACTGCCCCCAGGGCGGCACCAGCAGTAACAGCCAGCTACCGGCGCTGAGCGTCCCCGCCAGCGCAGCGAAAGCCTCGGCATGAAAGCCCTGTCGGGCGTCAAAAATGGCGTGATGAAACTCGCGACCAAGCAGCGTTCGCAGCGCTCCGGGCGGTTTATGCGGTTCGGGAGCATCAGAGGGCCCCGTAAACAGCGGTTCAGGACTCACCTGTAGCCAGTCGCCCGGGAGCATTTCACGCCACTCTGCGGCCCGCATCACACACCAGGCCGGGTCGCCGCTGATCACCGCCAGACGACGGACACCGGCCTGCTGCATTAGCTGCGTCTGCTGTGGCAGAGACATCAGTTGCTGGCGAAGGTGTTGCACTGTCCCGGATCGCCACCATCAAATCCGCGCTTGAACCAGGTGTAGCGCTGCTCAGAGGTGCCGTGGGTAAAGCTGTCCGGCACCACGCGCCCCTGACCTTTCTGCTGAAGACGATCATCACCAATCGCCTCGGCAGCATTCAGCGCCTCCTGTAGATCGCCCGCTTCCAGGATGTTTTCCTTCTGCATGTAGTGTCCCCAGACACCAGCAAAACAGTCCGCCTGCAGTTCCATTTTGACAGAGAGCTGATTGACCTGTGTCTGGCTGGCGCCCTGCTGCATTTCACGCACTTTTGGCTCAATGCCCAGCAGCTTCTGCACGTGGTGACCCACTTCATGAGCGACCACGTACCCCTGAGCAAAGTCTCCGCCCGCGCCCAGTTTCGTCTTCATCTCGTCGTAGAAGGAGAGGTCAATGTAGACGGTCTGGTCAGCAGGACAGTAAAACGGTCCCATCACGGACTGGCCGGTGCCACAGCCGGTCCGGGTTGCGCCGCGATACATCACCAGCTTCGGGGCCACATACTGCTTGTTCATCTGCTGGAACAGTTGGCCCCAGGTATCCTCAGTGGTAGCCAGAATCACCTTCGTGAATTTCGCCGCCTCATCATCATTGGCGCTGACGCTGCGCTGCTGCTGACTGGTCGGTGCCACGTCGCCGCCGGTCAGCAGTCCGGTAAGGTCGTAACCGTAATAGCCTGCTACCGCCACCACAATCAGCAGCACGATGCCGCCTTTACCACGTGGCAGACGAATCTGGCGTCCGCCGCCGCCAAAACCGGATGACTGATCGCGACGGTCCTCTACATTGTCGCTCTCGCGACGCCCTTGCCAGCGCATGCTCTACTCCCTTTGATAATCTTCAGATGGCATGATTTTAGTTGTGCGACGAAGCAATCACCAGCTTTACGCCAAAATGAAAAAAGGAGAGCCGGGGCTCTCCTTTTTATGTTCTGCACGGTCGTCAGACTCAGTCGAGTTTAACGCCCAGTCGCTGTGCCACCGCCTCATAGGCTTCCACTACACCCCCCAGGCTCTGGCGGAAACGGTCTTTGTCCATTTTATCCAGCGTCTCTTTGTCCCACAGGCGCGCACCGTCCGGGGAAAACTCATCGCCCAGCGTCACTTCACCGTTGAACAGACCAAACTCCAGTTTGAAGTCGACCAGAATGAGTCCCGCCTCGTCGAACAGCTTGCTCAGCACCTCGTTAGCTTTAAAGGTCAGCTCCTGCATCCGCGCCAGGTTCTGTTTACTGACCCAGCCAAAGGTTTCGCAGTAGGATTCGTTGACCATCGGGTCATGCTTTGCATCATCTTTCAGGAAAAGATCAAACAGCGGCGGATTAAGCACCATGCCCTCTTCCACGCCCAGACGTTTTACCAGCGATCCTGCGGCGCGGTTACGCACCACACACTCTACCGGTACCATCTCCAGCTTCTTCACCAGCGCCTCGTTATCGGACAGCAGCGCTTCCATCTGGGTCGGGATACCCGCTTCCTGCAATTTGGTCATGATGAAGTGGTTAAACTTATTGTTAACCATTCCCTTACGATCAAACTGCTCGATTCGGGCGCCATCACCTGCTGACGTATCGTTGCGGAATTCGAGTATCAGCAGATCCGGGTTATCGGTGCTGTATACGGTTTTCGCTTTACCGCGATACAACTCAGCTCGCTTTTGCATCTTGTTCACTCCAGACTTGAAATAACGGGTGTTCAGCGGCCAGCGCCGCTGCGGCGATTGCCTTGACGCAATCGTTTACTTCGCCGCGCGCTATTATGCCAAAAACAAAATAAAAAGGCCGGAGAATCTCCGGCCTGAGGCAACTTTATTTGTTCAGCGCCGCCTGGAACACGGCCACCAGCGCATCGTTCTGCGACTGGGTCAGCACATGCCCTTTCGGGTCGATGAATTGCAGACTGGTGCGGTTGTCGAGATCGCCGACCTGCACTTTGTAATCGCCGTTCGGCAATTCCGGGTCTTTCGCGCCCACGGAATCCCAGTCGCTGCTGCTCAGTGACTTGTAGGTCACCTTCATGCTGCCAGTGGAGCGGGTGGTGTCAGTCACCTCCATGCCAACGCGTTTCATTGCGTCTGGCAGACGCTGCCAGGCCACGTTGTAAGGCGTTCGCAGGATCAGCATAGGCAGACCGGTGTCATCGGCACCGCTCTGCACATCGATCGCGCCATTCACCCGGCCGGATGCCGCGTTTTCACTGGCGGTATCGATCTTGTCCATGCCGGTGCTGATATCATTCAGCATCTGCGCGGTGTAACGCTGGATCTGGGCAGGTGAAGTGATGGTTTTCCCATCCTGCTGCAGCTCCAGCAGACGCACGGTCAGCAGCTGCTGATAGCTCTGCGACTGCACGCTGATCTGATAGCGACCGCGGTACTGCTGATCTTCATCCGCACGGTTCCACTGAACCCAGTCGGTCGTCAGTTGCTGACCGGCATCATTACGGGAGGCGATCGGGAATTTGTAGGACTGCACCACATTGACGACCTGCGACCAGACCGAGCCACGGCTGTTATCAATGATCAGCGCGCCGGTGTTGTTACTGAACTGCGCGCGGGTGCCGTTCATCAGTGCCAGCGGCTGTGCTGGCGGACGGATGTCCAGCTGCTTGCCGGTAGGGCCCTGACTGGCGGTGCGGGGCACATCATAGTCGCCACGCTGCACCGGCAGGATCATCCCGGCAGGCGCTTTCAGCTCATGCAGTTCACTGGCCTGAAGATAGGATTCGTCGCCGCTGACCTGGCGCTTATAACGCTGATCGGTTGAACAGGCCGACAACAGCATCAGGGTAGAAAGCCCCACCACTGTGGCAATTGTTGACCGCTTTACTGAGTAATTCATTCAAACTCCCTAAATTATCGCAAACCCGCTTTCACCAGCGCCTGTTCCACTTTCGGCTGGCTGGCTGCTGTCAGTGGCGTCATTGGCAGACGCAGCGTGTCGTTAGCGATTAATCCCAGCTGCTTCGCTGCCCATTTCACCGGGATAGGATTGGGTTCACAGAAAAGCGTCTGGTGCAGGTGCATCAGACGCTGATTCAGACGGCGTGCCTCGACGAAATTGCCCTGCTGTGCGAGCTGGCAGACTTCCGCCATTTCGCGCGCAGCCACGTTCGCGGTCACCGAGATGACGCCTTTGCCGCCCAGTTGCATAAAGTCCAGTGCCGTCGCGTCATCGCCACTCACCAGAATGAAATCTTCATTAACCAGCTCTTGGATCTGACTAACCCGCGATAAGTTCCCGGTTGCCTCTTTGATTCCGATAATATTTTTGATTTCGGCCAGGCGGGCAACGGTTTCCGGCAGCATGTCACAACCGGTACGTGAGGGAACGTTATAGAGCATCTGTGGCAGGCTGGTGCTGTCAGCAATCGCTTTAAAGTGCTGGAACAGCCCTTCCTGCGTCGGGCGGTTATAGTAAGGGGTGACAGTCAGGCAACCCACCACGCCGGAATGTTCAAAACGCTTCGTCAGGGAGATGCCTTCAGCGGTGGCATTAGCCCCGGTTCCGGCAATCACCGGAATACGGCCATCGGCCAGTTCCAGGGTCAGCATCACCACATCGCCATGCTCTTCATGACTCAGGGTGGCAGACTCGCCTGTGGTGCCGACGGAAACGATCGCCGCGGTGCCGCTGGCGACGTGATAATCAATCAGTTTTTTCAGACTCGACCGGCAGACATTACCGCTGTCATCCATTGGCGTAACGAGTGCAACAATACTTCCCGTAAACATTGGCGATCCCCTCGACAAACAAGTGCTTCATGGTACGTTTTACGCTTAGGGAAAAGCAAGCAAGCCACGCTATTCCCGCGCTTGTCAGCAGTTTTTTTTATGTTTACCTTATGGTTATTAGCGAAAGCAGAGGAAAAGCCATTTTGTCGCAATCTCAGCCCCATCATCTGGTGATCACCGCCCTCGGTGTTGACCGTCCGGGTATCGTCAACACCATTACCCGACACGTCAGCAGCTGTGGTTGCAATATTGAAGACAGTCGTCTTGCCATGCTCGGGGATGAGTTCACGTTTATCATGCTGCTGTCCGGCAGCTGGAATGCGATCACGCTAATTGAATCGACGCTGCCGCTGAAAGGGGCAGAGCTGGAGCTGCTGATCGTCATGAAGCGTACCAACGCGCGGTTACGCCCGCCGATGCCGGATACCGCCTTTATCCAGGTTGAGGTCGCCGATTCACCGCACATCATCGAGCGCTTTACCGATCTCATTGATAAGCATCAGATGAACGTGGCCGAACTGGTGTCGCGCATCACCCCCGCGCAACAGAGTTTGCCGCCGACACTCTATATTCAGATGACGGCACACAGTCCGACACGCACCAGCGGCACCACCTTTGAGCAGGCGTTCAATGTGCTGTGTCAGGAGCTGAATGCCCAGGGCACGCTGCGCCTTTATAGTGTGTCAGATGCCGACAGCAGCGAATCTGTCAGCGCGGTGCGCTAAACTTTGCAAATAAACCGGAGTTATTTCTCCACATTACTGCCACTGAAACGTGACCGGCTATGTGGTGAAATACCCCCTGATGGTAACGTTCCCTCTGGTTGTTTTTCGCTGGATGGTGTATTACCCACAGCCTGAATAAAAAAATGGAGAGATGTGATGAATCCACTGAAAGCCGGTGACACCGCACCCGCATTTAGCCTGCCCGATCAGGACGGCGAACAAGTGAATCTGACCGACTTCCAGGGACAGCGCGTTCTGGTCTACTTCTACCCGAAAGCGATGACGCCAGGCTGCACCGTGCAGGCGTGCGGTCTGCGTGACAACATGGATGAGTTGAAAAAAGCGGGTGTGGAAGTGCTGGGTATCAGCACCGACAAACCGGAAAAACTGTCACGTTTTGCGGAAAAAGAGCTGCTGAACTTTACCCTGCTCTCGGATGAAAACCATGAAGTCTGCCAGGCGTTTGGCGTCTGGGGTGAAAAAACGTTTATGGGTAAAACCTATGACGGCATTCATCGCATCAGCTTCCTGGTAGATGCAGAGGGCAAGGTTGAGAAAGTGTTTGATAACTTCAAGACCTCGAATCACCACGACATGGTGCTGGATTACGTTAAGTCCGCCTGATCTTAAGGGCGCGGTAGCCTGGGTGCCGCGCCCTTCTTCTTTCTCTTTCCCCGCCCTCCACGCTTCCCGAACCGTTAAGATCGGACAACGATAACGCAGTTGCGCCCGGCATTCTTTGCCTCATAAAGCGCGGCATCCGCCTGTTTCAGGCTCACTTCCAGCCCGGCATCCTGCGTTCCTTTCCAGGCCGCGACGCCGATAGAGAGGGTAATCCGCCCCACATCCCTGAGCCAGGCTTCTGCAATGCCCTGCCGTACCCGCTCTGCGATGACCTGCGCTTCATCCAGCGACGTTCCTGGCAGCAGCATCAGAAACTCTTCTCCGCCGTTGCGGCATACGACATCCGAGTGACGGGCGCTGGCACGCAGCGTGCTGGCCACCTGCTGAATCACCCGATCACCGACGTCATGGCCCCAGCTGTCGTTAACGTTTTTGAAATGGTCGATATCCAGCGCCAGCACCGCGAAAGGCTGGCGCAGCGTGCGGTAATACTCCAGGACCGCGTTCAGCCCGCGGCGATTCAGCAACTGGGTGAGTGGGTCGGTCTGCGCTTCTGAGCTGAGACGGCCGATTTTGTCCTGCACCAGGCCGATACCGGTGAGCAGCGCGCGCTTCACCTGTGCGGCCTCAAAGTACCAGGCGCTGATACCGCCAATCTCCTTAGAGACGCCCTGCGCATCCATCCGGCTGGCTTTGCGCGCCAGCTGAAACAGCGGGCGGGCGATCAGTCGCGCCAGCACCACAGCCACCAGCAGAGTCAGCAGCGCAAACGGCACCGAGTTTTTCAGCACTTTCATTAACAGCCCGGAAAGCGGATCGAGCGTGGCATTGATGGGCTTCAGGGCCACCACCGTCCAGCCGGTGGTCGGAACGACGGCATAGCCTGCCAGCTGCGTGGATTCTCCCGCACCGGTCATCATCAGCGAGCCGTTAGTCTCCTCACCGTTGGGACTGACGATAGCAGGCAGGGTTTTGCCCACCAGCTGACGATTCTGGTGATACAGCACCTCATTATTACTGTCGAGCACATAAACCGTGGTGCCATCGCGGTAGAACTGTTCACCCAGCAGCGCATTCAGAATACTTTTCTTTTTCAGATAGATGGTGCCGCCGACGTAGCCCAGATAGTCGCCCTGTTCGCTCCAGATCGGCCACGAGACAAACACCAGCAGATTGTTGGCCGGTGACAGCGTCGGTTTGCTGATCGCCGGCTGCCGCAGCGTCAGCGCTTCGCGCGAGGCATCACTGGTGAGATGCATGCCTTTCAGGGTCAGGGACTCAGGCGAGATCGCTTTGACCACGCCCTGCCCATCCACCACCACCACCGAGTTAAAACTGGTGGTCTGCTCACGCAGGCGGTTGACCTCACTGCTCAGCAACGCATCATTGTTAAAGTCACGGCTGAGCTGATTGGCGCTGAAGTGCAGCTGTGACTGCGCCAGCTGGAAGAAGATTTCGCTGGTAGAGGCGAGCTTGGCGGCATAGGCGCGGTTAGCTTCAAGCGTGGAATCGATCAGCACCTGACGCTGCACCCGCCAGGTGGCGTAAAGTGTGTTGGCGAGCGTAATGACAATACTGACAATGACCAGCAGGGCGATGAGATTGCGCAAATCGGCTTTAGGCCGAAACAGCTTTAGCATGGCGTTGCCGCCCCGAAGAAGGAAGTCATGTCATGAATGCCTGATTATTTTTTTAATGAAAGCCAGCTGATAATCCGGGCTTAAGTCTACACCCTGCTGGCCTTTTTGAGCAGCATTAAGACAAATTTCAGCCGACTAAATACAAATTATCCTGGCACTGATTTAATGATCAGGGCTTCTCTGCTGACAGGGAAAAAGCACGATAGATAGGGGTCCCGAACCCCGGTAAACATGACGTTTTATCGTAGGAGCCGCGGCAATTAAGGCCAGCCTGAAGCGACAGGGCGCATCCGGTGAGAAGAAAGGAGTAAGGCCGGTCCGCCTTACAGGAAAAGCAAAGCACAGCAGATGACAGCGGCGATGACGCCGCTGTCAGGAGGATCAGAGCATCAGGAAGGCGTAACCGCTGTTTTCCAGGGTGGCGACTGTTGTGCCGCTGGAGATCGTGTGGGTGACCATCGGGTCGATCCAGTCACGCTCCAGCTGATGAAACGCCACTGACTGGTCACAGATAGTGACCTGCACACCCGCTTTTTTCAGTTCGCTGATTAATTTCAGGTTCGGGTTATCGACACCGTAGGCTTTGCTGAACTGCGCATTATTCAGGGCAGATGAAACCGCGTCGCCGTTAATGGATACCACAAATTTCAGCTGGTCGAGCGGAACACCCGCCGCATAATAGAGGTTGGTTACACGCGCGACGCGCTCCAGACCGAGATTCGGTTTACGGATATCGCCTTCACTGCGGTTGATCTGAAAGACGATTTTATTACTCAGGCCTGTCGTTGTGCCGGGTTTAAAGGCTGGCGTATCGACATAATGTATTTTGCCATACCCCTCAATTGCCGGTGTACTCCAGAAGTCGGCAGGCTCGGTTTTATTCTCCGCCAGTTTATCGCTGGCCTTACCAAATAAAGCGGGCAGCTGTAAAACATTGCCGCCAATAAATCCCGCGACGGCTGCCACCACCACTAAAGCTGCTGGACGCATCAGATATTCTCCCGATTAAATAAAACGTTAATTACATTGCCAGCCACGCATACCCCTGGTTTTGCAGCGTTGAGACCGTGGTTGGACTGGAAAGCGCATGCACAACGGATTTATCAATCCAGTTGTTGGGATAGTGGTGGAAGGCCACCGACTGATCGCACACGGAGACTTTGACGCCCGCCTGATTCAGCTCGTTAATCAGCTTCAGGTTGGGATTGTCGATGCCATAAAACTGTTTGAAATGGGCGTTATCCAGCATGGCGGGGGTCGCGTCACCGGTAACCGAAACCACAAATTTCAGCTGATCGGCCGGAACGCCAGAGGCGATATAAAGATTCACTACCCGCGCGACGCGCTCCAGTCCCAGATTAGGTGCGGTCATCGCGCCATCGCTGCGGGTGATCTGGAAAACGATTTTATTGCTCAGACCCGGCACCGGCTTAAAAGCGGCATCAGGCTCATAATGAATTTTGCCGTAGCCTTCAATCGCCGGTGTACTCCAGAATCCGGCGGGTTCCTGAGGCTCTGAGGCAAAATGGCGTGTGACTTTGTCATAAATAGTGCCACTCTGTGTAACAGCCGCACCCACTACGCCACCGATAATGGCGATTAACGCGTACGAAATAGCTGAACGCATAACACTTCTCTCCGGCAAATAATCTCTGGCCGATTCAGGACTGAATCAGGTCGGCTATCTATATCACAGCGCGGACGTGATTCTCTCCTGAAGGAAAGGCGGGCAGGCACGCTGCTGATGACAGCAGAAATGATTCACCGCCTGAATTAATCGAAAAATTTCATTAGCGACTAAAAACCGTCTTCTTATCACTGGCCCGCGATAAGGGCCGCCTTATTTATGGCGACAGGGGAAAGATTTAAAAAATAACAGCCAGCGTTAAATAGAAAAAAACAAATATGGCCGGAATAACGATTGAATTTATCAATGTAAAAAAAGGATTAAACCCATGCGTTTCGCTGTTTTTTTCAGATTTGGCCTGGAAAAAATCATGCCATATTCAGTTTTTTTGAGTGAATTTACATAACTTTAAAAAGGAATGCGGATTAACGTCAGAAGACCGACAGAAGATTCTGCTTTATTCATGCCGGACTCAATCAGCAGGGTAAATAAGCCGTTGTATAATTGCGCGCCGCCGCGGGCAATCCCCTGCCCCGGCTTATCCGTTTAACTACGGTTTAGGTTTCAGGGATGTTCAAATTTTTTCGTCATATTCGCTTATCTTGCACAAACCGCGCCGCCGGCTGGCCCCGAAAACAGCATTTCTTTCTTTTCGGGCACTGGTTAAGATAGGCGCAAACCGTCGTTATCTGCGGAAAAGGGAACCTACCCGCTGCGCACCTGTCTCTTTTCAGAGCCTCTCTACAGGATTAAGGCATGTTGAACCGGTTAAAAAAAACGCTGATCGCCGCGCTTCTGCCGACGCTCATTCTGTCCACGCTGTCACCGGCTTACGCTGATGTCAGTGATTCTCTTCCCGATATTGGCACCACGGCCGGTTCGACGCTGTCGATTAATCAGGAGCTGCAGATGGGCGACTTCTATGTCCGCCAGCTTCGCGCCAGCGCACCGCTGATCAACGATCCGCTTCTTAATCAGTACATCAATCAGCTCGGCCAGCGCCTGGTTGCGCACGCTGACTCGGTGAAAACGCCGTTCCACTTCTTTCTGATACAGAACGATGAGCTGAACGCCTTTGCCTTTTTTGGCGGCAATGTGGTGCTGCACTCCGCGCTGTTCCGCTTTACCGAGAATGAAAGCCAGCTGGCGTCGGTAATGGCGCATGAGATTTCTCACGTTACCCAGCGCCATCTGGCGCGCGCGATGGAAGATCAGAAGCGCAATGCGCCGCTGACCTGGGTCGGTGCGCTGGGCTCCATTCTGCTGGCGATGGCGAGTCCGCAGGCGGGCATGGCCGCACTGACCGGTACGCTGGCGGGCACCCAGCAGGGGATCATCAGCTTTACCCAGGGCAATGAGCAGGAGGCAGATCGCATCGGGATTCAGGTGCTGCAGCGCGCCGGATTCGATCCGCAGGCGATGCCGAACTTTTTGCAGAAGCTGGCCGATCAGAGCCGCTTCTCGTCAAAGCCACCGGAAATTCTGCTGACGCACCCCCTGCCCGACAGCCGTCTGGCGGATGCCCGAAACCGCGCCAACCAGATGCGGCCAGTAGTCGTGCAGTCGACGGAAGATTTTTATCTGGCGAAGGTCCGGGCGCTGGGCATGTACTCCACCGGGCGCAATCAGCTTACTGACGAACTGCTGAGCCAGTATGCCAGCGGCAATTCGCGTGAGCAGCTGGCCTCACAATATGGCAAAGCGATACAGTTTTTGCAGGCGAAGAGTTTTGCCGACGCGAAGCGGATTATGACCCCGCTGCTGGCGAAGCAGCCCGGTAATGTCTGGTTCCTCGACATCATGTCCGATATCGATATCGGCCTGAACCAGCCGCAGCAGGCGATTGCCCTGCTCACCGCGGCTACCGGGGCGAAAAACAGCCCGGTGGTGCAGCTCAACCTGGCGAATGCCTATGTAGAAGCGAAACAGTATGCCAGCGCCAGCCGCATTCTGAATCGCTACACCTGGGCAAACAAGGATGACCCCAACGGCTGGGATTTACTGGCGCAGGCGTCTGCTCAGCAGGGGCTGAATGATGAGGAGCTCTCGGCGCGGGCCGAGAGTCTGGCACTGAATGGTCAGCTCGATCAGGCGATTAGCGCACTGAGCAGCGCCAGCGCCCAGGTGCCGCTCGGCAGCCTGAAGCAGGCGCGCTACGATGCCCGTATCGATCAGCTGCGTCAGTTGCAGCAGCGTTTCAAACAATATCAGAAAGGCTGAGCATAACAGCCGGAAAGGGAGAGCCTGACATGGTGACGATTTACCACAACCCGCGCTGCAGCAAGAGCCGCGAAACTCTGGCCCTGCTGAACGCCCGCGGCCTGACACCGGAAGTGGTGCTCTATCTGCAGACGCCGCCTGACCGCGAGACGCTGCAGAGTCTGCTGCAGAAGCTGGGGATGCAGAGCGCACGCCAGCTGATGCGGACGAAAGAAGCGCTCTACAGCGAACTGGCGTTGAGTGATAAAGAGGAAAGTGCGCTGCTGGACGCGCTCGCCGCCCATCCGCAACTGCTTGAAAGGCCGATTGTGATCAAGGGCGATCGGGCGCGAATCGGACGTCCGCCGGAAGCGGTGCTCGACATTCTTTAAAGGCCGAGCGTCTCTTTAACGAAGGGGATGGTGAGCTTGCGCTGGGCGCTGATCGAGGCACGATCCAGCCGATCCAGCGTCTCAAACAGGGTGCGCATTTCACGATCCAGTCGCTTCAGCAGGAAACGTCCCACATCCTCCGGCAGCTCAAAGCCGCGTAACCCGGCGCGCAGTTGCAGCGCCTGCAGTTTATCTTCATCGGAGAGCGGCTGCAGGCGATAGATCTGCCCCCAGTCCAGGCGCGAGGCGAGATCCGGCAGCTGCAGATTCAGCTGGCGCGGTGGACGATCGCCGGTGATGAACAGCCGCGTGTTGCCGGTTTCCAGAATGCGGTTATAGAGATCGAAGATCGCCATCTCCCACTCCGGCTCACCGGCAATGCACTCAATGTTATCGATGCAGACCAGTGACAGCTGCTCCATCCCCTCCAGCACTTCCGGTACAAACCAGGTGCGTTTGTCCAGCGGCACATACCCGACCGCTTCACTGCGTGCGGACATTTCGGCGCACGCGGCGTGCAGCAGATGACTCCGCCCGCCGCCTTCGCGTGACCAGAAGTAGAGATAGCTGCCATGTTGTTGGCTGAGAGCGCCTTTCAGCGCGGCAATCAGCGACGGGTTCTCCCCCGGCCAGAAGCTGGCGAAGGTTTCATCGTCAGGTAAATAGAGTGGCAATGACAATTGTGCCGGCGTGTTCAGAAGCACCTCAGCAAGAGAACAAGCAAAAAATCGGGGGAAGTCTACCACAGTTTTCAGAAAGAGATGAATGGGGCGTCCCTGCCCCGATCCTGTCCTTCACGATGCGATCAGGGCTCGCGGGATTCTTCGGCGTCCAGCACCACTTCTTCCGGACGCAGCAGCGAGATCACCCGGAAGATCAATGAGAGTCCGACGCCCACGATCGTCGCTAACGCCATGCCCTTCAGCTCTGCCGCGCCGATGTGCACCTTCGCGCCGCTGACGCCAATGATCAGGATCACCGAGGTCAGGATCAGGTTTTGCGCTTTGTTGTAATCGACTTTCGATTCGATCAGGACGCGGATACCCGAAGCGCCGATCACGCCATACAGCAGCAGCGACACGCCGCCCATAACCGGCACCGGGATCGCCTGGATCACCGCCGCCAGTTTGCCGACGCAGGAGAGCAGGATCGCCAGAATCGCCGCACCGCCAATCACCCAGGTACTGTAGACACGGGTAATCGCCATGACGCCGATGTTTTCGCCGTAGGTGGTGTTCGGGGTGGAGCCAAAGAAGCCGGAGATCACCGTCGACAAGCCGTTGGCGAACATTGAGCGATGCAGGCCAGGGTCGCGGATGAGATCTTTCTTCACGATGTTAGCCGTGACCACCAGATGCCCGATATGTTCGGCAATCACCACCAGCGCGGCGGGGAGAATCGTCAGCATCGCCACCCACTCAAAGCGCGGCGTATAGAAGGTCGGCAGGGCAAACCAGGGGGCACTGACCACGCCGCGCCAGTCCACGATGCCCATAAACGCGGAGAGCAGATAACCCGCCACCACGCCGACCAGGATAGGGATGATCGCCAGGAAGCCGCGGAACAGCACCGAACCAAATACCGTGACGGCCAGGGTCACCAGCGAAATCAGCACCGTTTTACTGTCGGGTGCACTGCCTTCTGCCGGCAGCAGGCCCGCCATATTGGCTGCTACGCCCGCCAGCTCCAGACCGATTACGGCGACAATCGCGCCCATCGCCGCTGGCGGAAACATCACGTCCAGCCAGCCGGTTCCCGCGCGTTTAACAATCAGCGCCACGAGGCAAAAGAGCACCCCGCAGAGGATAAATCCCCCCAGCGCCACCTCATAGCCCAGCGGCAGCAACAGCAGTACCGGCGAGATAAAGGCGAAACTGGAACCGAGATAGGCGGGGATTTTGCCCTTACAGATAAAGAGGTAGATCAGCGTGCCGACGCCGTTAAACAGCAGAACCGTCGCCGGGTTGATGTGAAACAGAATCGGCACCAGCACCGTGGCACCAAACATGGCGAACAGGTGTTGCAGGCTGAGTGGAATGGTTTGCAGTAACGGCGGTCGTTCAGTGACGCCAATGGCGCGACGAGTCATCATTTATCCCCTTATGTTATTTTCCCCACGGGTGCGCGCTTCAGGCACAGCCTCAGGCACGCGGGTCAGCCCTGCGGCAAACCCGCCCCGGTCGGAGAGCTTTTTTTTGCAAAAAAAAGCCGACTCTCTGGTCGGCTATGCGATTTATTTGGTTCCGAAAATCTTGTCCCCGGCATCGCCGAGTCCGGGAATGATGTAACCCTTCTCATTCAGTCCCTGATCCACGGACGCCGTGTAGAGCTCAACGTCAGGGTGTGCCTTCTCCAGTGCAGCGATCCCTTCCGGGGCAGCAACCAGTACCAGCACTTTAATGCTGGTGCAGCCCGCTTTTTTCAGCAGGTCGATGGTGGCGATCATTGAGCCCCCGGTCGCCAGCATCGGGTCTACCACCAGCGCCAGGCGCTCTTCGATGTTAGAAACCAGCTTCTGGAAATAGGGAACCGGCTCCAGCGTCTCTTCATCACGGTAAACCCCAACCACGCTGATACGGGCGCTGGGAACGTGCTCCAGAACCCCTTCCATCATGCCAAGACCGGCACGCAGAATCGGCACCACCGTGATCTTTTTGCCTTTGATCTGATCGATTTCAACCGGGCCGTTCCAGCCCTCAATGGTGACGCGCTCCGTTTCCAGATCGGCGGTCGCTTCGTAGGTCAGCAGGCTGCCCACTTCAGACGCCAGCTCACGAAAGCGCTTTGTACTGATATCATGCTCACGCATCAGGCCCAGTTTATGTTTGACCAGCGGGTGTCTGACTTCCACGATCTTCATTGGTGTTCTCCCGGAATGAGTTGAGCTAAAAAAAAATCGCGGGATTATACCGCCTTTTCCGCTCTGCGCCACCTGTCCTTGCGCAAAGCCGCGAGTCTGGCCGGGATAAAACAAGGATTAATGAAAATTGTCCGATGCGCAATCCCGGACTCGCAAACGTTTGCCTGCACTGTTAGAATTGCCGCGCTTTATTTTAACCACCAACCGCAACTCGCGTGGGGACCTCGCAGTGACCGACAAAACCTCTCTCAGTTACAAAGACGCCGGTGTTGATATTGATGCTGGTAATGCCCTGGTTGACCGTATTAAAGGCGTAGTGAAAAAGACGCGTCGCCCGGAAGTGATGGGTGGACTGGGCGGTTTTGGTGCGCTTTGCGCGCTGCCGCAAAAATACCGTGAACCCGTGCTGGTCTCCGGCACCGATGGCGTTGGTACCAAGCTGCGTCTGGCGATGGATCTCAAACGTCACGACGCCATTGGTGTTGACCTGGTGGCGATGTGCGTTAACGACCTGGTGGTACAGGGTGCTGAGCCGCTCTTCTTCCTGGATTACTACGCGACCGGCAAACTGGACGTGGACACTGCCTCTGCGGTGATCACCGGCATCGCCGAAGGATGTCTGCAGTCAGGGTGTGCGCTGGTCGGCGGTGAAACGGCCGAGATGCCAGGCATGTATCACGGCGAAGATTACGACGTGGCCGGTTTCTGCGTGGGCGTGGTGGAAAAATCAGAAATCATTGATGGCAGCAAGGTGCAGGATGGCGACGTGCTGATCGCTCTCGGCTCCAGCGGCCCGCACTCCAACGGCTATTCGCTGGTGCGCAAGATTCTGGAAGTCAGCAACACCGATCCGCTGACCGAACAGCTGGAAGGCAAACCGCTGGCTGATCATCTGCTGGAACCGACCCGCATCTACGTGAAAAATATCCTGAGCCTGATTGAACAGGTCGATGTGCATGCTATCGCACACCTGACCGGCGGCGGCTTCTGGGAAAATATTCCTCGCGTGCTGCCCGACAACACCCAGGCGGTGATTGATGAGAAGAGCTGGCAGTGGCCGGCCGTCTTCAGCTGGCTGCAGCAGGCCGGTAACGTCAGCCGTTTCGAGATGTACCGTACCTTTAACTGCGGCGTCGGGATGGTCATCGCCCTGAGCCCGTCCGACGCGGATAAAGCGATCGCGCTGATGGAAGCGGCCGGTGAGAAAGCCTGGAAGCTCGGCGTGATCAAAGCGTCAGAGGCGGAAGAGCGTGTGGTCATCAACGGATGAAAAAGCTGGTTGTACTGATCTCCGGCAACGGAAGCAATCTTCAGTCCATCCTTGACGCCTGCGCCAGCGGGCGCATTCACGGCAGCGTGGCTGCCGTGTTCAGCAACCGCGCCGCTGCCTTTGGCTTAACGCGGGCGCGTGAGGCGGGCATCCCGGCTCACGCGCTGGCCGCCAGCGATTTCACCGACCGTGACGCCTTTGATCGCCAGCTGATCGCTGAGATTGAAGCGTACTCGCCCGACCTTGTCGTCCTGGCGGGGTATATGCGTATTCTCAGCAGCGCATTCGTGGCCCATTTTCACGATCGCCTGCTGAATATTCACCCTTCCCTGCTGCCGAAATATCCGGGCCTGCATACGCACCGTCAGGCGCTGGAGAACGGTGACAGCGAGCATGGCACGTCGGTGCACTTCGTCACTGACGAGCTGGATGGCGGGCCGGTGATCCTGCAGGCAAAAGTGCCGATTTTTGCCGACGACACGGAGGCGGAGATCACGGAGCGGGTGCAGCATCAGGAGCACGCCATCTATCCGCTGGTCATCGACTGGTTTGTTGAGGGACGGCTGGCGATGCGTGACGGTAAGGCCTGGCTGGATGGCGAACCGCTGCCGCCGCAGGGCTATGCTAACGACTGATACACAGGAAGTCCCACAGACAGCGGATAAACCTGAAGCGATGGGGGCCTGTGTCCGGAGTAAAGCATAGCGGGCCATGGAGGGCCCGCGCTGAGCCCGCCATGGAGGGCGTCTTTTGCGTCTTTACGCAGGACACAGGCCCCCTGAGCCGGTGACAGAGCGCCCCTTTCCCGTTGCGGACTCAGCCGTAACGCCCCGTAATATAATCTTCGGTCCGGCGCTGTTTCGGCGCGGTGAAGATACGGTCGGTCTCATCAAACTCCACCAGCACGCCCTGATGCATAAACGCGGTGTAATCTGACACGCGAGAGGCCTGCTGCATGTTGTGCGTCACCAGCACCAGCGTAAAATGCTGCTTCAGCGTGGTCATCAGCTCTTCAATCACCAGCGTCGAGATAGGGTCCAGCGCAGAGGTCGGCTCATCCAGCAGCAGAACCTCCGGTTCAATCGCAATAGCGCGGGCAATCACCAGCCGCTGCTGCTGTCCGGTCGAGAGCGTCAGCGCATTCTGAGACAGCTGATCTTTCACCTCGCCCCAGAGCGCCGCCGCACGCAGCGCACGCTCACAGGCTTCGTTCAGCACCCGCCGGTCGCGTACCCCCTGCAGGCGCAGCCCGTAAACCACATTCTCATAGATCGACTTGGGAAACGGATTCGGCCGCTGAAACACCATCCCGACCCGACGCCGCAGCGCGGAGAGATCCTGCTCCGGTCGCAGTATCGGCAGCGAGCCCAGCAGCACCTCTCCCTCAACCCGGCAGTGATCGATCACATCATTCATGCGATTAAAGCAGCGCAGCAGCGTCGATTTACCACAGCCTGAGGGACCAATCAGTGCGGTGATCCTGTTTTTCGGCACCTGCAGCGAAATATCCTGCAGCGCCTGGCGCTCGCCATACCACAGCGACAGATGGTTAACGGTAAGCGCCATATCCGTGTCGGACGTCATAGTCATAGCCTGTTATTGAGTCATAAGGCGATAGCGTTCACGCAGACGGTGACGCAGGGCCATCGCCAGCAGATTAAGCGACAGAATAATCAGCACCAGCAGCAGCGCGGTGGCAAACACCAGCGGCCGGTCAGCTTCAATATTCGGGCTCTGAAACGCCAGATCGTAAATCTGGAAGCCCAGATGCATAAACTTGCGATCCAGATGCAGATAAGGAAACACCGCGTCTACCGGCAGCTCCGGTACCATTTTTACCACCCCCACCAGCATCAGCGGTGCGGTTTCCCCGGCCGCCCGCGCCACCGCCAGGATCAGACCGGTCAGCATCGCGGGCACCGCCATAGGCAGCACCACATTCCACAGGGTTTCCGCCTGCGTTGCGCCCAGCGCCAGCGAACCCTGTCGCAGACTGTTGGGAATACGGGACAGCCCCTCTTCGGTCGCGACAATGACCACCGGCAGCGTCAGCAACGCCAGCGTCAGTGAGGCCCACAGCAGCCCTGGCGTGCCAAACGTCGGATTGGGCAGTGCGCTGGCGAAGAAGAGCTGGTCGATCGTGCCGCCCACCAGCCAGACGAAAAAGCCCAGGCCAAAGACGCCATAGACAATCGAGGGGACGCCCGCCAGATTGACCACCGCAATGCGCACCAGCCGGGTCAGCGCATGACGTCCGGCATATTCATGCAGCCAGATTGCCGCGATCACGCCCAACGGCATCACCACCACCGACATCAGCAGCACCATCAGCACCGTGCCGAAAATGGCCGGAAACGCGCCCGATTCACTCTCGCCCTCCGCCGGGGAGTCGCTGACGAAGCGCCACAGCTGATGCAGGAAATGCAGCATTTTGCCGCCTGCCGTCATCGCATTGGGCTTCCAGCTGTCCACAATGTCGGTCAGCGGAATCGCATGTTCGGTGCCGTGTACATCCCGCAGGATCAGCAGATCGCGCTGACTCTGCTGCTGCAGAGAGGCCAGCGTCTCACTCAGCTGATTGAAACGGCGCTGCAAAGCGGCCTGATTGGCCTGAAATTCCGACTCGGTCTGCAGATCAAAGCGTCCGGCGGCCCGTCGTGCCTCCGCCTGCTCGTCTAACTGCTCCCGCTGGCTGTTGAGACGCGCCATATCGACCCGACGGATCTGGCTGGCCTGGCGCACCAGGGTCTGCACCTGCCCGAGCCGTTGATGCAGCAGCGCATCCGGGTCTCTGGCGGTTAACTCTTCATTGTCTTCACGCAGCCCGACAAACCACCCATAGGCCTGACCGTGGCCGCGCCGCTGCAGCACCATAACATCGGCGGGCTGAGTGACCTGCGCCGCCTGACGGCTGTAAACCACGCGGAAATCGGGCGCATCCCACTCCCGGTTACCGGTCTTAATCAGATAGCGATGAACCTTCTCCCCCTGATTGCCCTGCTCATCGGCCGGGGCGGGAAAGTGCCGCTGATGCTCCAGCGTTTCACCCAGCAGGCGCGTCTCGCCGCCGTCCGGCTGGCTGAAGCTGTAAAGGTCAACGCGCTGCGGCCAGAAGGCACGCCCCCCCTGCCAGGCCAGCAAACCAATCAGCAGCGTAAAGGCGAGCAGGCAGACGGCTACCGCGCCGGCGGTTAACCACCGCCAGCGATCGTTCTGGCGCATCACCTTCATGCCTGCTCCTCCTGCTGACTGTATCGCTGACGCAGCCGCTGACGGATCAGCTCTGCAATGGTGTTGATAACCAGCGTAAACAGCAGCAGCAGCAGAGCGCTGAGAAACAGCACCCGGTAGTGAGCACTGCCCGCCGCCGCTTCCGGCATCTCGATAGCGATATTGGCGGACAGCGCACGCAGGCCGCTGAACAGGCCCCCTTCACTTTGCGGGGTGTTGCCGGTCGCCATCAGCAGAATCATGGTTTCTCCCACTGCACGCCCCAGGCCTATCATCAGCGCGGCAAAAATACCGGCAGAGGCGCCGGGCAGCACCACGCGGGTCAGCGTCTGCCACGGCGTCGCGCCCAGCGCCAGCGAGCCCTGTCCCAGCGCCGCAGGGACGCTGAAGAGCGCATCTTCCGAGAGGGTAAAGATCAGCGGCACCAGCGCAAAGCCCATCGCCAGCGCGGCCACCAGCAGATTTCGCTGTTCATAATGCGGCAGCCAGTCGCCGGCATCCGGCATAAACCGAGCGGGCAGCCACAGCGTCAGCAGCGTCACTGACAGCAGCAGCGGCAGCAGAATCAGCACTTCACGACCGGGCTGACGCCAGCGCGGCGGTAAGCGGGCGCTGAATACCCCGCACAGCAGCAGCGCGCCCGCCAGGGTGAGCGGCAGCAGCAGCACCCCCAGCAGGGCCTGACCAATGTGCGGCGCCAGCCAGAGTCCGGCAATCAGCCCGACCACCACACTCGGCAGCGCCCCCATCATCTCTATCGCCGGTTTAACCCAGCGTCGCAGGCCGGGGGCCATAAACCACGCGGTGTACATGGCGGCGGCCAGCGCCAGCGGCGTGGCAAACAGCAGCGCTAACCCGGCCGCTTTCAGCGTGCCCGTCACCATCGGCACCAGACTGAACTTTGCCTGATAGCCGTCGCCCGCGGCGGTCGACTGCCAGACCCAGTCCGGCGCGGGATAGTTCTCATACCAGATTTTCTGCCAGAAATTACGCCACGTGACGTCGGGCCACGGGTTATCGAGCCGCAGCATCTGCCAGTGTCCGGGCCGCTCAATCAGCAGGCTGTCACCGCGGGGTGAAAACTGCGCCTGTACGATGCCGGGCGCCAGCTGACGCTCCAGTATCGGGCCGCTCTGCTTGCTGGCGAACAGCCGCAGCAGCCCCTGCCTGCTGAGTGTGGCGAACACGCGACGGTGCGGCTCCGTCACCAGAAGCGTCTCACCGTCGCTCTGCGCGAAGGTCTTTATGCGCTGGAGGCGCGGCCCCTGCTCGCCGGCCACAGCAAACCACTGTGTCACGCCGCTGCGATCCTGAATCAGCAGGCTTGCTCCGCCCACCAGCAGGTGCAGGCTTTGCGGCGGCTGCGGCAGGGTGTGCGTTTCGCGTAATGAGGCCTGTGCATCACCGAGCTGCCAGACGCGCAGCAGATTGCCTTCCGTGGTGTAGAGCAGATCGCCTGTCGGTGAAAGCGCGAGCAGATCAAGCTGACGCTGAGGCAGCGAGAGAATAGCAGCCTGACGATCGGTGCCGATCGTCAGCACCTGAAGTCCGGCCTGGGTGAGCGCCGCGATACGCCATTGATCGGCATGGCGGGTTGCCAGCGCCATCTTCGTCACCGCGCCAGCAGGTAAATGAAAGGGTTTGTCGCCCAGCGGAAAGCGCCACTGCTGGTCGGCTGTGGGCTGCAGCAGCGTCAGCGCTCCCTTAATATTGAGCAGCAGCGTCTGCCCGTCGGCACTCTGCACAATCGCACCCGGTGGTGGCGTCAGCGCCAGTGCCGGTTCTGCGGGCTGCCCATCCAGCGGAATAAAGCGCGCCGCGCCGCGATCGCTGATACGCCAGCCGACCTTGCCCTGATTGCCCATCGCTAATGCAGGCGCACGATCCCAGAGTTGCTGGCTGGAGGCGATTTGCAGACCCGGCGCCGTAAACAGCGGCAGTACCACTCCAATCAGCCAGCAGAACAGCAGCAGCATCAGCAGCAGGATCGCCACGCCGCAGCAGGTGACCAGCCGCCGCGTCAGGCGGTCAATGGCACGACGCTTACGATCGCTGAATTGGACAGGAATGTGGTTTACGCTCATGCGGTTCCGGCAGCAGGCTGAAATAAGCCGCTATGTTGCCCGTAGCGGGTTGATAAGACAACTCCTGGCGTTGGACAACGCTGCCATACTCTCGCCATAATGTTCAGGGACACTGGATCTTCAGTCCTGCAACCGCTAAATGGAGTGAGAATGGGTCAGGTAAAGCTTTATATTGAAAAAGAATTGAGCTGGTTATCCTTTAATGAACGGGTTTTGCAGGAAGCGGCAGATAAAAGCAATCCACTGATTGAGCGGATGCGCTTTCTGGGTATCTACTCCAATAACCTCGATGAATTCTATAAAGTGCGTTTTGCCGACCTGAAACGCCGTATTCTGATTGGTGAAGAGCAGGGTTCCGCCAGTACGCCACGTCATCTGTTTAAGAAAATTCAGCAGCGGGTGATGAAGTCCGATCAGGAGTTCGATGCCCTCTATAACGAGCTGCTGCTGGAGATGGCACGCAACCAGATCTTCCTGATCAACGAACGTCAGCTGTCGCCCAATCAGCAGGCGTGGCTGCGTCACTACTTTAAGCATGAGCTGCGTCAGCACATCTCGCCGATTCTGATCACCCATGAAACTGACCTGACCGAATTTCTTAAAGATGACTACACCTACCTGGCGGTCGAGATTATCCGGGGTGACGACATCCGCTATGCGCTGCTGGAGATCCCGTCCGACAAGGTGCCGCGCTTTATCAATCTTCCGGCGGAGCCACCGCGTCGCCGTAAGCCGATGATCCTGCTCGACAACATTTTACGTTACTGCCTGGATGATATTTTCAAAGGCTTTTACGACTACGACGCGCTCAACGCCTATTCCATGAAAATGACGCGTGACGCCGAGTACGATCTGGTGACGGAGATGGAGTCGAGCCTGCTGGAGCTGATGTCCTCCAGCCTGAAGCAGCGGCTGACGGCGGAGCCGGTGCGTTTCGTCTATCAGCGCGATATGCCGGAGGCGATGGTTGAACTGCTTTGCCACAAGCTCTCTATCTCTAACTTCGATTCGATTCTGCCCGGCGGTCGCTATCACAACTTTAAAGATTTCATCGGCTTCCCAAACGTCGGCAAAAACAACCTGATAAATCGTCCGCTGCCGCAGATCCGCCACATCGGCTTCGACGGCTACCGCAACGGCTTTGATGCGATCCGCGACCGCGACGTGCTGCTCTATTATCCTTATCACACCTTTGAGCATGTGCTGGAGCTGCTGCGTCAGGCATCGTTTGACCCGAGCGTGCTGGCGATCAAAATCAATATTTACCGCGTCGCCAAACACTCGCGCATCATGGATGCGATGATCCACGCCGCTTATAACGGTAAGAAGGTCACGGTGGTGGTTGAGCTGCAGGCGCGCTTCGATGAAGAAGCCAACATCTACTGGGCTAAACGCCTGACCGAAGCCGGTGTGCATGTGATTTTCTCCGCCCCTGGCCTGAAAATCCACGCCAAGCTGTTCCTGATTTCACGCCGTGAAGGGGAAGAGATTGTGCGCTATGCCCATATCGGCACCGGCAACTTTAACGAGAAGACCGCCCGGCTCTACACGGACTACTCCCTGCTGACCGCCGATGCGCGTATCACCAACGAAGTGCGTCGGGTGTTCAACTTTATTGAGAACCCCTACCGGCCCGTGACGTTTGATCACCTGATGGTGTCTCCGCAGAACTCACGCCGGATGCTGTATGAACTGATCGACACCGAAATCGCCAATGCCCAGCAGCAGAAGCCCTCCGGCATTACTCTGAAAATAAACAATCTGGTGGACAAAGGGCTGGTTGATCGGCTTTATACAGCCTCCAGCGTAGGGGTAAAAGTCAATCTGCTGGTGCGTGGCATGTGCTCACTGATCCCGGATCTGCCGGGGATCAGCGAGAACATTCGCGTCATCAGTATTGTTGACCGCTATCTGGAACACGATCGCGTCTATATTTTTGAGAATGGCGGCGATAAAAAGGTGTTCCTCTCCTCCGCTGACTGGATGACGCGTAATATTGATTACCGTATCGAGGTGGCGGTGGCGATTCTCGATCCACGCATCCGGCAACGCATACTCGACATTATTGCCATTCAGTTGAGTGATACGGTGAAAGCCCGCATCGTCGACAAAGAGCTGAGTAACCATTACGTCCAGCGAGGCAATCGCCGTAAAGTGCGCTCGCAGCTGGCCATCTATGATTACATCAAGAAACTGGAACAACCTGACTAAATCCTATGCCAATTTCTCATAAAAGTACGCCTAAACCCCAGGAGTTTGCGGCGATTGACCTGGGCTCGAACAGTTTCCATATGGTGATTGCGCGGGTCGTCGACGGTGCGATGCAGGTGCTGGGTCGCCTGAAGCAGCGCGTCCATCTGGCTGACGGGCTGGATGCTCAGCACAAACTCAGCGAAGAGGCGATGGAGCGCGGCTTAGCCTGCCTGGCGCTGTTCGCCGAGCGCCTGCAGGGGTTCAGCCCGAGCAACGTGACGATTGTCGGTACCCATACGCTGCGTGAGGCGGTAAACGCCGAAACCTTCCTGCAGCGGGCGGCTGAGGTAATCCCCTACCCGATCGAGGTGATTTCAGGTCATGAAGAGGCGCGTCTGATCTTTATGGGCGTGGAGCATACGCAGCCGGAAAAAGGCCGCAAGCTGGTCATCGACATCGGCGGCGGCTCGACCGAGCTGGTGATTGGCGAGGATTTTGAACCGCAGCTGGTTGAGAGCCGCCGTATGGGCTGCGTCAGTTTCGCCCAGCTCTATTTCCCTAAAGGGGAAATCAGCCGTGAAAACTTCCGTCGTGCCCGTTTAGCGGCCGCGCAGAAGCTGGAAACGCTCGCGTGGCAGTATCGTCTGCATGGCTGGAAATATGCGCTGGGGGCGTCCGGAACCATCAAAGCCGCCTGTGAAGTGCTGCAGGCGATGGATGAGAAAGAGAAACTGATCACCCCTGAGCGTCTCGACAAGCTCTATGACGAGGTGATGAAGCATAAATCCTTTGCGGCACTGAGCCTGCCGGGCCTCTCTGAAGAGCGCAAAAACGTCTTCGTGCCGGGACTGGCGATTCTCTGTGGCGTCTTTGATGCGCTGGCGATCCGCGAGCTGCGCCTCTCTGACGGTGCACTGCGTGAAGGCGTGCTCTATGAGATGGAAGGCCGCTTCCGCCATCAGGATATTCGCAGCCGGACCGCACAGAGTCTGGCGAATCACTACGCCATCGACAGCGATCAGGCGCGACGCGTGCTTGACACCACCGAGCAGCTTTATGTGCAGTGGAGCGAGCAGAATCCAAAGCTGGCCAATCCGCAACTGGCTGCGCTGCTGAAGTGGGCGGCCATGCTGCACGAAGTCGGCCTGACCATTAACCATAGCGCGCTGCAGCGCCATTCCGCCTATATCCTGCAAAACACCAACCTGCCCGGTTTCAATCAGGATCAGCAGATGCTGCTGGCCGCGCTGGTCAGATTCCATCGCAAAGCGATTAAACTCGATGAGTTGCCGCGCGTCACGCTGTTCAAGAAAAAGCAGTTTATCCCGCTGATTTTCCTGCTGCGCCTGGGTACGCTGCTCAATAATCAGCGCCAGGCCACGACGCGCCCGGATGCGTTAAGCCTGAAGTGTGATGACGGCCACTGGACGCTGACCTTCCCGGCAGGCTATTTCAGTCAGAACAACCTGGTTCAGCTCGATCTCGAACGTGAGCAGGTTTACTGGAATGACGTGACAGGATGGAAACTGATCCTTAAAGAAGAAGCCTGACCTTACGGGCGCCTGGCGCCCTTTTAACTGAACTGATGACTATGACACAACCAACCACACTGCTTTCAGGCGCAAACTACTTCGCCGAAACCTATGGCCTGACTCCGCCTCACTCTGAAGTGGTTGCGGCGCTGCCCCAGCTCACCGTCGGCAAGGCGCTGGATCTTGGCTGTGGCGTGGGCCGTAACACGCTGTTTCTGAATCAGCAGGGATTTGACGTGACGGCGTGGGATCACAATCCACAAAGTCTGGCGCGCCTGCAGGAGATTGTGACGCAGGAAAACCTCAGCGGTATCCACACCGCGCAGCATGACCTGAACACGACGCGCTTTAATGGCGGCTATGACTTTGTGCTGTCGACCGTGGTGATGATGTTTCTGCAGCCGCAGACCATTCCACAGCTGATTGCGGACATGCAGGCCTGCACGGTGAAATATGGCTTTAACCTGATTGTCGCGGCGATGAACACGGACGATATGCCCTGCCCGGCTGATTTCTCTTTTGCGTTTAAATCGGGTGAACTCAGTCACTACTATCGCAACTGGCACATCGTGAAGTACAACGAGCATCCCGGCCAGCTGCACCGTAAAGATGAAAACGGCCAGCGCATCACCTGCCGCTTTGCCACGCTGCTGGCGCAGAAAGCGAGTTACTGATCATTATCTGCTGTTTTTTTCAACAGCGATTGATTTCATCGGGCGACTGTGACTAAATATTGCAATCGCCCCGATGAGGGTCACTACAGGAATCACCCCGCGTGAACAGCGCTATTTCTCCCCGAAGACGTCAGAAAACCGGCACCATGACCCGCATTGTGTTGCTGATCAGTTTTATCATTCTCTTTAGTCGCCTGATTTTCATCCTGCCTGCTGCCTTCGAACATCATCAGCAACAGAAAGCGACGCCTGGACCGGTTACAGTGACATCAGGCGATACCCGCTAACGCACAGTCCCCTTCTGAACTGAATTTAAAACGTTATCCGACCGATCGGACGCTTTTTTGCATCCCTTTTTCAGGCGAAACGCTACACTTCGTGCTGGTGCTTTCAGACTAAAGGGATCCAATGTGTCTGCCTCTCACTCTCAACGTTTAAGTGAAACCCGTCATCGCATTCTGACGCTGCTGCTCAATGAACACGATCTGGTTGATGCCCTGCTGGAGAAATCCGGCGATCGCCCGCCTGAACAGCAACGTGAAAATGCGGCCCAGCGTGAAGCGCTGGAACAGGATATTCTTCAGCTGCATGCCGCTGACCTTGCCGATATTCTCGAAGCCCTGCCGGAAGAGGAGCGCCAGGCGCTGTGGCGGCTCGTGCCAAACGAGCGGCGCGGTCACGTGCTGGTTGAAGCATCAGAAACGGTCTGGGCCAGCCTCACGGAGGAGATGAGCGACCGCGATATCCTGCGCGCCATCCAGCCGCTGGATATCGACGATCAGGTCTGGCTGGCGCGCTATCTGCCGCGTGACCTGACCGGACGCCTGCTGGCCACCGTGGAACCTGGCCTGCGCGCCCGGATGCTCAGCATGGTGCAGTTTGACCGCGACCGCGTCGCCAGGGTGATGGATTTCAACATCCTGACGGTGCGTGAAGATGTCACGCTGGCGACGGTGCAGCGTTTCCTGCGCAAGCGCAAAAGTATGCCGGGCGGCACCGATAAGCTCTTCATCACGAATAAAGATAATCAGCTGCTGGGTGAACTGCTGCTGACCGATATCCTGCTGAATAAGCCCAACACGCTGGTGAGCGAGGTGATGAACGCACGCCCCACCACCTTCCAGCTTAATGACAAGGCAGAAGACGCCGCCAGCGCCTTTGAACGTTATAACCTCATCTCTGCCGCCGTTACCGATGCAAAAGGCAAACTGATTGGCCGTGTGAGCATTGAAGATATCATCGACCTGGTCAACGCCGAAAACGAAAGCAATATCCGTAAGATGGGCGGTATCAGTCAGGAAGAGGATGTCTTTGCCCCGGTGCATAAGTCAGTCCGTAAACGCTGGGCCTGGCTGGCGATCAACCTCTGTACCGCCTTTGTTGCCTCACGCGTTATCGGGCTGTTTGAAGGGACCATCTCGCAAATCGTCGCCCTCGCGACACTGATGCCAATTGTGGCCGGGATCGGGGGCAATACCGGTAACCAGACGATCACCATGATTGTGCGCGCGCTGGCGCTGCATCAGGTGGAGCCGGGTAACTTCTCGTTTCTGATCGTCCGTGAACTGGGCGTGGCACTGATCAACGGCCTCTTCTGGGGCGGCATCATGGGCGGCATCACCTGGCTGATGTATGACAATATGGCGCTGGGCGGCGTCATGATGCTGGCCATGGCGCTTAATCTGCTGCTGGCGGCGCTGATGGGCGTGCTGGTACCGCTGGTGATGACCAGACTGAAGCGCGATCCGGCCGTCGGCTCCAGCGTTCTGATTACCGCCATCACCGACACCGGCGGATTCTTTATCTTCCTGGGACTGGCGACGCTGTTTCTGACCACGCACTGACCCTCAGGCGTGCAGACCGTAGCGTTGCAGTGACCCGCTGAGATTACGCTGGCGCGTCACCTGCGCCAGTTCCCGGGTCGCCACCGGCAGCACATAGTTACCGCGCTGGTTCAGCCACTCCAGCACATCTGACAGGTGCCAGATGGCGGTTTTGCCATCATGCACCGGCAGCGGAAATGGCGGGCGGTGGCTGAGCATCAGCTTGCGCATGTTCTGGCGCGACATGCCGATCAGCTCGGCTACGTCAGTCAGTCCCACAAAGTCAGGCGCCGCTTCCACCAGCGTGGCACCCGGTATCGCGCGCAGGACCGCCGCTTCTGCCTCTGCCAGTGCCTCCGTCGCGGAGCCTGACTCCCGGGTAAACTCCAGTGCGATTCGCCCCGGCATCCCCAGACCGATCAGCGCATCGTCACAGCCGGCTGCGGCCAGCACTTCCATCATCTCATCTGCCGGCGCATGCCCTTCCGGCAGGCTGAACCGTAATGTAAAACAATATTCCATATGCCTCTCCTTATGCACTCTCAGGACGTCAGATAATCACAATTGTCGACCACTCGCCGGAGCGCACGGGCATGGTTATGCGCATTTTTTGGCGTGCTCCAGATACAGGTCAGACAAAACTCCCCGCAGCGGCATCTCAGCAGCATGTTCGGGCAGTACATTTTGCCCCAGGCGTGATGACCGCCCGTAACGACCAGCCAGCCGTGGGATTCGGCATAACGTAACGCCGCTTCGATCTCTTTATCAGGATGCCGCTTCCTTGCCATCTGTCCTCCACTATCCTGCCGTCGGATTAATTAGTTGTCAACTGACAACCAGAAGAAATATTCTTATCCGGCTGAGCATGGGCAGACTTTTTCACACAGTAAAACGGTCAGGATCTAAACTGGAAAACGTTACGCAAAAAATGTCAGCGCGATGCTGGCAGCAATCACAACTCACGACGGAGAAACTATGTTTAAAGCAGAGGATTTTGTTCAGTCGAAAACCGGTGGCCCTAAAATGCAGGTATTACGCGTTGAAGGTGACACCCTGTATTGCGCACGGGTGGATGATGCGACCAAAAAAGAGATTGAAGTGAAGGCAGAGAGCGTCAACCTCTATCACGAAGAGGGCGATTTTGGCGTGTGCTGAAACAAACCGGCCCCGTTAGCGGGGCCAGACGATCAGGGCTTATCCTGCTGCAGGTTGTCGTTACCCAGCCCGCCAATAAACGGCAACCGCAGGCGGAACGGGGTAAAGTCGAGGCCCATGTTCAGACCCAGCAGATTCACTTCGAACCCCTCTTCCGCTCCCAGCGTGACGCCCGCCACACCCAGAACCGATACCTGCAGACCTCGCCCGGATGGCGGCAGCCCGACCGGACGCCACAGTGGCCGGTAATCTTTGCCCAGGGCATTGGCAGGCAAATCGAGTTTTAAGGCCGGGACTTCGCGACCAATGTGCGCCAGAAAAGTATTGCTGTTGGGCCCCGGCCACGCGTGATAGGTCGTCGGCCAGGGATAGGATTGAATAGCCGCTTCAATCTGCGGGATCATCGCTTCTGCCTCGGGTCCGCGATGGTTCACCAGCAGCCGCGGTTTTGCACCATACCAGTAGCCATCGGGAAGATTGGTATTGTGACGCACTTTATCGCCACTGCCCCAGCTGATCACTTCATAGCGATTGTAGTGCGTTTCACCGGCACGTTTGAAGATAATCCAGGGATGCACCGCGACCCGCCCTTTCCAGCCATAGGTGGGCGCGGCATAGACCTGCACGATAGCCAGATTAGCGAAGGCGCGCGGGTCGGGCGCAATACCGGCTGAATCGCGTCGCGCCGACCACCAGCCGCCCCGCTCTGCGGTTTCGCTGTGACGGGTCGCCTGGGCGATACTGGCTCCCAGAGAGAGGAGCAATACGACAACAAAAAACAGGCTGAACACTTTGAGTGAGAGCATGACAACATTCCTGGTGGCGTCAGAATCAGGAAACGCCTGCGGTGCGGGCGGTTTCCGTAAGCGGCGGCTTTGAGATATGGACAATCGGTAAAAGCGGCGAGTCAAAAGCGGGCGTCAGACAGGAAACCCGACGTGCTTTTGCTGACCAGCAGAATAGCGTACTTTGCGGCAAAGTGAACAGAAAATCACCAGGTTCGGGTGCGGATGTGCTGAAAGGTTAAAACGGCGGTTCGGCGGGCAGCCAGGGCAGAAAAAAGCCCGCTGAGAAGCGGGCTTAAACATCGTCAGGGTAAACCGGCTACAGGCCGATTATTCCCACTCAATCGTCGCCGGTGGCTTACCGCTGATGTCATACACCACGCGGGAGATCCCGTTGATTTCATTGATGATGCGGTTAGAGACGCGGCCCAGGAAATCATACGGCAGATGCGCCCAGTGAGCGGTCATAAAGTCGATGGTTTCCACCGCGCGCAGTGAAACCACCCAGTCATATTTACGGCCATCGCCCATCACACCGACCGAGCGAACCGGCAGGAAGACGGTGAACGCCTGGCTGACTTTGTTGTAGAGATCCGCTTTGTGCAGCTCTTCGATGAAGATAGCATCGGCACGACGCAGCAGATCGCAATACTCTTTCTTCACTTCGCCCAGCACGCGCACGCCCAGACCCGGGCCCGGGAACGGATGGCGGAACAGCATGTCGTACGGCAGGCCCAGCTCCAGACCAATCTTACGCACTTCGTCTTTGAACAGCTCTTTCAGCGGCTCAACCAGGCCCATCTTCATCTCTTTCGGCAGGCCGCCAACGTTGTGGTGCGACTTGATGACGTGCGCTTTACCGGTGGCTGATGCCGCCGACTCGATCACGTCCGGATAGATGGTGCCCTGCGCCAGCCACTTAACGTCTTCCAGCTTCAGCGCTTCTTCGTCAAACACTTCCACAAAGACGCGACCAATGGTTTTACGCTTGGCTTCAGGTTCATCAATACCCGCCAGTGCGTCCAGGAAACGCTGCTCAGCCGGGACATGGACAATATTGAGACCAAAGTGATCGCCAAACATATCCATCACCTGCTGCGCTTCGTTCAGGCGCAGCAGACCGTTATCCACAAACACGCAGGTCAGACGGTCGCCAATGGCACGGTGCAGCAGCATCGCCGTTACCGATGAATCCACACCGCCAGACAGACCGAGGATAACTTTGTCATTTCCTACCTGCTCACGCAGACGTTCTACCGCATCTTCGATGATTTTGGCTGGCGTCCACAGGGCTTCACATTCACAAATGTCGATGATGAAGCGCTCAAGCATCCGCAGGCCCTGACGGGTATGGGTCACTTCCGGGTGGAACTGCACGCCGTAGAAACGCTTCTCTTCGTTCGCCATGATGGCAAACGGACAGGTTTCGGTGCTGGCAACGGTTACGAAGTCAGCCGGGATAGCGGTGACTTTATCGCCGTGGCTCATCCAGACATCCAGCAGCGGTTTACCGGCCGCGCTGATCGCATCTTCGATATCGCGAACCAGAGCGCTTGGCGTGGTCACTTCAACCTGCGCATAACCGAACTCGCGTTCGTTTGAACCGGCAACGGCGCCGCCCAGCTGCATCGCCATGGTCTGCATACCGTAGCAGACGCCCAGGACCGGCACGCCAGCATTAAAGACATATTCCGGCGCTCGCGGGCTGTTCAGTTCGGTGGTGCTCTCCGGGCCACCGGAAAGGATGATGCCGCTTGGGTTGAACTGGCGAATCTGCTCTTCGCTCACATCCCATGCCCAGAGTTCACAGTAAACGCCAAGCTCGCGCACGCGGCGTGCCACCAGCTGAGTATATTGCGAGCCGAAATCGAGAATCAGAATGCGATGCTTATGGATATTTTCCGTCGTCATTGAGGGGGTTCCAGAACGGTGACTTAATAAATAAAAGCGCCCGGCTGAAGCCGGGCGGGAAATCGAAATTACGAGCCCATACGGTAGTTCGGTGACTCTTTGGTGATGGTCACATCATGTACGTGACTCTCATTGATGCCAGCGCCGCTGATGCGGACAAACTCCGCTTTAGTGCGCAGGTCATCAATGGTCGGGCAACCGGTCAGGCCCATGCATGAACGCAGTCCACCCATCTGCTGATGGACGATCTCTTTCAGACGGCCTTTATAGGCCACGCGGCCTTCGATGCCTTCCGGCACCAGCTTGTCAGCGGCGTTATCGGTCTGGAAGTAACGGTCTGAAGAGCCTTTGGACATCGCGCCCAGTGAACCCATGCCGCGATAGGATTTAAATGCACGACCCTGGTAGAGTTCGATCTCGCCCGGAGACTCTTCGGTGCCCGCCAGCATTGAACCCACCATGACACAGGAGGCTCCCGCCGCGATCGCTTTTGCGATATCACCGGAGAAACGGATACCGCCATCGGCGATGACCGGAATACCGGTGCCTTCCAGTGCAGTCACGGCGTCAGAGACGGCGGTGATCTGCGGAACACCGACACCGGTGACGATACGGGTGGTACAGATAGAGCCAGGGCCGATACCGACTTTGACCGCGCTGACGCCGGCCTCAACCAGTGCCAGTGCGCCGGCACCGGTAGCGACGTTACCGCCGACAATTTCGAGGTCCGGATATTTAGCACGGGTTTCACGGATACGGGAGAGCACGCCTTCAGAGTGACCGTGAGAGGAGTCAATCAGCAGCACGTCAACGCCCGCAGCAACCAGCGCATCAATACGCTCTTCGTTGCCTGCACCGGCACCGACAGCGGCACCCACACGCAGACGGCCCTGCGCATCTTTACAGGCGTTAGGCTTACGTTCGGCTTTCTGGAAGTCTTTAACGGTGATCATGCCCAGCAGATGGAAGCTGTCATCCACGACCAGCGCTTTCTCTACACGTTTTTCATGCATTTTGTGCAGCACGACATCACGCGCTTCACCCTCTTTCACCGTCACCAGACGGTCTTTCGGGGTCATGACCGCAGAAACAGGCTGAGAGAGATCGGTCACAAAGCGCACGTCACGACCGGTGATGATACCGACCAGTTCATTGTCGCGGTTAACTACCGGATAGCCTGCAAAGCCGTTGCGCTCGGTCAGCGCTTTGACGTCAGCCAGTGGGGTGGTCGGCAGTACGGTCTGCGGTTCAGTCACGACGCCGCTCTCATGTTTCTTCACCTTGCGCACTTCGTCCGCCTGGCGTTCAATCGACATATTTTTATGGATGAAGCCAAGGCCGCCTTCCTGTGCCAGCGCAATTGCCAGACCCGCTTCGGTCACGGTGTCCATGGCAGCGGAAAGCATAGGAATGTTTAAACGGATGTTTTTGGTCAGCTGTGTGCTGAGATCGGCCGTATTAGGCAGGACGGTGGAGTGAGCAGGAACGAGCAGAACGTCGTCAAAAGTGAGTGCTTCTTTAGCGATTCTTAACATGGCAATACTCCACCTCGGGTGATTGAGATTAGATAAAATATTGCCGCGGCATTATACAGGCCGTAATCGATTGCCTCCACTATTATTTACGAAAAACTCTTGATCCGCACTGGCAGCCCTGTAGTATCGGTGAATTAACCTGCTGATTTGGAATTTGATCTTCGTCACATGTCGCTGCCATCCAACGCCAATATTTTTACCGTCAGCCGTCTCAATACGACAGTGCGTCAGCTGCTGGAGAAAGAGATGGGCCTGGTCTGGATCAGCGCCGAGATCTCCAATTTCACTCAGCCGGCTTCCGGTCACTGGTACTTCACGCTGAAGGATGATGGCGCGCAGGTGCGCTGCGCCATGTTCCGCAACAGCAATCGTCGCGTCACTTTTCGTCCGCAGCACGGCCAGCAGGTGCTGGTGCGCGCCAGCATCACCCTTTACGAGCCTCGTGGCGACTATCAGCTGATTGCCGAGAGTATGCATCCGGCGGGCGAAGGGCTGTTGCAGCAGCAGTTTGAACTGCTGAAGGCAAAGCTGTCGACCGAAGGATTGTTCGACCCGCAGCATAAGCAGCTGCTGCCGGAACCGGCGCGTCAGGTCGGGGTGATCACCTCGGCGACCGGCGCCGCCCTGCACGATGTGTTACGCGTGCTGCATCGCCGCGATCCCTCCCTGCCTGTGGTCATCTATCCTACTGTCGTGCAGGGTGTCGATGCGCCTGCGGCTATCGTCCGGGCGATTGAAGTCGCTAACCTGCGCAATGAATGCGACGTGTTAATTGTCGGGCGCGGCGGCGGGTCGCTGGAAGATTTGTGGAGCTTTAACGACGAACGGGTAGCGCGCGCGATTTTTGCCAGCCGCATTCCCATCGTCAGCGCAGTCGGACACGAAACCGACGTCACCATTGCCGACTTCGTCGCAGATTTACGCGCGCCCACACCGTCGGCCGCAGCAGAAATTGTCAGCCGCAATCAGCTTGAATTACTGCGTCAGCTGCAGTCACAGCAGCAGCGGCTGGAGATGGCGATGGATTATTATCTGGCGCGCCAGCAGCGGCTTTACAGCCGCCTGGAGCATCGCCTGCAGCAGCAGCATCCGCAGCTGCGTCTGGCCCGCCAGCAGACTGCCCTCTTCCGCCTGCAGCAGCGTCTGGGGGATGCGATGGAAACCCGTCTGCGTCACGCTACCCGTCAGCAGGATCGCCTGCAGCACCGGCTCAGTGCCCAACAGCCGCAGCAGCGCCTGTTCGAAGCGCAGAAGCAGCTGCAAAGCTGGCACTACCGCCTGCAGCAGAGTATGACCACTCAGCTGAGCAGCGGAAAACAGCAGTTTGGTCAGCTGGTAGCGCAACTGGAGGGCGTCAGTCCCCTGGCCACGCTGGCTCGCGGATTCAGCGTCACGACCGACACCACCGGACAGGTGGTGAAAAAAACGGCGCAGCTGCAGAGCGGCGACTTGCTGCGCACCCGTCTGGATGATGGCTGGGTCGAAAGCCAGGTCACACAGTTACTGCCTGAGAAAAAGCGTCGCCGCAAAACCGCCTCCTGACCCGCTCCGCTCTCATCGCCCTTCCTTTCCAGTTATGGCTGGTCTCATTTACCGCGTGCATTCGCCGTGACCGGTCTATACTTTCTGGTACATCTCTGCTGCCAAGGAGTTTCAGATGGCTTACTGCGTTATTCCTCCCTATATCCTTCGTAAGATCATTGCTCACGGTTCCGGTCACCAGCAGGCGCAGGCGCGTCGCACCCTCACCCACGTTCAGCACCTGATGGCAGAACACTGGCAAAAGCCCGCCGTGGCTAAAACGGCGGCGGGCGGCCATGTGGACCGGGAAATTTATGATGCCCAGGGCAGAGAAACCCTGCCCGGTAAGCTGATTCGACAGGAGGGCCAGTCCGCCAGTGATGATGTGGCGGCTGAAGAAGCCTGGGACTACCTCGGCATCACCTATGACTTTTTCTGGCAGGCTTATCAGCGTAACTCGCTGGATAATCAGGGGCTGAAGCTGCTCGGTACCGTCCATTACGGAGAGAAGTATCAGAACGCCTTCTGGAACGGTCAGCAGATGGTATTTGGTGACGGTGACGGCGAAATTTTTAATCGCTTTACCATTGCGATTGATGTGGTGGCACATGAACTCGCGCATGGCGTCACGGAAAATGAAGCCGGATTGATCTACTTTGAGCAGGCGGGCGCACTGAATGAGTCCCTGTCTGACGTCTTTGGCTCCCTGGTCAAACAGTACAGCAAGAAACAGCGCGCCGAAGAGGCGGACTGGATTATCGGTGAAGGCCTGCTGGCAAGCGGCATCAATGGGCGCGGTTTGCGTTCAATGTCTGAACCCGGCACCGCCTACGATGACCCGATGCTGGGTAAAGATCCGCAACCGGCGCACATGGATGACTATGTGAAAACCCGTGAAGATAATGGCGGAGTTCACATCAACTCCGGTATTCCTAACCGGGCATTTTATCTGGCGGCCACCGCGCTGGGCGGCTTTGCCTGGGAGCAGGCAGGCTACGCCTGGTATGACACCCTGTGTGACGACGAGCTGCCTCAGGATGCGGACTTCAAGACCTTTGCCCGCTTCACCGTTCAGCACGGTGAAAAGCGCTTTAATTCGTCGGTCGGCCGTGCCATTGAACAGGCGTGGAAGGAGGTTGGCGTGCTATGAGTGAACTGCCCGAACTCACCGATGACGCTACGGTCATCGTCGCGCGTGAAGGCGGCATGGCCTTTATTCCGGGGCTGCGCGCCGAGCGTCGCTTTATGCTGGGCGATCTGCCACCGCCTGAAAAACAGCGCGTCTGCCATGCGCTGGAACAGGCGATGCCGCTGGGCGAACCCGAGGAGAAAGCCGCGCAGGTGGGCAGTGGCGATCAGCGCTATTTTCGCATTCAGATCCAGTACGCGACCCGCCGTGAGGTTGGCACCATTGTGCTGCTGATCCCGGAACAGGTCGCCCCTCCCGAATTGCAGGCGCTGTGGCGCGACGGCAAATAAGCAAAAAAAGGGCCGACAATGTTGGCCCGTAGAGAGCTGATAATCTGATGTGAATCTGGCTGCAACGGATAAGCTTAAAGTGAAGGTAACACGGTCAGAGGAGGAAAGCGTCCCGCGCCAGGGACGGCGCGGGCCGAGCCGTCATGGATGACGATTTTGCGACTTTCCGATCTGACCGTGTTTCCTGAGCATGCCCGCTCTTACAGCGAACCGGCCAGAATTTTTTCAAAAAAAAGGGCCGACAATGTCGGCCCTTTTCCTTTTGCGATATTACTTACTGTCTGGCAGCGCGTAAGCAATCACGTAATCACCGCGGTCCGGTGACTGACGTGCGCCACCTGCCGAGATGAGGATGTACTGCTTACCATCTTTCGGTGAGACGTAGCTCATCGGGCCACCCTGACTGCCGACCGGCAGGCGCGCTTTCCACACCTCTTTACCGGTTGAAGAATCAAAGGCGCGCAGATAGTAATCCTGGGTACCGGCGATGAAGACCAGGCCACCCTGCGTTGCCAGCGTTCCGCCCAGCGTCGGCATACCAATCGGCATTTTCACGCCCATTTTGATACCAAACGGTCCGGTGTCCTGCACGGTACCAACCGGCACCTGCCAGACGATTTTCTGGGTTTTCATGTCGATCGCTGACAGCGTACCAAATGGCGGCTTCTGACAAGGGATGCCCAGCGGAGACATGAAGCGGTTTTTGTTTACGGCGTACGGCGTGCCTTTCAGCGGTACTGCACCCATACCGGTGTTGATCGCTTCGCCACCGTTGCTGCCACGTGAAATGCTGTTGGTGTCAGCCGGGATCATCTGCACCCACAGGCCGAGACGCATATCGTTAACGAACAGCAGATGATTGTTAGGGTCAGTCGACATGCTGCCCCAGTTCATTCCACCCAGCGAGCCCGGGAAGCTCAGCGACTTGTCGGTGTCCGGCACGGTGAACAGGCCGTTATAACGCATCGATTTAAAGGCAACACGGCAGGCCAGCTGATCAAACGGCGTCGCTCCCCACATGTCAGACTCTTTCAGCGTCTGGTTGCCAATCTGCGGCATGCCGGTCGAGTGTGGCTGGGTTTTGGTGTACTGCTCGTTCGGGATATGGCCCTGCGGCATCGGCAGCTCTTCGACTTTGGTCAAAGGCTTACCGGTCATCCGGTCGAGCACAAAGATCATGCCGGTTTTACCGCCGATCACCACCGCTGGCGTGGTGCTGCCATCTTTCTGCGGGAAGTCGATCAGGCTTGGCTGCATTGGCAGGTCAAAGTCCCACAGATCGTTGTGCACGGTCTGATAGACCCACTTCTCTTTACCGGTGGTGGCATCCAGCGCCAGCACGGATGCGCCATATTTGTGATCCAGTGGGGTACGGTTCGCGCCCCAGAGGTCAACAGAGGAGCTGCCCATCGGAATGAACACGGTATTCATGGTCGGATCGTATGACATCGGAGCCCAGGAGTTCGGCGTACTGCGGGTGTACTCCTTGCCCGGCATCAGGATCGCATTCGGGTCAACGTTGCCCGGGTCAAACGCCCAGCGCATCTTGCCGGTGATAACGTCGAATCCACGCAGCACGCCGCCCGGCATATCGGTCTGTACGTTATCCGCCACGCGTCCGCCAACCACGACAGTGGTGCCTGCCAGCGTAGGGGCTGAGGTCAGCTGATACTGCGGGTCTGGCGCCTTACCGATGCCGGCTTTCAGATCGACAATGCCGTGATCGCCAAAGTCTTCACAGAACTCACCGTTGTCGGCGTTGATGGCAATCAGACGCGCGTCGATGGTGTTCATCAGAATACGACGCTGACAGGTGTCACCGGCAGGCAGGGTAACGGCCGTTACCGGAACTGACCCCGGCTTGTCCGGCTGTTGCAGCGGTTTCGTCGCGTCAAAGTAAGCCAGGCCACGGCAGCGCGGCCAGACTTCAGCCTGCGCATTGATTTCGCGTTTCCAGATCTGCTTACCGCTGTTCGCTTCCACCGCAATCACATTATTGTGTGGGGTGCAGAGATAAAGCGTGTTGCCAATCTGTAACGGCGTCTGCTGATCTTCTGCGCCGTTACCGGTCGGGCTGATCGGGGTGTCACCGGTGCGGAAGGTCCAGGCAACTTTCAGATCTTTCACGTTGTCGCGGGTAATCTGGTCCAGCGCCACAAAGCGACTGCCCTGCGGCGTATTGCCGTAGTTATCCCAGTCTTTCTGCTGTTTGGTTTTATCGACCGGGATCAGCGGCAGCTCTTCACCATTACCGGCCACGGTAGGATGCGGCTGGAACATCTGCACCAGCGTGACCACCATGCCTGCGGCCAGCAGTGCGGAGAAGGTATAGGAAGGTTTTGCCAGTGAGGGCTTACCTTCATGCTTACGCAGTGAAGGCCAGATCAGGAAGGCCAGCAGTGTCAGTCCGGCTGGCACCATCAGGCGTGAGACCAGCGGCCAGAAATCCAGCCCGGCATCAAACAGCGACCAGATCAGCGTGCCGATAAAGACCAGCAGGAAAAGAACCGCTGCCGACGATTTGCGGCGGAAGAACTGAATTGCGGAAAGTACGATTACGATCCCTGCAATCAAAAAGTACCAGCTGCCGCCAAGTGCAACCAGTTTGCCGCCACCGATTGCAAAGAACAGACCGGTAGCAAGCAGCACCAGTCCGAGCAGCACGGATGCGATTCCCAACCCCCTGGCGGAGCGGGAGGATGTTTCAGCCATAAACTATCTCTCCTGAATAAACAGAACGTCCGGACAGGTGCCGTCCGGACTCCGCGCCTTAAACGTTCTGCGCAGAGCCCCGTTCTGTTTCAAATCAATTATAAACAGACCCGCGTCCGTAAGAATCTGAGGGCCGGAAGCCTACAGATGTGGCTGGCCCCTCCCACGACGCGGCAGGATTGTACCACCTGGTACATAACCGAGTGAACATATACAACTCATTTGTTACGACGTAATAGCATTTTTGCTACAAAACGGCGGGCGGGTCGGGTTCACCGGTGCGTTTAATCATAGCCAAATCTTACGGTGCAGACGGCTGAAACTGCACCCGCCTGCGCGAGATCAATCCGTGGCCATGTTGACAAAAATAGTCGACCGCACCGCAGGCTTTCAGTACCGTCAGTGGCTGGTGACAGTCCGGACAGACGGGCTGCGCCGGATAGTGCGCACTGCAGCGGTCACAGATAAATTCGCCGTCGCTGAGCCGCAGTGGCTGCTGACATTTTTCGCAGTGAATAGTCACCTTTCTCCTCCTGAGTGGCGTGTTCAGCACAAAAAAAAGAGGGCCTCATGGCCCTCTTCTCATTAACGCTTATTCTTTTTCATATGCGCCATCAGACGCTTACGTTTACGCTGCTGAGTCGGCGTCAGCAGGTTACGCTTGCCTTCATAAGGGTTCTCACCCTCTTTGAACTGAATACGGATTGGCGTTCCCATCACATTCAGGGATTTGCGGAAATAGTTCATCAGGTAGCGCTTGTAAGAATCTGGCAGATCTTTCACCTGATTCCCGTGGATGACCACGATGGGCGGGTTGTAACCACCGGCATGGGCATACTTAAGCTTAACGCGACGGCCGCGCACCAGAGGTGGCTGGTGATCGTCTGCCGCCATGTTCATGATGCGCGTCAGCAGCGAGGTGTTTACGCGCCGGGTCGAACAGTCATAGGCTTCAGTGATCGATTCAAACAGGTTACCCACGCCGCTGCCGTGCAGCGCAGAGATAAAGTGGATGCGGGCGAAATCGATAAAGCCCAGACGGAAGTCCAGCGTCTCTTTCACTTCGTCACGCACTTCCTGCGACAGGCCATCCCATTTGTTAACCACGATTACCAGCGAGCGGCCACTGTTGAGAATAAAGCCCAGCAGGGAGAGATCCTGATCCGAGATACCGGCGTGGGCGTCGATGACCAGCATCACCACGTTGGCATCTTCAATCGCCTGCAGCGTCTTGATCACCGAGAATTTCTCTACGGTGTCAGAAATCTTGGCGCGCTTACGCACCCCGGCGGTGTCGATCAGTACGTAATCACGTCCGTCACGCTCCATCGGAATATAGATACTGTCGCGGGTGGTGCCGGGCATATCGTAGACCACCACGCGGTCTTCACCGAGGATACGGTTAGTAAGCGTTGACTTACCTACGTTAGGACGCCCCACGATGGCCAGCTTGATAGGTAAACCTGTCGGGTCGAAGTTTTCTTCTTCCTCGTCGGCTTCCTGTTCAGCGATCTCCTCGGCGTCCAGCGCCGCCCAGTAAGCCTGGTTCTCTTCTTCTTCGGTCAGTTCGACCGGCTCAACCGTCTCCATCCACGGCAGCAGCGCCGTTTCAATCAGGCTGGTGACACCGCGACCGTGCGACGCCGCAATGGCGTGGATCTCGCCCAGGCCGAGAGAGTAGAAGTCGATAACCGCCTGATCCGGATCGAGCCCGTCAGTTTTGTTCGCCACCAGGAAAGTGGCTTTCTGGCGGGAACGCAGATGTTTAGCGATTTGCTGATCGGCGGCCATCATGCCCGCACGTGCGTCAACCATAAACAGTACGACATCCGCTTCTTCAATCGCCAGCAGTGACTGCTCAGCCATCCGCGTTTCAACACCCTCTTCGGTGCCGTCGATACCACCGGTATCAATAACAATAAATTCGCGCCCTTCCACTTCGGCGCGACCATATTTGCGATCGCGAGTCAGTCCGGGAAAATCCGCTACCAGCGCATCACGAGTGCGGGTTAAGCGGTTAAATAGCGTAGATTTTCCCACATTGGGACGCCCAACCAGCGCGACCACAGGTACCATAACAAAATGCCTCAATAAAAAATGAATCGCCCGAATGGCGTGATTATAACGGCTCTGGCCGTTAAGTTCAGGCTTAAGGCGCAAAGAATACCATGCCTGACTAAAAACGAAACGGCCCCTGATTAAATCAGGAGCCGTCGGAACGGAGGATTTCACCTGCCGGACGTTTACCCGTTAACGGGTAATCGCATAAACCTCACCATCTTTCGACTGGATCAGCAGCTTATCGCTGGCGACCACGGGCTCGGTCTGGAAACCGGAACTGTCCAGCTTCTGCTGCGCGACAAAACGACCGTCGGTGGTGTTCAGCCAGTGCAGATACCCTTCGCTGTCGCCAACCACCAGATAGCCGTTGTAGAGCACCGGTGAAGTCAGGTTGCGATGCAGCAGATCGCTCTGACGCCAGATAGCGACGCCACCGTCCGCGTTCAGGGCAATCACACGGTCATCCTGATCGACCAGATAGATGCGGCCGGCATCAACAATCAGATCTTTCACACCGCCGATTTCGCGTTTCCACAGAATCTGGCCGGAACGCAGATCCAGCGCCGTCAGGTCGCCGTTGTACGCCAGCGCGTAAACCACGCCATTGACGATAACCGGGGTCGTATCGACATCGTTCAGACGATCGATTTCGGTTGCGCCGCTGACCTGAGAAATACGCTGCTGCCAGATCAGTTGCCCCTGGTTCAGCACGACGGCACTGACGCGGCCGTTGTCACCACCGACAATGGCCCCGCCAAACGCAACAGCCGGAGCCGATTCACCGCGCAGTGAAAGCGCAGGCATATCCAGGTTAACGCTCCACTTCACCGCCCCGCTGCTCTGGTCCAGCCCCTGCAACATGCCGTTGCTGGTATGGATCAGCACCAGGCCATCGCTGACCACCGGACGTGACAGCGCTTCACCGGCGACTTTCGTCTGCCAGGCCAGGCTGCCATCGCTGCTGTTCAGGGCATAAACCTGACCGCGCTCGCTGCCGACATAGATCCGATCGCCATCCGCCGTCAGGCCGCCCGATAACAGGGCTGAGCGATTTTTCGAGAAGAAGCCGGTTTTCTCAGAGAGATCGACTTTCCATTTTTCTTTACCGTCTGCGGCATCCAGCGCTTTCACGATACCAAAGCGATCGGCTGCGAAGACCGTACTGTCCTGCCAGGCAGGATGCAGATTAGAGTAGAAATCACCCACGCCATCGCCGACTGAGGTGCTCCACACTTTCTCTGGCGTAAACTGATTTTCCACCTTCGGCAGCGGGGCCATTTTCACTACATCTTCTTCGCCGCTAAACAGCGAACAACCGCTGAGCAAAGTGACTGAAATCAGTCCCGGCAGCAGGTATTTACGTAATTCCATGCGCTCTCTCTTGACTGGCTTAGCTTAAGTTATTCATCTTCATCTGCATCATTTGCTTCAATGCCGGAGAGGCGTCAGATTCCACCCCTTTACTCCAGGCATCGCGCGCGCCCTGCTTGTCGCCTTTGGCCAGCAGCGCTTCGCCGCGAATATCGGCCACAATGGCTGTCCAGCCATCACCCTTCACACCGTCAAGGGTTTTAAGCGCCGCATCCGCTTGATTCTGTTGCAGTTGAATGCGAGCCAGACGCAGGTTAATCACCGCCTGCAGATTGGCATCTTTGGTATCTTTCAGTCCGTTTTGCAGCAGTGCTGCGGCTTTATCAAGCTGACCGGCATCCACATACTGCTTCGCCAGATCCATCGCCGCCAGCGCACCATAAGTGTTGCTGTTTTCGCTGGCAAACCGGTTGACCGCTTCCAGCGTCTCAGGTTTGCCCGCCTGCATGGCGGTGGTCAGCTGCTGATATTGGGCCGATACCGTTTTCGCAGTATCGTCCTGATGACTGCTCCAGTAACGCCAGCCACCCAGCGCAGCAATGCCGATGACTACGCCAATGGCTAACGCCTTACCATTGCTGGTAAAAAAGTTGCGCAGCGCTTCGGTCTGCTCGTTCTCATTGCTATACACTTCCACGCAATCCTTCTCCTTTCTATGGTTGGTGCTGTGTTACGCCTGTAACAGCGTGCGCAATACAGCAGCAGCCTCTGCCTGATCCAGCGTTTGCTGCTCGCCACGGCGCAGATCTTTCACCACGACCTGACCGGCTTTGACTTCATCCTCGCCCAGCACCAGCGCGACGCGAGCGCCCCACTTGTCAGCGCGGGCAAACTGCTTCCTGAAGTTGCCGCCGCCAAAGTTAGTCATCAGCCTCAGCTCTGGCGCTTCATCGCGCAATTTCTCAGCCAGCTGCATCGCAGCGGACTGCACGCCCTGACCGGAAGCGATAACATAGACATCCACATTGCTCGTCGGTTCAAATTCCGGATTCACCGCCTGAACCAGCAGCACCAGACGCTCCATGCCCATCGCGAAGCCCACCGCAGGGGTGGCACGTCCACCGAGCTGCTCTACCAGACCGTCATAGCGACCGCCGCCGCACACGGTACCCTGTGAACCCAGGCTGTCGGTGACCCACTCAATCACGGTGCGATTGTAGTAATCCAGGCCGCGCACCAGACGCTGATTAACGGTGTAGCGGATGCCCGCGTCATCCAGCAGGGCACACAGGCCGCTGAAATGGTCGCGTGATTCGTCATCAAGATAGTCGCCGAGCTGCGGCGCATCATTCAGCAGCTGCTGAATATCGGGATTTTTACTGTCGAGAACGCGCATCGGGTTGCTGTACATGCGGCGTTTGCAATCCTCATCCAGCACCTCTTTGTGCTGTTCAAGGAAGGCGACCAGTGCGTCGCGATAGTGCGCACGCGCTTCCAGTGAGCCGATGGAGTTGAGTTCCAGGCGAACGTGGTCGGCAATGCCTAACGCTTTCCACCAGCGGGCGTTGAGCATAATCAGCTCCGCATCGATATCCGGTCCCTGCAGACCAAACACTTCGACGCCGATCTGGTAAAACTGGCGATAACGGCCCTTCTGCGGACGCTCATAGCGGAACATCGGCCCCATGTACCACAGGCGCTGCTCCTGATTGTAGAGTAAACCGTGCTCAATACCGGCTCGCACGCAGCCTGCGGTTCCTTCCGGACGCAGCGTCAGGCTTTCGCCATTGCGGTCCTCGAAGGTATACATCTCTTTTTCAACCACATCGGTGACTTCACCGATGGCGCGTTTAAACAGTGGGGTCTGCTCCACCAGCGGCAAGCGAATTTCGCTGTAGCCGTAGCTCGCCAGCGTCTGCTTGAGTACGCCTTCAATCCGTTGCCAGAGAGCGGTATCCGCAGGCAGGTAGTCGTTCATCCCGCGAATCGCCTGAATATTCTTCGCCACGTTAAAATCTCTTAATGCAAAAAAAACCTGTCCGGCATCATACCTTATGAGGATGAAACCGCACAGGTTCAGTCAAAAAAGTCACGCACGCAGGCTGCGCACGCCATTATTTTTCCAGCTGCTGCACGTCAATCCGGCGGCTGGCATCCAGCATCGACGCTTTGGCACGAATGCGCGCTTCCAGCTGATCGATCATGTCGTGGTTATCGAGACGATCGCGCTGACGCACGCCATCCTCGTAGAAACCACTCTTCTTGCTGCCACCAGTCACGCCCAGGGTCGAGAGCGTTGCTTCGCCCGGTCCGTTGACCACACAGCCGATAATGGAGACATCCATCGGCGTGATGAGATCTTCCAGGCGCTGCTCCAGCGCGTTGACGGTACCGATCACGTCAAACTCCTGACGTGAACAGGTCGGGCAGGCAATGAAGTTAATCCCGCGCGAACGGATACGCAGTGATTTCAGAATATCGAAGCCGACCTTGACCTCTTCAACCGGATCGGCCGCCAGCGAGATACGCAGCGTGTCGCCGATCCCTTCTGACAGCAGCAGACCCAGCCCAATCGCCGATTTGACTGCGCCAGCGCGCGCCCCGCCCGCTTCGGTGATCCCGAGATGCAGAGGCTGATCGATCTGTTTTGCCAGCAGCCGATAAGATTCCACCGCCAGGAAGACGTCAGAGGCTTTTACACTGACTTTAAACTGGTCGAAGTTAAGACGGTCGAGGTGATCGACGTGACGCATGGCCGATTCCAGCAACGCCTGCGGCGTCGGCTCGCCATACTTTTCCTGCAGATCTTTTTCCAGCGAACCGGCGTTAACGCCAATCCGGATCGGAATATTGTTGTCGCGCGCGCAGTCAACCACCATACGAATACGCTCATTATTCCCGATATTACCGGGATTGATGCGCAGGCAGTCAACGCCATATTCGGCGACTTTCAGGGCGATGCGGTAGTCAAAATGGATGTCTGCAACCAGCGGCACGTTCACCTGCTGTTTGATCAGCCTGAACGCTTCTGCGGCATCCATGGTCGGCACCGAGACACGAACGATGTCGACACCGACGCGCTCAAGGGCTTTGATCTGATTTACCGTCGCTTCCACGTCAGTGGTGCGGGTGTTGGTCATCGACTGGACGGCAATAGGTGCGCCGTCACCGACCGGCACCTTGCCGACGTAAATGCGTCTGGATTTACGACGGATAATGGGTGCTTCGTTATGCATATTTCTTCTCCACAATTGCCCGGTACGCGATACGCTGTTATTGCGCACCCAACGTCAGGCGAGCAACCTGGTTATTACGGATAAAACGACTTAAATCAACGGGCTGATTCTGATATTGCACCTGAACCGCGGACGGCGCGCCAATTTTCAGACGATACGGAGGTGTGCCCGCGAGGCTCAGTTTACCACCACTACGCTGAATGCCGCTGAACAGTTTTTTGCCGGTGGCATCGCTCACTTCCAGCCAGCAGTCGGCGGTGAAGTTCATGACCACCGCATTCGGGTCGGCCGCCGGTTCACTGACTGCGGCAGCGCCGACCGGCATCTGTGGTGTTGTGCTGGTGGCAGGGTTAGTCGTGGCCGGTGCTGCCGATGTGGTGTCCTGTGGCGCCTGGCTCGGTGACACGACAGCATTGCTGCTGTCGGTCTGCGTTGTGGCTGGGGTAGTGGTCGTGCTGGCAGCCGGCGCAGAGGTGGCTGGCGTGCTGGTCGCGCTGTTGTCGCTGGCGGCCGTATTACTTTCGTCAGGCGCGGCTGGCGCCGCGCTGTCACCGCTGGTCTCACCCAGCGGAATCGACTGGCCGCTATCGCCGCTGCTGCCGTTCTGGTCGGTCATCGGCACCAGATCGTCCTGCGACGCTTTGTGATTCTGCCACCACCAGGCGCCGGTCAGGCCAATCACCACGAACACCACCAGCCAGGTAAAAATCATTAACCAGCCGTCGCGTTTCTTGCGGCGCTTGCCCAGGGAGAAACTTTGCATCGGCTCGATTTTTGCCGCCCGGACCGGCGTCTGTTTCGCCATCATCGGCAGCAGTTCCTCTTCAGGAATGTGCACCAGACGCGCATAAGAGCGGATGTAACCGCGCAGGAACGTCGAGGCTAAATCGGCAGGCGATTTGTCCTCTTCGATGTCACGCACGGTAGAGAGTTTCAGACACAGACGTTCAGCGACGTTCTGCTGTGACAGCCCCATCTGCTCACGGGCCAGACGCAGGCGATCACCTGTTGAATGTAATGCAGAGTTTTCTTGAGTGGCTTCAGTATTCATTAGCTAAATAACGCTGGTACTGTATCGATTGCGGAAAACGTCGCGCTAACTGGTCGCCATAACGTGAAACGTCTGCGGCATTTCCCTGTAGCGCGGCGAAACGTAAGTGTAACGCCAGACTGCGTGCCGTTTCGGGCAACTGTAGCTGGTAAACGTCGAGCAAAATCTGCACCCTCGCCAGATGGTTATCAGCCATCTGCTTTTCAGCCTCCGCCAGCAGCGAATCAGCTTTTCGCCTGTCGGCTTCAATGGCCCGGCGTAGCGTCCTGCGGGCGGCAACAACATCCCCCGCCTGCAGGTAACAAAAACCTGCCAGTTCAAGCGCGTCGTTGCGTGCATCAGACGACAGAGCGGTTTCTGCCCGACTAAACTGTTGATGCGCTTCGTCATACTGCCCTAAAGCGCAGAGAAACGCACCGTAATTGTTAGCAACAAAACCATTATCCGGGGCCTGCTGCTGTGCCAGTATAAACCCTGCCTGGGCTGCTGTCTGATTGCCCTGCTGTTGCGCCAGTCGTGCCAGCGCAAGCGAGACCCGGTAATCCTCTGGCGCGGCGGCCTGCGCGCGCAGAAAGTTTCGCTCAGCAGCGGCATAATCACCCGCCGCCAGATAGTGCATCCCTAACTGCAGACGCACCTCTTCAGCACCGGATGAGTGCGGCTGGCTGACACACCCGCTTACAACAAACAGCGCCAGTACACTGGCGGGTAATCCGTTACGCACGATCGTTTCCCTCTGCCTGACATTGACAGGCTGCAGCCTGCCACGCGTCTTCACGTCAGGAAACGTTCTCTGTCACGCTTCTAGAGCGCCTTCACAGAGATGGCTTCACCCGCCATTTTTTTACGCAGCGTACGCTTGGTGCGGTCGATCACCTCACCCGCTAACTGACCACAGGCGGCATCAATATCGTCGCCACGGGTTTTACGCACAATGGTGGTAAACCCATAGTCCATCAGCACCTTGGAGAAGCGGTCAATGCGGCTGTTTGAGCTGCGGCCATAAGGTGCACCCGGGAAGGGGTTCCACGGAATCAGGTTGATTTTACACGGTGTTTCTTTCAGTAATGCGGCAAGCTCATGCGCATCGTCGGTGCTGTCATTGACATGATCCAGCAGGACGTACTCAATGGTCACGCGTCCCTGGTTGGCGTTAGATTTGCCAATGTAGCGTTTCACCGCTGCCAGGAAGGTTTCGATATTGTACTTTTTGTTGATCGGAACAATATCATCACGCAGCTTGTCGTTAGGCGCGTGCAGTGAAATGGCCAGCGCCACATCAATCATATCGCCCAGTTTGTCCAGTGCAGGCACCACACCTGAAGTAGAGAGGGTCACACGACGCTTGGAGAGACCGAAGCCGAAGTCATCCAGCATGATCTCCATTGCCGGAACCACATTATTGAGGTTGAGCAGCGGCTCACCCATGCCCATCATCACCACGTTGGTGATGGGACGCTGGCCGGTGATTTTTGCTGCGCCGACGATTTTCGCCGCACGCCACACCTGACCAATAATTTCTGACACCCGCAGGTTACGGTTAAAGCCCTGCTGTGCGGTCGAACAGAATTTACACTCCAGCGCACACCCCACCTGCGAAGAAACACACAGCGTGGCGCGGTCGCCTTCCGGGATATAGACCGTTTCCACCAGCTGATCGCCCACACGGATGGCCCATTTAATGGTGCCGTCAGTGGAGCGCATCTCTTCAGCCACTTCCGGTGCGCGGATCTCCGTCAGATCCATCAGCCGGTTACGCAGCTTTTTGTTGATGTCGGTCATCTGCTCGAAATCATCGCAGCAGTAGTGGTAAATCCACTTCATGACCTGATCGGCACGGAACGGCTTTTCGCCCAGCGACTGGAAAAACTCGCGCATCTGCTGACGGTTGAGATCCAGCAGGTTGATTTTCTGGCTTTTAGGGGAAACGACAATGGGGGATGCGGACGCGGACGTCACAATCTGTTCGGACATAATATTCTCTGGCCTCGTTGTTACACGTTATGGCGCTGTTCAGGGATAGGTGAAAAAAATTGCGCCTTCATTAAGCGAAGTCAATGAAGGCGCAATATTGTACAACATCTGCGGCCTGATAACAGGCGGGAGTGGCTCCCTCAGGCAGATTTTTGTAAAGCCGACCTGCTGTTTATCGCCAGGCGATTAACGGGTACGTGGGCAGATTTCGTTTTCGCCGAAGAAATAGGCGATTTCGCGGGCAGCGGATTCAGCAGAATCTGAACCGTGCGTGGCGTTTTCGGTGAAGCTGTCTGCGTAGTCAGCACGCAGGGTGCCAGCCAGTGCGTTTGCCGGGTTAGTCGCACCCATCAGGTCACGGTGACGCTGAACGGCATTTTCACCTTCCAGTACAGAAACGACAACCGGGCCAGAGGTCATGAATTCAACCAGACCATCAAAGAATGGCTTGCCCTGGTGCTCAGCGTAAAAACCTTCAGCCTGCTCTTTGCTCAGCTGCAGCATTTTTGCACCAACGATTTTGAAGCCAGCGCTTTCAAAACGGTTGTAGATAGCACCAATCACATTTTTAGCGACGGCGTTTGGCTTGATGATAGAAAAAGTACGTTCGATTGCCATGATGACCTCTGTCTTGACGTCCTGAAGAAACCGGCGGCGCAGCCCCCGGCCAATAAACGGCGCCGATTATAGGGGCTGAGTGCGGCATTGCCTATCAGAGATCCCTAATTTGTTGAAAATTCTTGATCTGAGTCGACGCAGAGGCGTCTTCGTTATGATTTTGCCTGAAAAAGCGCCGGTGCTGCGGCCCTGACGGACGATTCCTGAGCAGCACGCCAGGCTTTTTCTCCTCCCCTGCCCCATTTTATTAACGCATCGCTTGAGATGGTTTCCACATTCCCCGACACTGCTATCACAGATTGCAGAGATGAGGTTGTTATGACGACGCCACTGTTTGTGTCCGCCGACTGGTTACAAGAGCACTATGATGATGAGCGGCTTCAGGTACTGGATGCGCGCATGTTGCCACCCGGCATGGAGGCCGTGCGTGATATTCAGGCTGAATATCTGGCGGGACACTTACCCGACGCCCCTTACTTCGATATCGAAGCGCTGTCCGATCACACCAGCCCCTATCCCCATATGCTGCCGCGCGCCGAACGCTTTGCCGTGGCGATGCGCGAGCTGGGCGTCAGCAGTGATAAACACCTGGTCGTCTATGACGAAGGCAATCTCTTCTCCGCGCCACGCGCCTGGTGGATGCTGAAGACCTTTGGTGTCGCGCAGGTGTCGATCCTGGCGGGCGGACTGCAGGGCTGGAAAGCAGCGGGCTTTGCGCTGCAAACCGGCGAGGTCAGCCTGCCGGAAGGCGAGTTTGAGGCTCAGGCGGATGAAAGCCGGGTGAAACGTCTGACGGACGTGCTGCTGATCAGCCATGAAGGCGGCGCACAGATCGTGGATGCACGTGCGGCCAATCGCTTCAACGCGGAAGTGGACGAGCCGCGTCCCGGATTACATCGCGGGCATATTCCCAACAGTCTGAACGTGCCGTGGAACAGTCTGGTAGAGCAGGGAGAACTGAAGCCGGAGGCGGCGCTGCGCCAGCTGTTTGCTGACGCCGGCGTCGATATCAGCAAACCGGTAGTGGCCAGCTGCGGCTCTGGCGTCACGGCGGTGGTGGTAATCCTCGCGCTGACGTCGCTGGGAGCGCGGGATGTCACGCTGTATGACGGCTCCTGGGGTGAATGGGGCAGTCGCGACGACTTACCGATTGCGAAATAAAAAACAGGCGGCCCATGAGCCGCCTGTTTTTAACTGCGTCAGATAATCCGCTCGCTGCCCTTGAAGTCACGCAGGAAACTGCCCCAGCGACGTTCATAAAAGGGCGTGATGTGCGCGGTAAAGAAGTGGCTGATACCGCGGTCCTGCAGGGTAACTTCGCAGATATCAATCGGCGCATCGTCCGGCAGCGTATCCGTTGCCACGCTGCCCGCCGCCTGAATGATCGCCTCAATGTTGCTGTCCGCTTCGATACCAATCAGCAGATTAGGCGCTTCGTCGGCCTGCTCACGAATGCTGGCAACAAAGGCGCGCCGCACCTCTTTGTGCTTGCTGAACAGCTGCGTCAGCGAGTCGATCATCTGCGCAGGCGGCTCGGCCACCTCAGAGAGCAGCAGGGCGTGCCCGCCTTCCAGCACGGTCTGCTGACTCAGCGCACTGCCCTGCTCCGCCAGCAGATGCGTAATCTCTGCCGGGGTAAACTCTTTGCCGGAAGGGAGTTTTGGATTGAGAAACAGCGTTTCGCCGCGGGTAATCTCAAACAGCGTCCGCACCGGCAGACGCAGCCAGGCCTGTTCACCCGTGACGGCTTCGCTCATCGCCTGTTCCGACGTGAAAAAAGGAATGATGCTGCTGCCATCCTCTTTTTCCCAGTGCTGCAGATCAACCGGCGTACTGGCATCGAGCTGTGGCTGGGTGCTTTCACCCGGTATCCAGACATCGGACTCCAGCAGCAGTTGAAAAAATTCGGGCCGATGGGCTGGCTCAGTTGCGGCCAGCTTCAGCACCTCTTCAAGACGGTTCATAGTTGCTCTCTGCATCGCGGTGGCATCGGCCACCGCTGGGGTCAGCTTATTTCAGTAACAGGTTGGCGATAGTGCGCACGCCCAGGCCGGTTGCGCCTGCGGCCCACTGATCGACCGCGCCTTTGCGATAGGTCGCAGAGCAGTCAATATGCAGCCAGCCCTGCTGATAGTGGCTGACGAAGTGGGACAGGAACGCTGCCGCGCTGCTGGCACCCGCCGCATGGGAAGGACTGGCGATATTGTTAAGGTCAGCGAAGTTAGACGGCAGGTGGCTGCGATGGAATTCTGCCAGCGGCAGACGCCAGAAAGGTTCATTCTCGCTCACCGCGCTGCCCATCAGCGACTGCGCCATCACGTCGTCAAAGGTAAACAGCGCATGGTAATCGTTACCCAGCGCCGTTTTGGCTGCGCCGGTCAGGGTAGCAGCGTCGATCAGCAGCGTCGGATTCTGTTCGCTGGCATCGATCAGGCCGTCGGCCAGAACCAGACGTCCTTCCGCATCGGTGTTCATCACTTCCACCGATTTACCGTTGCGATAGCGAATGATATCGCCCAGTTTAAAGGCGTTGCTGCTGACCATGTTGTCGGCACAGCAGAGGTAGAGTTTGACGCGCTTGTTGAGGCCACGGGAAATCGCCAGCGCCAGCGCGCCGGTGACGGTCGCCGCTCCGCCCATATCTGACTTCATCGAATCCATGAAGCTGCTCTGCTTCAGGCTGTAGCCGCCGGTATCAAAGGTAATGCCTTTACCGACCAGACAGGCGTAGACCGGCGCACTCTCATCGCCGGTCGGGTTGTAATCCAGCGCCAGGAAAACCGGCGGGCGATTCGAGCCACGTCCTACCGTGTGCAGGCCCATGTAGCCCTGCTCGCGCAGATCGTCACCTTTGGTGATGCGATAGCTGACGGCGCTGCCGCCCACTTCACTGATCAGATCGATCGCCATGTGTGCCAGCTGTTCCGGCCCCAGATCTTCTGCAGGCAGGTTGATGACGTTGCGGACCCAGTCGATCGCTTTAAGACGACGGTCAAACTCCGCCTGCTCATGTTCGCCCAGCGCCGGCCACTCCACCTGACGCTGCCCTTTCGGGCCACGGAAGCCCTGCCAGAATGCCCAGCACTGCTCAAGGTGCCAGCCTTCTCCGGTGAGCGCCACGTGGCGGATCCCCTGGCTGTCGATTTTGTGCGCCGCGCGCTGAATGGTGTTCAGCGCATCCGCGCCGGTCAGATGCAGCGTCATGCCGCTGTCGTTGCTGCTGAGAATCGCTTTTTCGCCCCAGCGCGCATCGGCGGGCTGGCTGCTAAGCGTGATGTTCATCGGTTGTGTGGTCATCGAAAAGCTCCATAATCGTTATCTGTTTCATCCAGCCTGATTGTTATAACGGCTTTAATAAGATGTTAAATGCAATCCGCAGACAGACCTGATAACAGATTCCGTCGGGTGATGCCAGCGAAGTGCAATGACAGGTGCCGTTTCCGGATTCTGACCGGGTGTCAGGATTTCATTAATGCCCGCAGACGCGTCACGGATTTCTGCACCAGCGCGATGGCGTAGTCGATCTCTTCATCGGTGGTGAAGCGTCCCAGCGAAAAGCGCAGTGAACTGTGCGCCAGCTCTTCACTCAGCCCCAGCGCCCGCAGAACATAGGAAGGCTCCAGGCTGGCGGAGGTACAGGCCGAGCCGGAAGAGAGCGCGAGATCTTTCAGCGCCATGATCAATGATTCACCCTCAACGTCAGCGAAACTGACGTTGAGAATATTCGGCGCGCTCTGCTGAGGATGGCCGTTAAGGGTCACGCCCGGCAGTGTGCTGATGCCCTGCCACAGACGCTCACGCAGCGCCTGCAGACGCGCCATCTCGGTTTCGCGCTCTTCAGCTGCGATGCGAAAGGCTTCCCCCATCCCGACAATCTGATGAACCGGCAGGGTGCCGGATCGCATACCGCGCTCGTGCCCGCCACCGTGGATCTGGGCGGCGATCTGCACGCGCGGTTTCCGCCGCACATAGAGCGCGCCGATGCCTTTCGGGCCATAGAGTTTGTGAGCAGAAAAGGACATCAAATCGACCGGTAACTGGCTGAGGTCGATGGGCAGCTTGCCGACGCTCTGGGTCGCATCCACATGAAACAGAATCTCACGTTCGCGACAGAGTTCACCAAAGGCAGCGATATCCTGAACCACGCCGGTTTCATTATTGACGTGCATCAGGGTGACCAGAATGGTGTCGTCGCGCAGCGCCGCCCGCAGCTGGTCAGGGGAGATAATGCCGTCAGTGCCTGGCGTAAGCCAGGTGACTTCAAAGCCTTCACGTTCCAGCTGCTGACAGCTGTCGAGTACCGCTTTGTGTTCGGTCCGGCTGGTGATGATATGTTTGCCGCGCGTCTGATGGGCGTGGGCCGCACCTTTGATCGCGAGGTTGTCAGATTCGGTGGCGCCTGAGGTAAAGACGATTTCACGCGGATCGGCATTGACCAGTTCGGCGATCTGATTACGCGCAACATCGACCGCTTCTTCAGACTGCCAGCCAAAACGGTGCGATCGCGAGGCCGGGTTACCGAACGTGCCATCCAGCGTCAGAAACTGCATCATTTTGCTGGCCACACGCGGATCGGCCGGCGTGGTGGCGGCGTAATCCAGGTAAATCGGTAATTTCATTGCGCTACAGCTCCGTATAAAAAATCATACGTCTTTATAGCAGATTCGGCCCTGACCGCGTTAGCAGTAAGGGCCGCAACAGGGGGGATTACGAGGCGCGCTGATTGATGTTGATTTCCTGAGTACGCGGGCTCTGGAAGCGGCGATTATCAATCGCATTCTGCCGGTCGGCGACATCCAGGATCTCCTGATTATTCACCAGCTCAGCCAGCGTGATGTTATTCAGGAAGTCACTGATGCGCACGCTCAGGTCGCGCCACAGTACGTGGGTCAGGCAACGTTCGCCGCCCTGGCAGCCCTCTTTCCCCTGGCACTTCGTCGCATCTACAGACTCATCCACGGCGGTGATCACTTCACCGACAGAGATGGTATTGGACGCTTTGCCCAGCAGATAACCGCCGCCCGGTCCACGAACGCTGGAGACCAGATCGTTTTTGCGCAGCCGCGAGAATAACTGCTCCAGATAGGAGAGCGAAATGCCCTGGCGCTCTGAAATATCAGCCAGCGGGACCGGGCCTTCATGGGAGTGAAGGGCAACGTCCAGCATTGCGGTAACGGCATAACGTCCTTTGGATGTCAGTCTCATAGCATACGACCTCAATAGCGTCCGGTTATCGGAGGATTAGCAACAGATGCTCTGAAGTCTGACATTCCCGAGTAAATTGGTCAACTATTTAACCTGGTAAAACACTCAACTATTTAACCTGGTAAAACACTCAACTATTAACCGCTTATTTTTTATCGCTTTTTGGCTTTTCAAAGGAGGAAAGCATGCCGCGCAGAATGTTGAGTTCATCGCGTTCCGGACGCGCGCGGGTATAAAGACGGCGCAGTTTGCTCATCACCTGACCAGGATTGGCTTCACGGATAAAGCCGCTGTTCAGCATCATCTGTTCCATATGCTGATAGAAGCGCTCCAGGTCGTCGACCAGCGGATAAGGCGATTCTTCATACTTCGGTGCCGGGCTGGCCTGCTCCTGCGACTGTAACCATGCCATGCGCACTTCATAGGCGATAATCTGCACCGCCATCGCCAGATTCAGCGAGCTGTACTCCGGATTAGCCTGAATCGCGACGTGATAATGACACTTCTGCAACTCTTCGTTGGTCAGGCCGACGCGCTCACGCCCAAAGACCAGCGCGACCGGTGCCTGCTGGCCCTCTTCCACACTTTTCACGCCGCACTCACGCGCATCCAGCATTGGCCATGGCAGTGAGCGGGAACGGGCGCTGGTGCCCACGACCAGACTGCAGCCGGCGATCGCCTCATCCAGCGAGTCGACGATTTTCGCGTCGCCGATAACATCGCTGGCACCCGCCGCGAGTGAGATGGCCTGTGAGTCGGGCTTGACCAGCGGATTCACCAGATAGAGGTTGGTTAAGCCCATGGTTTTCATGGCGCGCGCAACGGAGCCCATGTTACCGGTGTGAGAGGTCTCAACCAGAACGATACGAATATTTTGCAGCATGATTAGGGATACTCAGAAACGGGTCAGTAAAATCAGTGGGGTGAATCCTAACATAAAGCAGGACATTTACCGAACACACTGCTATACTCCGCGCCGTTTTCCCCGTTCTTTAACATCCAGCGAGAGATACCGATGCATCCAATGCTCAACATTGCCGTGCGCGCAGCGCGCAAGGCCGGAAATTTAATTGCCAAATATTATGAAACCCCGGACGCCGTCGAAGCCAGCCAGAAAGGCAGCAACGACTTCGTAACCAATGTTGACCGTGAAGCAGAACGCCTGATTATCGAAATCATTCGTAAATCTTACCCGAAACACACCATCATCACCGAAGAAAGCGGTGAGCTGGCGGGCGAAGATCAGGACGTTCAATGGGTTATCGATCCGCTGGATGGCACCTCAAACTTCATCAAACGTCTGCCCCACTTCGCTGTCTCTATCGCTGTGCGCATCAAAGGCCGCACTGAAGTCGCGGTCGTTTACGATCCGATGCGCAATGAGCTCTTCACCTCTTCACGCGGTCAGGGCGCCCAGCTGAACGGCTATCGTCTGCGCGGCAGCATTGCCCGCGATCTGGATGGCACCGTGCTGGCAACCGGCTTCCCGTTCAAGATGAAGCAGCATGCACCGGCTTACATGAACATCCTGACCAAACTCTTTACGCAGTGCGCCGATTTCCGCCGCACCGGTTCAGCTGCGCTGGATCTGGCCTACGTGGCCGCCGGTCGCGTGGACGGTTACTTTGAAATCGGCCTGAAGCCGTGGGACTTTGCGGCGGGTGAACTGCTGGTTCGTGAAGCGGGCGGTCTGGTGACAGACTTCACCGGTAACCATGGCTATATGCACTCCGGTAATATCGTTGCCGGTAACCCGCGCGTGGTGAAAGCGATGCTCTCCTCCATGCGTGATGAGCTGAGCGAAGCGTTAAAGCGCTAAGTTTCAGACAGAAAAAAGGCGGCTTCTCAGCCGCCTTTTTTATTGCCTGTTACAGGGGATTAGCGACGTTCGTGCGCCAGCACCTGACGAGGCTGAGTGCGACGACCCACCATACCCATCACACCCGCCAGCACGGCTTCGATGATCAGCAGAATCAGGGCATACCAGCTCGCTTTTGCAGTGGCGGCGGCCGCTTTTTCGCCGGCTTCACGCGCTTTCTGCTCAGCCTGCTGTTTCAGTTCCTGATACTTCTGAACGGCCTGCTGATAGCTCTGCTCGGTTTTGGCAACGATCTGATCCACTTCCTCATCGCTTTTACCGGTGCGCGCCTTGATAATATTTTTCAGCGCATCACGGTCAGCGGCCTGCAGCGTATCGGAATGACGGTCCATCACACCTTTTAACCAGTTAGCCAGATCGGTATCGGCCGTCTGCGGATGGTTTGCGGTATTGTTCGCCTGATTCTCTGCATTCTGCGCTTCGTTATTCGCATCCTGTTTTAAATTCTCTGGCTGTAATTCCGGCTTACCGGTCTGACGCAGCGTGGTTTCCAGTTCGCTCTGCAGGTTATCCAGATTAATATTATTTTCCTGCAGCTTCTCTTTTGCCATTTGCGTTACCGAAGGTGCCGCTGCGGAAATACCATTACCCAGCGCCTGGAAGCCGGAGCCTACAATATTCATCGCGCCGCCTAATACACTGGAAGCCAGCGTAACCGCCAGGTAAATAGTGAAAATTGTGCTAAGGCCAAACATCAGTAAACCGTGCATGGCGCCTTCGCGCTGCGCCAGGCGTCCTGCCACATAGCTACCCGCCGCAATGGCAACCAGCATCTCAATCGCCGTCCAGACCAGTGCGCCCGTACCAAGGCCATCCAGAGGATTCTGTTCTTTCATCGGATCAATGGTGGTGGCACCGATCGCCGTTCCCAGCAGCGTCAGAATGATATGAACGATAAGCGCGCAGATAACACCGGCAAATACGGCGCTCCAGGAAATACGCTTTAACGGTAATCCTGCGGGCCCGGTCGCCAGCGTTTCGGTATAACCATTATTAATACGGGTATCAGCCATGAAATATACTCCTCACAAAAAAGAAAGCTGCTTTGATCTTTTATCATCCCGACGGCGACGTGCCGATTTGGTATTAACAGCGTAGACAGGAAATAGTCACTTCTCCACTAAAGCGGCGTGAGAAAATAATAAAGATGTGAATTTAAAGCGGATTAGCGAAGAGAAGAACGCAGCGGCTATTTTATTCCCGCTGCGTTTTTAATTCAGAAAGGGCGGATACCACCGCCCAGCGTCAGCTGGGCTGATTGCCACAGGGCGAGACCCGCGACGATTAAAATCAGACTGCCGGTCAGGGTCAGCAGCGGGATAAGCAGCCGCGCCCTGCCCGCCGTTTCGCGGGGCTGCGCCAGCCGTTGCGCCACCGAGCGCGCCTGCTGAACCAGCACGCCTATGGCGGAAATGGTGAGGGCCGTGCCGAGCGCCATCACCGCAGCCGAGAGCACGCCCCAGCCATACACGCCGATCACTTTGGCAAACAGCAGCATCATGATCGCGCCGGAACAGGGGCGTAATCCCATCGACACCACGACCAGCAGCTGAGTTTTCAGGCTGACACTTACCTGCATCTGCTGCGGTGTCGGCAGGTGTGCATGTCCGCATCCACACTGCGCATCATGCTGATGATGGGGCTGGAAAGCGCGAAACAGTGGCGCAGGCCGGGGACGCAAAGCCCGCCACAGGGCACGCAGCGCCCGATAGCCCATCAGCACACCCAGACCGATCACCAGCAGATAGCTGCCCTTCTCCAGCCAGAAACTGCTGAGGTGCAGCTGGCGCGACGAGGTTTGCAGTATGACCAGCATCACCGTCACCAGCCCGATAGCCACCGAGCCCTGCAACAGTGAGGCGAGCAGCGTCAGCCTGATACTGGTTTTCACTCTGGCAGGATGGGTCGCCAGAAAGGTGGCGATCACTACTTTTCCGTGGCCCGGCCCCAGCGCATGCAGCACGCCATACAGCAGGCTGAAAATCACCAGCGACAGACCCGCCTGATGGGGTTGCTCAGCCACCTGCTGCAACAGTTGCGTCATCTGCCGGTGCAGATCTTTCTGCCACAACACGCTCTGCAGCAGAATCTGTGACCAGTAGATCCAGACCAGCAGTCCGCCGCTCAGCAGCAACGCCGCCATCAGCCAGAGTGGCCAGAGCCGCGATCCCCGCCCCGGTGTGGACATTACTGACATGTCAGCCCCACCGTCTGAGCAAACTGGCGGCCCAGATCCATCTCCTCTGCGGGGGCATCGGCTTTATCCAGCGACAGCGCATACTGCTTCAGCGAATCATTGGGTTTCGGTGTCGTCAGGGTAAAGCGGCAGCGCCCCTGCAGTGCAGGCGGCAGCGTTAAGGCGCCGGGATTGTCATAGAACATATCGACGAAGTAGGTGGGATCGAAGGTCAGGATCTCAAAGTGCTGTCCGGTCAGCGTCGGCGGCTCCGCCAGCGGCAGAATAAATTCGAGCACCGCCTTATGGCCATTGCGTGACAGATTATATTCCGTTGGCAGATTCAAAAACTTTACCCGCTGTTTGTTATGCCAGACTTCAGAAAAGTAGTGCTGGCCAAGAACGTTCGCCATCACGCCCGCCGCCAGCTTTTTCCACACCACGCTGCCCGGTCTGGCGTCGCCTGCATCATAAAGCAGATCGGCGGAGGTGATTTCATCCATGGTCCAGGTCATCTTTAAACCGGTAAAGGTGTCACCCTGTGCCACCAGCGCGGTTTTCATGTCGATGAAACTGTGAGGATGAGCCACGACAGCCGGACTTAATGCCATCAGTAAGGTTAAAAGTGCGCGTTTCATAATGTTATAAAGTAACGTTCCCGATGAAAAGAATCTATAAGTAACAAAATTTTGTGACCCGCCTTAAACCTCCGGCAAATAAACCGCGCAAAGCGCACAGGCGCTGACGCGGTTGACTATTCTTAGCTCAAAATAGCCTGCTGGAAATCTGATTGATGAGTTCTGCTACCCCTTTGGCACCACTCTTCACCCGTTCACAGCGTCAGTGCCACCTTTTATTGCTGCTGTTTCTGCCATCATCCGCGCTCACACTTGAGAAAGTCTGCCAGCTTAATGGCGTCGATCCTGCCGTTGCCCGACAGGATATCGCGGATGTCGGTCATGAGATACAGCGATATCACCAGCTGGAATTGCACCAGATGGTGGACGGCAGTTTTCGTCTTCATGGCACAGAGCTGAATCGGCGACTCTGTCTGCTGCACAACCTGCGGCGCAGTCTGCGTCTGTCGCAGGAGTTTGTCTGCGCGCATTTTGCCGCCCCGCTGCGCCAGCGCCTGAAGGTGATGAAGATTGAGAAAGCGCTGTGGGATGAGACCAACCTGCAGGCACTGATCCAGCACTGCGGCCTGCGCCTGAAGCGGGATTTCAGCGAGCGCGACCGCCTTTTTCTGCAGATTTTTATGAAATATGGCTTATGCGAGCGCCAGCCGGTGCTGTTCAGTGAGGCGCAGCGTCACTGGCTGCTGCATAAGGCAGAGCGGCAGGCCGCCGAGGATGTGATCCACCACTGGCGCAAACGCTGCCACCTGGCCCCGCCGATCAGTGAAGCGGATTTCTGGACGCTGCTCTTCAGCCAGATCCATACGCCGCTGACCCATGCCATTCATCATCCTGCCGAGCAGCAGTTAATGACGGCGACGCAGCAGTTGATCAATGACTTCGAACAGTGCGCCGGTGTTACCTTTGCTGACCGCGACGGATTGCTGAACCAGCTCTACCCGCATCTGGCCCAGGCGCTGGAGCGCACCCACTTCCAGATCGGTATCGACAACAGCGTCGCGCTGGATGTCAGCCGCCTCTATCCCCGTCTGCTGCGCACCACGCAGCAGGCCTTACAGCCGTTTGAACAGCATTACAGCGTCGCTTTTACGCCGGAAGAGGTGAGTTTAATGACCATTATTTTCGGTGCCTGGCTGATGCAGGAGAGTGCCTTGCAGGAGAAGCAGGTGCTGATTCTGACGGGGGATGATACGCAGCTGGAGCAGGATGTGGAGCAGCAGATCCGCGAGATCACGCTGCTGCCGATCAATATTACCTATCAGGATATCAGACAGTTTCAACAGGAGGGCGCACCGCGTGATGTGGATATCATCATCTCGCCCTACCCTACTTCGCTGCCTCTCTTCTCGCCGCCGCTGGTGCACGCCGAACTGCCGCTGACGTTACACCATCAGCAGCGTATTCGTTACTTACTGGAGTCGTAGCCGGGACGAAGGAACAGTGCGGGCAGCGCCACCAGCGCCATGACCCAGAAAAGGTGGCCCTGCAGATGGGTAAATAGCACGCCACAGATCATGGTCATTACCGCAATCCCGCCGCCCATTGCCAGAGCGGAGTAGAGCGACTGCAGGCGGATCACTTCGGCTCCCTGCCGCGCCGCAATAAAGCGCATCGCCGCCAGATGACAGACGGTGAAGCTGCCACAGTGAAGGATCTGCGCCACAATCAGCAGCGGCAGTGCGGTAGTGGCTCCCATCAGGCTCCAGCGGATTAGCGCGCAGATGCCTGAAAGCAGCAACAGATCCCGGGCGCTCCAGCGACGGAACAGGCGGTTGCTCAGGGCAAAAACCACGACTTCCGCCACCACGCCCAGCGACCAGAGATAGCCCACCGTCGAGGCGGAGTAGCCGCTCTCCTGCCACCAGATAGCACTGAAGCCGTAATAGGCGGCGTGCGCGCCCTGCAGCAGCGTCACGCAGAGCATGAACCGCCAGACGGCGTTCTCACGCAGCAGCGCCCGCCACGCCTGCCAGCCCCCACCTGCGGCACCCTGGCGCTCATCGCCCTGTGGCTGCGTGACGGGGGTGAGCATCATGCCGGCCAGCATACTGACCGCGCCCAGCGACAGCAGCAGCAGAATCGCCCGGGAGGTCCAGGCGCTGACCAGCACACCGGTTAACGCTGAGCTGAGCACAAAGGCCAGCGATCCCCACAGTCGCACCGGTCCATAAGCCAGACCAATCTGCCGTGTCCAGGTGGCAGCCAGCGCATCGCTGAGCGGCACCAGCGGGGAGAAAAAGAGATTGAAGCCAATTATCACCGCCATCAGCCACATCCACTGCTCACCCACCCAGAATCCGATGATGAACAGGCAGGTCATCAGGGCCAGCAGGCGCAGCGCCGTGATCAGCCGGGCAGGATTTCTGACCTGAGACGCGATAAGCAGGCTGCCGACAAAGCGCGCCACCATGCCACAGCCCAGCAGCAGGCCGATTTTTTCTGCATCCAGACCGGTGCCTTTCAGCCACACGCCCCAGAATGGCAGGTAGATGCCGTAACAGAAGAAGTAAGTGAAGTAGCCCAGTCCGAGCCATCTGGCGGAGCCGATTGCCATATTCCCTCCAGCAGGTTTGCTGCCTTGCAGCACAGGTGGGCGCTACTCTGGCAGAGCGCCACCAGACAGGCAATAAAAAAGGATGGCAGATGCCATCCTTTTTGTGCTGTCTTACAACAGGTTAGCGATTAAGCGTAGACCGGCAGACGACCGCAGATTTCCAGCACTTTCTGCTTAGTGCGCTCAATGGTCGCTTCGTCGTTGACGTTGTCCAGCACGTCCGCGATCCAGCCTGCCAGTTCACGTACGTCCGCTTCTTTAAAGCCACGACGCGTGACGGCCGGGGTACCGATACGGATACCCGAGGTGACAAACGGGCTCTTCGGATCGTTTGGCACGCTGTTTTTGTTGACGGTGATGTTGGCACGGCCCAGTGCGGCATCCGCTTCTTTACCGGTCATGTTTTTGCTCACCAGATCGATCAGGAACAGATGGTTATGGGTTCCGCCAGAGACGATGTCGTAACCGCGCTCAATCAGCACCTCTACCATCGCTTTGGCGTTTTTTGCCACCTGCTGCTGATAGGTTTTGAACTCCGGCTCCATCGCCTCTTTGAAGGCTACCGCTTTACCGGCGATAACGTGCATCAGAGGACCACCCTGACCGCCCGGGAAGACCGCAGAGTTCAGCTTTTTGTAGAAATCTTCGTCGCCGTTTTTCGCCAGAATGATGCCGCCACGCGGACCCGCCAGAGTTTTGTGGGTGGTGGAGGTGACGATGTGCGCATGCGGAACCGGGCTCGGATAGACCTCAGCCGCGACCAGACCGGCAACGTGCGCCATGTCGACGAACAGCCAGGCACCGACGCTGTCGGCGATTTCACGCATTTTTGCCCAGTCGCAGACGCCGGAGTAGGCAGAGAAGCCACCCACGATCATTTTTGGCTTATGGGTTTGCGCCAGTTCAGCCAGCTCGTCATAGTCGATTTTACCGGTTTCATCGATACCGTAAGCAACCACGTTATAGAGTTTGCCGGAGAGGTTAACCGGTGAGCCGTGAGTCAGATGTCCACCGTGCGCCAGGTTCATCCCAAGGATGGTGTCGCCCGGCTGCAGCAGCGCGGTGTAGACGGCGAAGTTTGCCTGTGAACCGGAGTGAGGCTGCACGTTAGCGTAGTCGGCACCAAACAGCGCTTTTGCGCGATCGATCGCCAGCTGCTCAACGATATCAACGTATTCACAACCGCCGTAGTAGCGTTTACCCGGATAGCCTTCAGCGTATTTGTTGGTGAGCTGAGAACCCTGCGCCTGCATAACACGCGGGCTGGTGTAGTTTTCAGAAGCAATCAGTTCAATGTGCTCTTCCTGACGCACTTTCTCCTGCTCCATCGCCTGCCACAACTCGGCATCATAATCGGCAATGTTCATATCACGCTTTAACATCCGGATCTCCTGACTCAGCTAACTTTCTGACGGTATTTGCCCCCTCTGGGAGCGAAGGCCAACAGTGTAAACCGTTTTAACAGGTGAAGGTAGGGTGAACCGCCTCTTTTTACGCAAACGATTGGCTGACGGGTGGCACTGCTTTTTTACACCTTTTCTCCCCTCTCCGGCCCGCCGAATCCGCGTCTGATAACAGGCGCTTTTTTCCAAATGCACGGAAAAGTTGCCACCGGCAGCCGGTGAAAACTGACCGGCTGCTTTACAGCAGAAGCGAGACGGTATTAAGATGCATTTAAAATGCAACTTTAAAATGAGGTCACTGATATGCTTGATGCACAGACAATCGCCGCTGTTAAATCGACCCTCCCTGCCGTCGCCGCCTGCGGTCCGAAGCTGACCGCGCACTTTTACGAACGCATGCTGACCCGCCACCCTGAGCTGAAAAACGTTTTCAACATGAACAATCAGCGCAACGGTGCTCAGCGCGAAGCCCTGTTTAACGCTATCTGCGCCTATGGCGCGAATCTGGAGAATCTGGCCGTGCTGCTGCCCGCCGTAGAGAAGATTGCGCAGAAGCACACCAGCCTGAATATTCAGCCTGCGCAGTACGCTATCGTCGGGGAGAATCTGCTGGCAACGCTGCGCGAGCTGCTGAATCCGGGTGAAGAGGCGCTGGCCGCGTGGGGACGGGCCTATGGCGTGCTGGCGGATCTGTTCATCCAGCGTGAGGAGGAGATTTATCAGGCGACAGAGAACCAGCGCGGTGGCTGGCGCGGCACCCGTGCGTTTCGCATCAGCGCGATTGAACAGCAGAGCGAGGTGATCAAAAGCTTTACCCTGACGCCGGTTGGCGGAGGGCCGGTAGCGGCCTTTAAACCGGGTCAGTATCTGACCGTTCATCTGCAGCCTGCCTGTTTCGACCATCGTCAGATCCGTCAGTATTCGCTTACTCACCTCAGCAACGGCAGAGATTACCGTATCGCGGTGAAACGTGAAGCCGCGGGCAGCGTCTCCGGCTGGCTGCATCAGCATGCCTGCGAAGGTGATGTGCTGCAGCTGACCGCGCCGCACGGGGATTTCTTCCTTGAAGTCACCCCTGCTACGCCGGTGGCGCTGATCTCCGCGGGCGTGGGTCAGACGCCGATGCTGGCGATGCTGCATGCGCTGGCCGCCGGTTATCATCGCGCGCCGGTCAGCTGGCTGCACGCGGCAGAGAACGGCAGACAGCATGCGTTTCGCAATGAAGTGGCCGCGACAGGCGCACAGCTGGCCGATTTCACCCACCGGGTCTGGTATCGCGAGCCCGCAGCTGAGGATGCCGGACACTATGAGGCTCAGGGCGTGATGGATCTCACCGCCCTCTCTGCACGGCTGGCCTCACCCGCCACCCACTTCTATCTCTGCGGTCCGCTGGCTTTTATGGAGCACGTGGTGGCGCAGCTGCGGGATGCCGGCGTGGCAGACACACGCATTCATTACGAACTGTTTGGCCCGCATAAAGGCATGTAATGAGCGTAAAAAAGCCCGCAGTGCGGGCTTAATCTGTTGAACGATGCAGGGTAATGCTGGCAGCAGCGGATACACGCAAGGCGCAGCAGGGCATCAGATTGCCTCTTCATCCTCTTCGCCGGTACGGATTCGCACCACGCGCGCAACGTCAAAGACAAAGATTTTACCGTCACCGATTTTGCCGGTCTGCGCCGTGCGCATAATGGTCTCGACGCAGGTATCAACGATATCGTCGCCCACCACCATCTCGATCTTCACTTTCGGCAAAAAGTCGACCATATACTCTGCGCCGCGATACAGCTCGGTGTGCCCTTTCTGGCGACCAAAGCCTTTAACCTCACTCACGGTCATCCCGGTGATGCCCACTTCCGCTAAGGCTTCACGAACATCATCGAGCTTGAATGGTTTGATAATCGCATCAATCTTTTTCATGTCAGACCCTTTTTCACTCCCTCCATGGTCAGAGGGTTTATCAAGTATAAATGTTGCTGGCGCTGTCGGGCGCTAATATCCGGGATTCTTCAGGTTGCCGCAAGCGCTGTCAGCGCCGGGAGCATGCCCGGCCACGATCCGCGCCTCAGCAGGCAACCTGGCGCTCGCCCGTCTCAGCCTGCCCTACTCTTTGAAATCACTGGCATCCAGCTCATGACGGGAGAGCAGCTTATAGAACTCCGTGCGATTGCGTCCAGCCAGTCGCGCGGCATTGGTCACGTTGCCCTTCGTCATCTGCAGCAGCTTACGCAGATAGTTCAGCTCAAACTGATTGCGCGCCTCAGCAAAGGTGGGCAGCGCACTGTTTTCACCGCTTAACGCCTGCTCCACCAGCGCATCGCTGATGACCGGCGATGAACTCAGCGCCACGCACTGCTCAATCACGTTAACCAGCTGACGCACGTTGCCAGGCCAGCTGGCGGCCATCAGACGCTTCATCGCATCGACTGAAAAACTGCGCACCTGCGGTTTATGGCGTTCCGCAGCCTGACGCAGCAGATGATTAGCCAGCAGCGGAATATCTTCGGTGCGCTCATGCAGCGCCGGAATTTTCAGGTTCACCACATTGAGACGATAGAAGAGATCCTCGCGGAACTCCTTTTTCTCCATCGCCTTCGGCAGATCGCGGTGGGTGGCGGAGATAATGCGCACGTCGATCTCGCTGTCGTGATCGCTGCCCAGCGGCCTGACCTTACGCTCCTGCAACACCCGCAGCAGCTTAACCTGCAAGGGTTGCGGCATGTCTCCAATCTCATCCAGGAAAAGCGTGCCGCCGCCCGCGGTTTTGAACAGCCCTTCGCGGGCGCTGACCGCGCCGGTAAAGGCCCCTTTGGCGTGACCGAACAGCTCCGACTCCAGCAGCTGCTCCGGCAGCGCGCCGCAGTTAATGGCGACAAACGGCTTGCCGTTGCGCGGGCTGGCGGCGTGGATCGCCTGCGCCAGCATCTCTTTACCGGTGCCGCTCTGTCCGTTAATCAGCACGCTGACATCCGACTGCGCCACCATATGGGCCTGCTCCAGCAGCCTTAACATCAGCGGGCTGCGGGTCACGATCGCCTCCCGCCAGCGGTCATCACTGACCGGCGCCTGCTGGGCCAGCGCCTCATCAATCGCTTTATAGAGCGCATCGCGATCGACCGGCTTGGTCAGGAAGCTGAATACCCCCTGCTGCGTAGCGGAAACCGCATCCGGGATCGACCCATGTGCGGTCAGGATAATCACCGGCAGACCGGTATGGCGTTTCTGAATCTCGCCAAACAGCGCCAGGCCATCCATTTCATCCATGCGCAGATCGCTGATCACCAGCTCAATCTTCTCTTTCTGCAGCAGGCGCAGCGCCTCTGGTCCACTGGCTGCGGTGGTGACCTGATAGCCTTCGCTGCTCAGACGCATGCCCAGCAGCTTCAGCAGGCTGGGATCGTCATCCACCAGCAGCAGTTTTGCCGCTTGTCTGACCATTATTGCTCCTCATCCTGCGGCAGCGCGGTGCCGTGGCCGTTTTCAGAGACATCCGGGGCTTTGCGCGAGGAGAGCTGACGCTCAATGTCCGTCAGCCGCTCCAGCTTATGCTGGGTATCGCTGAGCTGCTGCTGCTGTTTAACCATCTGCTGGCGGAGCGTCTCCTGCTGGAGGTCGCTGCTCTGTTGCAGATGCGCATAGCGGGTGCGCGCTTCGCTCAGGTCAAGCTGCGCGGTCTGGTTACTGCGCCACAGCTGAATCAGCGGGCGCACGGACGGCGGAAAATCACTGTTGTAGCGATCCAGGGTTGCCACATAGTCACGGCGCTCTACGGGGGTCACGTTGCCATTGGCCATCAGCACGCCCTGCTTGAACGCGCGCGACCAGCTCTCTGCCGGCCAGCGGTGGGCTTCGGCTCTCGCTTCGGCGGGAGAGAGGCGTTCCGCGCAGTCAATCGCCCGCATCCAGTAGAGGGGATTGCTCAGCGCCGCGCTCTTCTCTATCGGCCACAGATCGTTACAGCGGGTCGCCAGGTAGTCAGCGACCGTCACCTCCGGCTCCGCCACCTGATGACCAGACGGCAGAGAGGAGGTGGCCGGTGCGGTGGTGCATCCGCTGAGCAGCAGCGTCGCCAGCGTGCTCAGCAGCAAAGCGGGTAAATATTTCATCAGTCAGACGTTCCCGGCTGTGGTGTTCAGTTCAATTCGAAAACAGACATCCGCCTGTTCGCAGGCAACCAGCGTCAGGTCGCCCTGCATCCGGCGCAGGCAATCTTTGGCAATGCTCAGACCCAGTCCGCTGCCCTTGACCGGCCCTTTACGCTGCTGGCTGCCCTGATAGAACGGCTCAAAAATCATGGCCTGCTCCTCCGGCGGGATCGGCGTGCCGCTGTTGGCGACATCAATCCAGATCCGATCCCCCTGCTGCTGACTGCGCAGCCAGATGGTACCGGATTCGCTGCCGTAGTTCACGGCGTTCGAGTAGAGGTTATCGATGACCCGCACCAGAAGCGTGGGTTCAGCAAGACAGTGGCTGACGTTGAGGTCGACTACCGTCTGCATCATTCTGGCATGGGCCGAGAGTGCATGCGCGTTCACCACCGACCCGACCGCATCCACCACGCTGACCGGCTCCAGCCGAATCGGACCATCGGCCAGTTTGCGGTTGTAATCAAGCAGCTGTTCAATCAGGCGCTGCAGATGGCGACTGCTGCCGTCGAGGATAGCGACCACCTCTTTCTGATCGGCATTCAGCGAGCCAGCCACCTCATCCGCCAGCAGCTCCGTGCCTTCGCGCAGGCTGGCCAGCGGCGTTTTCAGTTCATGAGAGATATGGCGCAGAAATTCATGGCGCTGCGTTTCCAGCCAGGCCAGCCGTTCGCTCAGCCAGACGATGCGCTGTCCCAGCGACCGCAGCTCGCGCGGGCCACGAAACTTCACGCTGTTCCCCAGCTCCCGCCCTTCTCCCAGCCGGTTGATCATCCGCTCGATACGCTTGACCGGTCCGATAATCATGCCGGTGAACAGCGTCATCAGCGCGAGGCTGATGATAAACAGAATCAGCGCCTGCCAGCCGAAAAACTGGCCGCGATCGGCAATTTCGCGCTGCAGCTGTAAGCCGCGCGCAAACACCACTTCACGCGTGTCCTGCACCATCTGCGCGTTGGTGGCTGAAAAGCGATCCAGCGCCTCTGCGGCAACCGGCACCGGATTGCCATTGTCACATTTCAGTGGCGTCAGCAGCGGCAGGGTGGCCTGCAGCGTCTGAAAGACGGGCAGTTCCGGCAGGCTGGCGCTGTGCGAACTCAGCATCTGACTGTAGCGGGTGTGCTGGGTCTGATAGAGGCGGGCCAGTGAGGCATCGTCCAGCACGCAATACTGACGATAGCTTCGCTCCAGCTCCACCGCCGTGCGCGCCATCGCCTCACTGCGGCGAACATCGGTAAACGTATTGCGGTTGGTGTCAGCGGCCTGCTCGCTTAGCGCAGAGAGACTTTCCCACGCCTGCCAGGCCAGCACCAGTAAAGGCAGCAACACCAGCACGAAAGCCATCAGCACCAGCTGACGCAGAGAACGGGGAAATAAACGCCATTTTTTCACGCGGCCGCTTCCTTAAAAGAGTGCTGACAGGATGCTAGCGGAGTCTGCCGACGGAAGAAAGGGGAAGAAAAGAAAACGGCAGGCTCAGTGGCCTGCCGTGGACACGACGCGCAATGCCTCGTGTAAGAATGGGTGGAGCCTTACTCAACGTTACGTCCGGTGTTTGATAACGCAAGCGATTATCGGTCAGTTGGACGGCAGGCTCCGTTTGGTGCGTCATTCGGACTTTATGAGCTCTTTTCCGCCAGGCGGGGCAATCATAAACAGATGAATGAGCAGCTGCAGGATTATAGCAAGTTCCGTGCCAGAAAATAAATGATTATATTTTTCAGCATATTGCCTGCCTTAGCCCGCCTCCCCGTGCGAAAAGTCTGATGATGACAGGGGCGGAGTGTCGTCCGAAAGCGACATAAAATCACCCCTGCTCAGTAATCTAATAAAATCAGCAGGATAGATGTCGCCAGAAAGCGACACCCTCCTTACCGCTCTGTCGCCTTTTGCCAACAGGGGGCAAAAAAAGAGGAGGCCCGGAGGCCTCCTCTTTAATGCAGCGGATGAGATTAACCCAGCTGTCTGCGCGCGTTGCGGAAAATACGCATCCACGGGCTGTCTTCACCCCACTCTGCCGGATGCCAGGAGTTGCTGACGGTACGGAATACGCGCTCCGGATGCGGCATCATGATGGTGACGCGACCACTTTCGTTCGTCACGGCCGTGATACCGTTTGGCGAGCCGTTCGGGTTAGCCGGATAGGTTTCGGTCACCTTGCCGAAGTTATCCACGAAGCGCAGCGCCACCAGACCTTTCGATTCCAGCGCGGCCAGATGCGCCGCATCACGCACCTCAACGAAGCCTTCACCGTGGGAAACCGCGATAGGCATGTGCGAGCCGGCCATGCCGTCCAGCAGCAGTGACGGACTGGCGGCCACTTCGACCAGGCTGAAGCGGGCTTCGAAGCGCTCAGACTGGTTACGCACAAAGCGCGGCCAGAGATCGCTGCCCGGGATCAGCTCACGCAGATTCGACATCATCTGGCATCCGTTACAGACGCCCAGCGCCAGGGTCTGCGGACGGTGGAAGAAGGTTTCGAACTCATCACGCACGCGCGGGTTGAACAGAATCGATTTCGCCCAGCCCTCGCCAGCGCCCAGCACGTCACCGTAGGAGAAGCCACCACAGGCAACCAGCGCCTGGAACTCTTCCAGACCGCGACGACCGGCCAGCAGGTCGCTCATGTGCACATCAATGGCGGTGAATCCGGCCCGGTCGAAAGCCGCAGCCATTTCCACATGGGAGTTGACCCCCTGCTCACGCAGCACGGCGACCCGTGGACGCGCACCCGTGGCGATCATCGGTGCCGCCACATCTTCCTGCGGATCGAAGGTCAGATTAACGTTCAGGCCTGGGTCGCTGTCGTTTTTCTTCGCCTCATGTTCCTGATCGGCGCACGCCGGGTTGTCACGCAGGCGCTGCATCTGCCAGGTGGTCTCTGCCCACCAGGTCCGCAGCGTGGTCCGGCTTTCGCTGTAGACGGCGCTCTCGCCGGCACGGATCACGAAGCGATCGCCCGGTTGCGCGCTGCCCAGCAGATGCGTTGAGGCGGCAAGGCCGTGATCGGCAAGGATCTGCTCCACCGCAGCACGATCGGCGGCGTTAATCTGGATCACGGCGCCCAGCTCTTCGGTAAACAGTGCGGCCAGCGCATCGTTACCCAGCGCGGCGATGTCAACGTCGATGCCGCAGTGACCGGCAAAGGCCATCTCGGCCAGGGTCACCAGCAGGCCCCCGTCTGAACGGTCATGGTAAGCCAGCAGTTTCTGCTCAGCCACCAGCGCCTGAATGGCGTTAAAGAAGCCTGCCAGCTGTGTGGCATCGCGCACGTCCGCAGGCTTGTCGCCAAGCTGACGATAGACCTGAGACAGCGCGGTTGCGCCGAGGGTATTTGCCCCATTGCCAAGATCGATCAGCAGCAGCAGGTTATCCCGGTCGGCCTGCAACTGCGGCGTAACGGTGCGGCGCACATCTTCGACCCGGGCAAACGCGGTAATTACCAGCGACAGCGGAGAGGTCATCTCACGCTGTTCGGTGCCTTCCTGCCAGCGGGTTTTCATCGACATCGAATCTTTACCGACCGGGATGGTGATCCCCAGCGCCGGACAGAGCTCTTCGCCGACCGCTTTCACCGCCGCATATAAACCAGCATCTTCACCCGGATGACCGGCTGCAGACATCCAGTTTGCCGAAAGCTTCACGCGCTTCAGCGAGCCAATCTGGGTTGCCGCCAGGTTGGTCAGCGCTTCACCCACGGCCAGGCGGCCCGAGGCGGCGAAGTCAAGCAGTGCAACCGGCGAACGTTCGCCGAGGGCAAAGGCTTCACCGTGATAGCTGTCGAGGCTGGCGGTGGTCACGGCACAGTTGGCGACCGGGATCTGCCACGGGCCGACCATCTGATCGCGCGCCACCATGCCGGTCACGCTGCGGTCACCGATGGTGATCAGGAAGGTTTTTTCCGCCACGGCCGGCAGATGCAGGACACGATTGACCGCATCAACCAGGGTAATGCCGTCACGCTGCAGCGGGTTGCCCTGCGCCTGCTGCGTTACCACATCCCGCGTCATCTTCGGCGTTTTACCGAGCAGAACGTCAAGCGGCATGTCGATCGGCTTATTATTGAAATGCGAATCTTCCAGGCTCAGGTGCAGCTCTTCGGTCGCTTCACCAATCACCGCGAATGGAGCGCGTTCGCGCTGGCAGATCGCTTCAAACTGCGCCAGCTGATCCGGGGCCACGGCCATCACATAACGTTCCTGTGATTCGTTGCACCACACTTCCAGCGGGCTCATACCCGGCTCATCGCTCAGGATGTCACGCAGATTAAAGCGGCCGCCGCGGCCGCCGTCGCTGACCAGCTCTGGCATCGCATTGGAGAGGCCACCCGCGCCCACGTCGTGGATAAACAGAATCGGGTTCTCATCGCCCAGCTGCCAGCAGCGATCGATCACTTCCTGGCAGCGGCGCTCCATCTCCGGGTTATCGCGCTGAACGGAGGCGAAGTCGAGGTCAGCATCAGACTGGCCCGAGGCCATTGATGACGCGGCACCGCCGCCCAGACCGATGTTCATGGCCGGGCCGCCCAGCACCACCAGTTTGGCACCGACGCTGATTTCGCCTTTCTGTACATGGTCGGCACGGATATTACCGATGCCGCCTGCCAGCATAATCGGCTTGTGATAGCCGCGCAGTTCGGTGCCGTTGTGGCTGGTGACCTGCTCTTCGTAGGTACGGAAGTAGCCATTCAGAGCCGGACGACCAAATTCGTTGTTAAACGCCGCCCCGCCCAGAGGGCCGTCGGTCATGATCTCCAGCGCGCTGACGATGCGAGCCGGTTTACCAAAGTCCTCTTCCCACGGCTGCTCAAAGCCCGGGATGCGCAGGTTAGAAACCGAGAAGCCGACCAGGCCCGCTTTCGGCTTGGAGCCGCGTCCGGTTGCGCCTTCATCACGGATTTCGCCACCGGAACCGGTCGCGGCGCCTGGCCACGGTGAGATGGCCGTCGGGTGGTTGTGTGTTTCCACCTTCATCAGGATGTGCGCCGCTTCCTGATGCCAGCGGTATTCGCTCTCTCCGGCGTCAGCGAAGAAGCGGCCCACTTCGGAACCTTCCATTACGGCGGCGTTATCTTTATACGCAGAGAGCACGTAGTCCGGCGTCTGCTCCATCGTGTTTTTGATCATCTTAAACAGCGACTTTGGCTGTTTTTCGCCGTCGATAATCCAGTCGGCATTGAAGATCTTGTGACGGCAGTGCTCAGAGTTCGCCTGAGCAAACATATAGAGTTCGATATCGTTGGGGTTGCGCCCCAGCGCGGTAAAGGCCGTCACCAGGTAGTCAATTTCATCATCCGCCAGCGCCAGACCCAGCGTGGTGTTCGCCTGAACCAGCGCCTGACGGCCCTCACCCAGCAGATCGACACTCTTTACCGGCTGCGGCGTATGGTGCGCGAATAATTGCTCAGCCTGCGCCAGATCGCTGAAGACCGTTTCCATCATCCGGTCATGCAGCAGTGTGCTCAGCGCCTGCCACTGCGTTTCGGTCAGCTGCGGGGCCTGCACATAAAAGGCCAGGCCGCGTTCGAGGCGGCGAACCTGCGGCAGGCCGCAGTTGTGGGCGATGTCGGTGGCTTTGGATGACCAGGGCGAAATCGTACCGGGACGCGGGGTCACCAGCAGCAGACGGCCCTGCGGGGCATGTTCAGCAAGAGAGGGACCATATTTCAGCAGGCGCTGCAGACGGCTCTGTTCGTCTGCGCTTAACGGCGTGCTGACATCAGCAAAATGGATGTACTCGGCGTAAATATCACTCACCGGCAGATGAGCGTCCTGAAAGCGGGTCAGCAGTTTGTTTACACGAAATGCCGACAGGGCGGGCGAACCACGCAGAATTTCCATTACATAAGTCTCTCGTCAGGGCGCCGGGCGACGCTTGATTGGGCGCAACAGGGAAAACGGGGCGTATTATAGAGAAAGCGCCTTCGCGACGAAACCGTTTGCGCACAATTTTTGGCGACACGGATTTGCCTGAAATTTGCGCAAAAGCTGCTATAAAAGTTGCTCAGCGTCATTTTGTTGCGCAAAATGCCCCTCGCTCTGGGAGTTCAAAGAAGACAAATACTGCCTTTAAAAGACAGAGGCCTTAGAGCCAGCGAGAGATAACTATTTGAAACGCCTAAAATTTAATTATCTGTTTATCGGTCTGGTTGCCGTGCTGTTAGCGTTAGCGCTGTGGCCATCCATTCCCTGGTATGGGGGTGGGCAGGACGCGATTTCACAGATTAAATCACGGGGAGTGCTGCGCGTCAGCACCATCAATTCCCCCCTGACTTACTACACCGTCAATCAATCTCCGGCCGGTATGGATTATGAGCTGGCAAAACGTTTTGCTGATTATCTGGGCGTCAAGCTCAAGGTCACGGTGCGCCCTAACCTGAGCGATCTGTTCGATGACCTGGATGATGGCAAAGCCGATTTGCTGGCCGCAGGCCTGAATTACAACAGCGAACGCCTGACCCGTTACCAGACCGGGCCGGGTTACTACAACGTATCGCAGCAGCTGGTCTACCGCGTGGATAAGCCTCGCCCCAAAAACCTCGGTGACTTAAAGGGGCGGTTAACGGTCGCGTCCGGATCGGCTTACCTCTCCACGCTGAAGAGTGCCCGTTCCAATCAGTTCCCCGATCTGGACTGGGCCATCTCCACCGACCAGAGCCCGAAAGCCCTGCTGGAAGCGGTGGCAGACGGCAAGCTCGACTACACCATTGGTGACTCCGTCACCATCGCCCTGCTGCAGCGTATCTATCCGCAGCTGGCGGTGGCGTTCGACGTGACTGATGAGGAGCCGGTCACCTGGTATGTGCGGCACAGCGACGATGACAGCCTGAATGCCGCGATGCTCGACTTCTTTAATGGCATGGGTGAAGAAGGCGCGATGGCGCGACTGGAGGAGAAGTATCTCGGCCACGTCGGCACCTTCGATTATGTCGATACCCGCACCTTCCTGCGCGCGATCGACAACACGCTGCCCGACATTAAGCCGCTGTTTGAGAAGTACGCCACCAGCATTGACTGGCGGCTGCTGGCGGCGATCTCCTATCAGGAGTCACACTGGAATCCTCAGGCCACCTCTCCTACCGGCGTGCGCGGCATGATGATGCTGACGCGCAACACCGCAGAGAGCCTGGATGTGGGCGACCGCACCGATCCTGAACAGAGCATTCGCGGTGGCAGTCAGTATCTGCAGGATATGATGTCGAAAGTGCCACAGACCATCCCGGAAGATGAGCGCATCTGGTTTGCGCTGGCCGCCTACAACATGGGCTACGCCCATATGCTGGATGTGCGGAAACTTACGGCCCGTCAGGGTGGCAATCCGGACAGCTGGGCAGATGTGAAGCTGCGGTTACCGATGCTGAGCCAGAAACGCTACTACGCCCAGACGACCTACGGCTATGCGCGCGGGCATGAGGCCTATAACTATGTGGAGAACATCCGCAAGTATCAGATCAGTCTGGTGGGCTATCTGCAGGAGCAGGAGAAGCGCCTGGCACGCCAGGCGGCGGAGGCAGCGGCGGAGGCCGAACTGGCCAAAGGCTATCCGGCGGTGGAGCCGAAGATCGCCATGAACTAACTCTGGCGTTGCGCCTGACGCAACGCTTTTTTCTCTTCGCGACGCATACGAAAGAAGTCGCTCAGCATCGCAGCACACTCCTCCGCCAGCACGCCGCTCGCTAACTCAACCTGATGGTTCATGCCGGGGTGACCCAGCACATCCAGCAGCGAACCCGCCGCCCCGCTTTTCAGATCGTGCGCGCCATAGACCAGCCGGGTGATCCGGCTGTGCACCATCGCCCCGGCGCACATCACGCAGGGTTCCAGCGTCACATAGAGGGTGGTTTCCAGCAGACGGTAATTTTCCAGCACCTTGCCGCCCTGACGCAGAGCCATGATCTCCGCATGGGCGGTGGGATCGTGCTGGCCGATGGGCCGGTTCCAGCCTTCGCCGATCACCCGGTCATTCTGCACCAGCACCGCCCCCACCGGCACTTCGCCCTGCTCCCAGGCCCGCCGTGCCAGGCTGAGCGCATGGCGCATCCAGTATTCATCTTGTTGTTTCATGCAGACCACTCCGGGCGACAGAAAAGCGGCGCATTATAACGGGTGCCGAAACTTATTCCAGCTGTTGCAGCTCACCTGCCGGTGTCACGCGCCAGCGATGCTGGCAGAAAAACAGCAGCGGGTTATCCTGTTTGCTGTCGCTGTAGCCGCTGTAGAGCTGCAACGGCGTGCCGATTTTCTCTTCGAGCTGGGCGACTTTCTCATGGCCGAGGCAGCGCATGGCCAGCACCCTTCCCCCCCAGCCGCGCCGCATCTGACTGGCAATCAGCTTCACGCGCGGCAGAAAGGCGGAGTCATAGTAGACCTGCTCCACCAGCGACTGAGGCGATCCGGTGATCAGCCAGACATCGGCGTCATCACTGCCGAGGTAGTCGGTCAGGCGCTGCTGCACCACCGGAAAGGCGGTGACCCGCTGGCGAAACCACCGGGCAAACTCCGCCTCAAGACGCAGCAATGTCTGCTCTGAACGGCCAAAGGTAATCGACCAGAGCAGCAGGCTCATGGGCCAGCGGGCCGCCCGGCCTTTAAACAGCAGGCCGATCCCCACCACCGGCAGGAGGGGCACCACCAGCAACAGATTAAGTGGTCGCCGGCGCAGCAGATAGCGCATAAAGGTGCCGAACATGTCCTGCTGGTGCAAAGTGCCATCCAGGTCGAAAAATACGATGCGACGTTGTGTTCCCCTGGTCAAACAACTCTCCTTCGGGTCTGGTTCCGGAATCATAAAGAGTAGTGTAGCCATCATCAGGCGTAACGGCGATGAGTGTCATTTTTAATTCCGATGACTACAATGCCTGATGAATAGTTTATTCTTCTCCGATTATCCCCTGAATGATGAGGATTGGGCATGAGTTCACTGCTGCGCATTCGCCAGCTTTATCCACGTCTGGCACTGAACGAGCGTCGGCTGGCCGATTTTTTACTGTCGCAACCTGACAGGGCGCGTCATCTCAGCTCGCAGAAGCTGGCGGAGGAGTCCGGCGTCAGCCAGTCGAGCGTGGTGAAGTTTGCGCAGAAGCTGGGATACAAAGGATTTCCGGCACTGAAGCTGGCGCTGAGTGAGTCACTGGCGGACAAGGATGCCATCACGGTGCATAACCATATTCTCAGCGACGACCCGCTCAAAATGGTGGGTGAAAAACTGCTGACCGAAAAGCTGTCGGCGATCCGCGCCACGCTGGATATCAACAGCGAAGAGAAGCTCAACGATGTGCTGCAGCTGCTGAAGAATGCCCGGCGTATTCTGCTGGTGGGGATCGGGGCGTCAGGTCTGGTGGCGAAAGACTTCTCCTGGAAGCTGATGAAGATCGGGATCAATGCCGTGGCGGAGCAGGATATGCACGCCCTGCTGGCCAGCGTCCAGGCGATGGGGCCGGGCGATGTGCTGCTCGCCATCTCCTATACCGGTGAACGGCGCGAGATCAATCTGGCCGCGCAGGAGGCCGCTGAGGTGGGTGCGGATGTGGTCGCCTTTACCGGCTTTACCCCGAATACGCTGCAGCAGAGCGCCAGTTACTGCCTCTATACGGTGGCGGAAGAGCAGAGTACCCGCAGCGCGGCGATCTCCTCGACGACGGCCCAGCTTGCGCTGACCGATCTGCTGTTTATGGCATTGGTGCAAAACGATCCGGAGCGCGCTTCCAGCCACATTCGCCACAGCGAGGCGCTGGTGAAAAAGCTGGTCTGATCAGCGGGAGCGCGTATAATACCCGCGCTTTTTCTGTTGTTATCAGGTGGGAAACATGGCGTTATTGATTACGTCCAGATGCATTAACTGCGATATGTGCGAACCGGAGTGCCCGAATCAGGCGATCTCACTGGGCGAGGCGATCTATGAGATAGATGTCAGCCGCTGCACCGAATGTGTCGGCCATTATGAGGCGCCAACCTGTCAGCAGGTCTGCCCTATCGATAACACTATCATCGTTAACCCACAGCACACCGAATCACGCGATGCGCTGTGGGAGAAGTTTGTGCTGCTGCACGGCTAGTTTTCGATAATCACCGTGGCGCAGGCGTAGTGACGTTCATCTGCCAGCGTCACGTGTACCCGGCTGACGCCCAGCTGCTGTGCCACTTCCGCCGCGTGCTGGAAGAAGCGTAATCCCGGTTTTCCCAGCGCATCGTTGTAAACTTCAAACTGATTAAACGCCAGGCCACCGCGAATGCCGGTGCCAAAGGCCTTAGCCGCCGCCTCTTTCACCGCAAATCGCTTGGCGAGAAAACGCACCGGCTGCTGATGGGCCTGATACTGCTGCCATTCGGCTTCGCTCAGCACCCGACGCGCCAGACGATCGCCGGAGCGCTCAATCACCCCGGCAATGCGTTCAATCTCAACGATGTCGGTGCCCAGTCCCAGAATAGCCATCAGCGACGGGCTTCACGCAGCAGCTGTTTCATCTCTCTGACCGCTTCCGGCAGGCCACTCATCACCGCACGGCCGATAATCGCATGGCCGATATTCAGCTCATGCATCTCCGGCAGTGCCGCAATGGGCAGGACGTTGTGGTAGGTCAGGCCGTGACCGGCATTCACCTTCAGCCCCAGGCTGGCGGCAAAGGTCGCGGCGTGGCGGATGCGGGCCAGTTCCGCCTCGCGCGCCAGCCCTTCCGGTGCTTCGGCGTAGGCGCCGGTGTGAATTTCGATATAGGGCGCGCCGCTGGCAACGGCGGCTTCGATCTGACGGTGGTCGGCATCAATAAACAGCGACACCAGAATGCCCGCATCACTCAGCAGTCGCACCGCCGCAGTGATCTTCTCCTGCTGCCCTGCCACATCCAGGCCGCCTTCAGTGGTGACTTCCTGACGCTTTTCCGGCACCAGGCAGCAGAAATGGGGCTGAATATCGCAGGCGATACCGATCATCTCATCGGTCACCGCCATCTCCAGATTCATACGGGTCTGGATGGTGTCGCGCAGAATACGCACGTCGCGGTCAGTGATGTGGCGGCGATCTTCCCGCAGATGCACCGTGATGCCATCTGCGCCCGCCTGCTCAGCAATAAACGCCGCCTGCACCGGATCGGGATAATTTGTCCCACGGGCGTTTCGCACCGTGGCAATGTGATCGATATTGACGCCTAACAGCAACTCAGCCATGACTATCCTCACTTCTTTTCCATCGGGGTGTTGAGTGTACCGCGCCCATGTCAGCAGGCGGTACGACCAGCGCTATTCATCTGTCTGTTCGGGCTTCTTCTTCGGGATAAACTGGCGAAACAGCTCCTGACTCTTCAGCGGCTTACCGCCCAGATAGGGCTTCAGGGCGATGCGGGTAAAACGCTTCGCGGCGCGCAGGCTCTCCGCATCGGGAAAGTCGCGTTCATAGAGGGCACGCAGTTCCCGGCCGGTAAAGCTGCGCTGATTGAGCACCAGGCTGGCGATAAAGCCGCGCTCTTCGCGGTAGCTGTAGGTCATGTTATCCGTGATCGGCTCGCCGCTGCCTGCGCAGTGCAGGAAATCGACGCCATAGCCCAGGTGACCGAGCAGCGCCAGCTCAAAACGGCGCAGGGCCGGTTCGGGCTTGCCGTGCGTTGAGGCTAACGCCTGCAGACAGTGAAGGTAGTCGAAGAAGAGTTCCTGGAAAGGCGATTCCTGCTGCAGCACGCGAGAGACCAGCTCATTCACATAGAGACCGCAGTAGAGGGTGATGCCGCTGAGCGGCAGTGCCAGCGACACCGCTTCGGCGTTGCGCAGGGTTTTGACTTCACCCCGCCCGCTCCAGCGAACCAGCAGGGGGGTAAAAGGCTGTAACGCGCCCTTCAACTGTGAGCGCCGGGAACGTGCGCCCTTGGCCAGAACCCGCACCCGCCCTTCATTTTCACTGAACAGGTCGAGCAGCAGGCTGGTTTCGCTGAAGGGGCGACTATGCAGCACAAAAGCGCGTTGCCAGCCTTCCATCAGATCAGAGATCGTCTGTATAACCCAGGCTGCGCAGAGCACGTTCGTCATCTGCCCAGCCGGATTTCACTTTCACCCACAGTTCGAGATGCACTTTCGCTTCGAACATCTCTTCCATGTCCCTGCGCGCTTCGGTGCCGATGGTTTTGATTTTGGCCCCTTTGTTGCCAATCACCATCTTCTTCTGCCCTTCGCGCTCGACCAGAATCAGACCGTTAATGTCGTAACCGCCCCGCTCGTTGCTTACGAAGCGTTCAATCTCGACCGTGACGGAGTAAGGCAGTTCAGCGCCCAGGAAGCGCATCAGTTTTTCACGGATGATTTCAGACGCCATAAAACGCTGGGAGCGGTCAGTGATGTAATCTTCCGGGAAGTGATGATCGGCCTGAGGCAGATGCTTGCGGGTGATCTCCGCAATGGTATCGACGTTTTTGCCGCTTTCCGCAGAGATCGGCACGATGTCGAGGAAGTTCATCTGCTGGCTCAGGAACTGCAGATGCGGCAGCAGCACGCTCTTGTCCTGAATATTGTCGACCTTGTTGATCGCCAGGACGACCGGCACTTTGCCGTCACGCAGCTTGCCTAACACCATCTCATCGTCTGGCGTCCAGCGGGTGCCTTCCACCACGAAGATCACCAGCTCCACGTCGCCGATAGAGCTGCTGGCGGCGCGGTTCATCAGGCGGTTAATCGCGCGCTTCTCTTCCATGTGCAGACCGGGGGTATCGACGTAGATCGCCTGATATTCGCCCTCGGTGTGAATGCCCATGATGCGGTGGCGCGTGGTTTGCGGCTTACGCGAGGTGATCGACACCTTCTGCCCCAGCAGCTGGTTCAGTAAGGTGGATTTACCGACGTTAGGTCGGCCAACAATCGCGACAAAGCCGCAATAAGTAACGTTTTCGCTCATTCGAATCCTGAGTTATTCAGCGCCTGTTGCGGCGCCGAAAGAGTGCAATGTGTCTTAGCGCATCCGGCGTCCGCAGACGCCGGTATGCCGGAGTGCTATTCGAGGCCCAGCTTGATCAGCGCCTGCTCAGCGGCAGCCTGCTCAGCTTTACGACGGCTGGAGCCGACACCGACAACCGGCTCGGCCATGCCACTCACCTGACAGTGAATAGTGAATTCCTGGTCGTGGGCTTCGCCACGCACCTGCACCACCAGATAGCTGGGCAGCGGCAGGTGTCGTCCCTGCAGATATTCCTGCAGGCGGGTTTTGGGATCTTTCTGTTTATCGCCCGGACTGATCTCGTCAAGGCGCGTCCGGTACCAGTCGAGGATCAGCTGCTCTACCCGTTCGATACTGCTGTCGAGGAAGATGCCGCCAATCAGCGCTTCGACCGTATCGGCCAGAATCGATTCGCGGCGGAAGCCGCCGCTTTTCAGCTCGCCCGGCCCTAAGCGCAGGCATTCACCGAGATCAAATTCGCGCGCCATTTCAGCCAGCGTATTGCCGCGCACCAGCGTGGCGCGCATGCGGCTCATGTCACCTTCATCAACCCGCGGGAAGCGATGATAAAGGGCATTCGCAATCACATAGCTAAGAATAGAATCGCCAAGAAATTCCAGGCGTTCGTTGTGCTTACTGCTGGCGCTGCGGTGTGTCAGGGCCTGCTGTAACAGTTCCGAATGAGTAAAAGTGTAGCCCAGTTTGCGCTGAAGCTTATTAATCAGGATGGGGTTCATGCGATTCCAGTTCTTTGTTGCGTCTGTGACTCTGCATACCAAACGGGGCTGGCTTTCCAGCACGTTCCGTTTGGTGTGCAGTGGCCTCCCAAAGGAGGCCACCCGTTTTGCCTGTTAATCAGACAATTTTATCAGTGAATACCGCCGATACGACTGAATCGTACGCCGGTTGGCCACTGGCCTTCCTGTTTCTCAAAGCTCATCCAGATAGCGACCGCTTTACCGACCAGGTTACGCTCCGGGACAAAGCCCCAGTAGCGGCTGTCGGCGCTGTTATCACGGTTGTCGCCCATCATGAAGTATTGCCCTTTCGGCACCACCCAGGTCGCCTGCGGCTGGCCCGGCTGCTGATAATACATGCCTGCCTGACTCTGCGCTTCGTTTACCAGCAGAATGTCATGCGTTACGTTTCCGATGGTCTCTTTGCGGGTGCCCAGGCGCAGTCCGCCGCGCAGGGTATCGCCCTGCGGCACCTGATAAAAACCGTTACCGGTTTCGTTGCCATCAAAGCCGCTGAAGGTCTGGATAAACTTGCTTGGCTCAACGCTGGTGTAGGTCACCGGCAGCGCAGAGTCACAGGCTTTGCCCTCATCGCAGGCCGGTTTCACCGTCAGCGTCTTACTGTAAGGATCATAGATGACTTTATCGCCCGGCAGGCCGATCACGCGCTTAATGTAATCCAGGCTCGGATCTTTCGGGTATTTAAAGACCGCGATATCGCCGCGCTTCGGCTGACCGGTTGGGATCAGCGTGGTCTGGGTGATCGGGTCTTTAATCCCGTAGGCAAACTTCTCCACCAGGATAAAGTCACCGATCAGCAGGGTTGGCATCATCGAGCCAGACGGGATCTGGAACGGTTCGTAGATAAACGAACGCACGATGAACACCACGGCCAGCACCGGGAAAACAGAGGCGGTGGTCTCCACCCAGCCAGGCTGTGAGGAGACCTTCGCCAGCGTTTTGCTGTCGAGTGCATTGCCGGTCTGCGCCTGCGCCGCGGCCTGCTTTGCACGGCGCTCCGGCGCCCATTTGAAACGATCAATTACCCAGACGATGCCAGTAATCAGCGTCGCTATCGCCAGAACCAGGGCGAACATATTAGCCATTGGAAATCCTTATTTGCTGTCCTTACCGACATGCAGAATGGCGAGGAACGCTTCCTGTGGCAGCTCAACGTTGCCAACCTGCTTCATTCGCTTCTTACCATCTTTCTGCTTCTGCAACAGTTTCTTCTTACGGCTGACGTCACCGCCATAACATTTGGCGAGAACGTTTTTACGCAGCTGTTTAACCGTTGAACGTGCGATGATGTGGTTACCAATGGCGGCCTGAATCGCAATATCAAACTGCTGACGCGGGATGAGATCTTTCATCTTCTCAACCAGTTCACGGCCGCGATAAGGGGCGTTATCGCGGTGCGTGATCAGCGCCAGCGCATCCACACGCTCAGAGTTGATCAGAACGTCAACGCGCACCATGTCAGAAGTCTGGAAACGCTTGAAGTTGTAATCCAGTGAGGCATAACCGCGCGAGGTCGACTTCAGACGGTCGAAGAAGTCGAGCACCACTTCTGCCATCGGAATTTCGTAGGTCAGCGCGACCTGGTTGCCGTGGTAAACCATGTTGGTCTGCACGCCACGCTTCTCAATACAGAGCGTAATGACGTTGCCCAGATACTCCTGCGGCAGCAGCATGTGACATTCCGCAATCGGTTCACGCAGCTCTTCAATGTTGTTCAGCGGCGGCAGCTTAGAGGGGCTGTCGACATAGACCGTATCACCGCTTGTGGTCACGACTTCATACACAACCGTCGGCGCGGTGGTGATCAGGTCGAGATCGTATTCACGCTCCAGACGCTCCTGAATGATCTCCATATGCAGCAGACCCAGGAAGCCACAGCGGAAACCAAAGCCCAGCGCCGTTGAGCTTTCTGGCTCATAAAACAGCGAGGCGTCGTTCAGGCTGAGCTTGCCGAGCGCGTCACGGAAGGCTTCATAGTCATCGGAGCTGATCGGGAACAGACCGGCGTAAACCTGCGGCTTCACTTTTTTGAAGCCAGGCAGCGCTTTGTCAGCCGGGTTGCGGGCGGTGGTCAGGGTATCGCCCACCGGCGCGCCGAGGATATCTTTGATGGCGCAGACCAGCCAGCCCACTTCACCGCAGTTCAGTTCGGTACGGTCGACCTGTTTCGGGGTAAAGATACCCAGACGGTCCGCATTGTAGGTCTGGCCGGTGCTCAGGACTTTAATCTTGTCGCCTTTGCGCATGGTGCCGTTTTTCACACGCACCAGTGAGACCACGCCCAGGTAGTTATCAAACCAGGAGTCGATAATCAGTGCCTGCAGTGGCGCTTCCGGATCGCCTTCCGGCGGCGGAATATCGCGCACTAAACGTTCCAGCACGTCAGGCACGCCAACGCCGGTTTTGGCAGAACAGCGCACCGCATCGGCGGCATCAATGCCGACGATATCTTCGATCTCCTGCGCCGCGCGCTCAGGGTCGGCAGCCGGCAGGTCGATTTTGTTCAGAACCGGCACTACTTCCAGATCCATCTCAATCGCGGTGTAGCAGTTCGCCAGTGTCTGCGCTTCAACACCCTGACCGGCATCCACCACCAGCAGTGCCCCTTCACAGGCAGCCAGTGAGCGGGACACTTCATAGGAGAAGTCTACGTGGCCCGGGGTATCGATGAAATTGAGCTGGTAAGTTTCGCCGTCTTTCGCATGGTAGTCGAGTGTGACGCTCTGTGCTTTGATGGTGATGCCACGCTCACGCTCCAGATCCATAGAGTCAAGAACCTGCGCAGCCATTTCACGGTCTGTGAGGCCACCGCAGATCTGAATAAGGCGGTCAGAGAGCGTGGATTTACCATGGTCGATATGAGCGATGATGGAGAAATTTCTTATGTGCTTCATTTATAGGGATATCTTCGCTTAAAATTCAGTTGAAAACCTGAGCACAGACACATTCAGGAAGATCGCTCTTTACCCACAATCCTGTCAGCCTCATTAATGACGACGCATATTACACTGTTAACGCCGCGCATAAAAGAATGGAACGAGGTGGAAGCGAAACAGATATCTGCGCAGGGCAGAACGGACAAAGGCCGCGGAGTGCGCGGCCTGGACGTGCGTTACGCTTCGCTTTCGACACGCAGCGCATCGGGAGGTAACGCGATGTTGAGGATCACCGGCTGAAAGGCTTCGCGATCGCCAAATTTCAGTGAAACGCCTTTGGCGATAATAAAGCCGCCAACGCCGCCCAGCAGCGCACCGCAGGCCGCCGCCAGATCGCTGCTGAACAGCGACTGAAACAGACCCGCCACCAGAAAGAGGCCCAGCAGCGGCGTCATGTAGACCAGCAGCGCCGAACCGAGCAGGCTGCTCTCTCTGATGCCCAGTTCGATCCGCTGCCCCGGCTGCAGTGGCTCGCTGCTGGCGATCTGCATCACGTGCGCATTTTTCGGGCCGAGTTTATTCAGCATATGACTGCCACAGCCTTTGCGCGCCTGGCAGCTGTTGCAGGAGGTTTTTGCTTCAGTGTGCAGCGTGGCGATGCCATCCTGCCATGCCACCACGGTGGCCCATTCTCTCATCATTTCTGTGATCCCAGGTCGATGCTGTCCGCAATACGTTTAGCGGTTGAAGGCGGTATCTCGCCAATCACCGCAATCTCGTAATTATTGCGCACAACAGTCTGAACCGTACGACGCCCAGTGCGCAATGTCTGGGTAAGGCTGGTTTTATCCGCCGGCGTCACGTTGATCGCAAAACTGAACAGGCCGTCGCTGTAGAGCTTCGATTCCATATTTTTGTTCAGCGCCGGCAGCGAACGGCGATTCTGCGACACCAGTGACATCCCGGCCGGGATCCAGCCTGGCTGCCAGGTGAGCGTGACCGCATCCCCTTTCGGCACCGACAGCGACGGCGGCAGATTGGCTTTCTCCAGCCCCTGCATCAGGTTTCGCACCCCCTCATCCACCGCAAAACTGATCACGCGGAACTGCTCCAGCGTTTCACCATCACGGTCAAGCAGGTCAATGCGCAGCGGCAGTTTGGTGTCGACATCCAGCCAGACCACATAGCTGTAACGGGTCCCATCCCGTGAAACGATACGCAGTACATCACACATCTGATCGGCAATGCGCGAGCGTCCCACGGTAATGAAATCGTAGGCGCTGGCCAGCTTGCTGAAGTCAGCAAAAATCACAGACGGCAGTGCGTCAATGATGTGATTGCCGGGAAGCGAAAAGGGATCGAGGCCAGGTTCGAAGTAACTGATATCGTTGCCGCGCTGGATCACTTCCCGACGCGGCCCGTCCATCTGCAGCAGCTGAGCGAATATCCGGTTATCGATCACAGCATGTCGATAGCGCAGCGATTCGATGCCGATGCGGGAGACGTTGATATAGGCGAATTCGTAGTTGAGGTTCTGGCTTGCCTGTTCCATCTGCTGCAATAGCGCCCCGGACGCCGAAGTTTGCGCCGGGGCGACAGATGACCACAACAGGCTGCCTGCCAGCAGGCTAACAGCATACCAATGCGGCTTCATTACTGCTGCTGCTGTCCTAAAGATTGGTTTCCGGGAACATCCACCTGTGCCTGTTTAGGGGCATCGGTTTCGAATTGCAGCTGATCAGCGTGCAGACGACGCTGCAGTTCATAATCCTGCAGCATAGCATTGACGCGACGGCGCTGATCCTGAACCTGCTGATTAGAACTGTTGGTGTCAAACGCATCAGACGGCACGCCCAGGCTGACCGGCGACGCTTTACCCATCATCGGCAGCGTATTGAACACCGGCGAGTCAGAGGTCTGAGTCGCGCTACCCTCAGGCTGATTATAATGCTGAACACCCACGATGACGGCCAGTGACACACAGGCCGCCACGCCCACCTGCGTCAGCTGAGCTGCCCACGGACGCGCTTTTTTCCAGAACGGCATTTTTTCCCAGCGGGAAGGTTCTGGCTGAGCTTCAGGGATCAGCGTTGTGACAGAACGCAACGGTTCTTTTTCGATAGCAGCAGCGACGCGCGCAGAGATATCGAAATGCAGGTGCTCACTCACGTCACCGCGCATGGTATCGCGGATGAGGTGATAGCTTGCCCAGTTTTTCTGCAGTTCTGCGTCCTTCGATAAGGCGGAAAACAGCTCGTTATCTAAGGTCTCACCATCCATTAAAGCGGAAAGTTTTTCTTTCTGCATGCCTATGTACCCTTCCAGTAGCCGTTATCACTGACGTTGGATAAGCGGTTGAACTTTGTTATCAATAGCCTCTCGCGCACGAAAGATACGTGATCGAACAGTGCCTACCGGGCAATCCATAATGACGGCGATCTCTTCATAGCTCAGGCCGTCCAGTTCCCTGAGGGTGATTGCCATACGCAAGTCCTCGGGTAGCGCCTCGATGGTACGAAAGACAATTTGTTTCAATTCGTCAGACAACATTAAGTTCTCAGGGTTCGAAATTTCTTTTAATGCACCCGCACTTTCGAAATTTTCTGCGTCAATCGCATCCACATCGCTGGATGGCGGACGACGCCCCTGAGCAACCAGGTAATTTTTCGCTGTATTGACCGCAATGCGGTACAGCCAGGTATAAAAGGCGCTATCGCCACGGAATGAATCCAGTGCGCGATACGCTTTGATAAATGATTCCTGTACGACATCAGGCACATCACCTGAAGGTACATAGCGTGAAACCAGGCTCGCCACTTTGTGCTGGTAACGAATCACCAGTAAGTTGAAAGCTTTTTGATCTCCCTTCTGAACCCGCTCGACAAGAACCTGATCCGTTAACTGCTCGCTCATCCGAGGTAATGTCTCCCCAAACTTTTCTTACGCATAAAGTAACTGCCAGCACATCTCATTGGTTCTGAGCAAGCATGCGCTTAGAGTTGTGATGTGGTGCGAAGTTCACTTCCCGACCTGATATTTGCCGCTCCGGAATTGATTACACAGGTTGTTCGTTTTCGTTCAGTGTAAGGAGCGCAAATCGCAGGCAGAGTAACCTATGACAACAGCTTTTTCATCATTAAATCCTCCGCCGATAATAAGTTTGGTATAGAAAACAGAGCTCAAATTGTACTGTTTATAACTTAATGATTATCGGTGATTTTTCTGAATTCACACCGTGGATCTGCGAACTTTTGTTTAAAATACTTCACAGCGACCGGCTCAGGGCTTATGCTCAGGGCAATCTTTGTTTAGTAAATTAAACACCATGACAAATGCGAATCCGGATTATCAGTGTGATGTATTGATTGTGGGCAGCGGTGCGGCGGGACTCTCTTTAGCGCTGCGCCTGGCGAAACAGTATCAGGTCACGGTGCTCAGCAAAGCGCAGGTCAATGAAGGCTCTACGCTTTATGCTCAGGGCGGCATTGCGGCGGTGTTCGATGAGACCGACAGTATTGAAGCGCATATAGAAGATACGCTGATTGCCGGCGCAGGGCTGTGCGACCGGGAGGCGGTCTCGTTTATCGCCAGCAATGCGCGGCACTGCGTGCAGTGGCTGATCGACAACGGCGTTGCCTTTGATCTCGATCCGCAGGCCTCAGGCGAGATGCGCTATCACCTGACGCGCGAAGGCGGACACAGCCATCGCCGTATTCTGCACAGTGCCGATGCCACCGGTCATGCGGTTGAAACCACGCTGGTAAGCCAGGCGCTCAGCCATCCCAACATCCGCATTCTGGAACGCACCAACGCGGTCGATCTGATTCTCTCCGATAAAATCGGCCTGCCTGGCCCGCGCCGGGTGGTGGGTGCCTGGATCTGGAACCGTAACCGCGAGCAGGTGGAAACCTGTCAGGCGCGGGCGGTGGTGCTGGCGACCGGCGGCGCCGCCAAAGTGTATCAGTACACCACGAATCCTGACGTCGCCTCCGGTGACGGGATTGCGATGGCCTGGCGTGCGGGCTGCCGGGTCGCCAACCTTGAATTTAATCAGTTTCATCCCACCTGCCTGTTTCATCCCCAGGCGCAGAACTTCCTGCTGACTGAAGCCCTGCGCGGAGAAGGCGCCTGGCTGGTGCGTCCCGATGGCAGCCGTTTCATGCCCGATTTTGATGAGCGCGCCGAGCTGGCTCCGCGCGATATCGTCGCACGCGCCATCGATCATGAGATGAAGCGGCTGGGCGTGGACTGCATGTATCTGGATATCAGCCACCAGCCGGAAGAGTTTGTGCGCGCCCACTTCCCGATGATCTATGAAAAGCTGCTGACCTTTGGCTTCGACCTGACCCGGGAACCGATCCCGATCGTGCCTGCCGCCCACTATACCTGTGGCGGCGTGATGGTGGATCAGCATGGGCAGAGTGACGTCAGCGGCCTGTATGCCATCGGTGAGGTGAGTTACACCGGCCTGCACGGTGCGAACCGCATGGCCTCTAACTCGCTGCTGGAGTGCCTGGTCTATGGCTGGTCAGCCGCCGAAGCGCTGATCCAGAGCCTGCCTGGCATAGAGGCTGTGGCCACCCTGCCCGCCTGGGATGAGAGCCAGGTCGATGATGCCGATGAGCGCGTCGTCATCCAGCACAACTGGCATGAGCTGCGGCTCTTCATGTGGGATTATGTCGGCATTGTGCGTACGACCCGACGACTGGAGCGGGCTTTGCGCCGCATCACCCTGCTTCAGCAGGAGATCGATGAGTATTACCGTCACTTCCGCCTCTCCAATCATCTCCTGGAGCTGCGGAATCTGGTTCAGGTGGCGGATCTGATGGTGCGCTGTGCGCTGGAGCGAAAAGAGAGTCGCGGCCTGCACTATATCCGCGACTACCCGAACCTGCTGCCAGAGGCGCGACCGACAATTCTGACGCCGCCCGGCTACATAAAGAGATAGAACGCCCGCGTCAGGCTACACCACTCGTCGGAATAGTGGGTGTCTGCCGCGCGGATAGCGAGCCGCTCCAGCAGGGTTTCGCCAGGCTGCGGCGAGAAGCCCAGCACAACCCGGTGTGGCGGACGATGAGCATACTCCGCCACATCCAGGCGCGAACGCAGATGCCAGCCATCCGCCTCTGCCAGCGCGATAAAATCCTGGCCGATGGCGGCAGGCAGCACCACGCAGAACATCCCCTCCTCCTCAATCAGTAACGCCGCGCTGCGCAGTAACGTCTGATGGTCGAGCGAGGCTGTGGCGCGGGCGCTGTCCCGCGCTGCCGTAGAACAGGCCACGCCAGGCGCAAAATAAGGCGGATTACTGACGATGAGGGAGTAACGCGCGGTGGACTCCTCTGCCCAGCGGGCGATGTCGTGCTGATGCACCTGGATCCGTTCAGGCCACGGCGACTGCTGCACATTCTCCTGCGCCTGCTGCGCGGCTTCAGGCTCTAATTCAACCGCATCGATCAGCACCTGCGACGGTGTACGCTGCGCCAGCATCAGGGCAATCAGCCCGCTGCCGCTGCCGATATCCAGAATGCGCCTGACCCCGGCCACCGGTGCCCAGGCCCCGAGCAGAATGGCATCGGTTCCCACTTTCATCGCACAGCGATCGTGCGCGACAAAAAATTGTTTAAAGGTAAAACCGTTCTTGTTTAACTGTGGCCGTTCACGCGGCTTATCCTGCATCATTCTTCACTACCATCGTTTTTTCCTGCCGTCCGGCAGCGCATGAGTGTAACGTGGCAACAGAGGGAATTCACGCGGCAGACAACCCCAGGCGCAGCGGAAACGGATTAACAGATGAAGATTCAGTCTGATCTGTCTATAATCAGCGCCCCAAACTGAGGTAGACCATGACAGTAACCACATTTTCCGAACTCGAACTCGACGAAAGCCTGCTACAAGCGTTGCAGGAAAAAGGCTTCACGCGTCCAACAGTGATTCAGGCTGCTGCAATTCCGCCCGCGCTGGAGGGCCGCGACGTTCTGGGTTCGGCACCTACCGGGACCGGGAAAACTGCCGCCTATTTGTTACCGGCGCTGCAGCACCTGCTTGATTTTCCGCGCAAGAAATCTGGCCCGCCACGCATCCTGATTGTGACCCCGACCCGCGAACTGGCGATGCAGGTCGCTGAACATGCGCGTGAGCTGGCGAAACATACCCATCTGGATATCGCGACCATCACAGGCGGCGTGGCCTACATGAACCACGCCGAAGTGTTCAGCGAAAACCAGGATATCGTGGTCGCGACCACCGGCCGCCTGCTGCAGTATATTAAAGAAGAGAACTTCGACTGCCGCGCGGTGGAAACGCTGGTGCTGGATGAAGCGGACCGTATGCTGGATATGGGCTTCGCCCAGGATATCGAAACCATCGCGGCTGAAACGCGCTGGCGCAAGCAGACCCTGCTCTTCTCCGCCACGCTGGAAGGCGACAACATCCGCGATTTCGCCGAACGTCTGCTGAACGATCCGGTTGAGCTGGAAGCGGATCCGAGCCGTCGCGAGCGTAAAAAGATCCAGCAGTGGTACTACCGCGCTGACGATCTTGAGCACAAAACCAAACTACTGATCCATCTGCTGAAGCAGCCGGAAGTGACACGCAGCATCGTGTTCGTGCGCAAGCGTGAGCGTCTGCATGAGCTGGTGAGCTGGCTGCACGAAGCGGGGATTCGCACCAGCTATCTGGAAGGCGAAATGGTGCAGGCGAAGCGTAACGAAGCGATCAAACGTCTGAGTGAAGGACGGGTGAACGTGCTGGTTGCCACCGACGTTGCGGCGCGCGGCATCGACGTTGAAGATGTCAGCCACGTCTTCAACTATGACATGACGCGTACCGCCGATACCTATCTGCACCGTATTGGCCGTACCGGTCGCGCCGGTCGTAAAGGCATCGCCATCTCGCTGGTGGAAGCGCACGATTACGTCCTGCTGGGTAAAATCACCCGCTACGTTAATGAGCCGATTAAAGCGCGCGTTATTGACGAGCTGCGTCCGGTGACCCGCGCTCCAAGTGCGAAAACCACCGGCAAACCGTCGAAAAAGGTGCTGGCTAAGCGCGCAGAGAAGAAAGCGAGCGAAACTGAAAAGCCCCGCGTGAAAAAACGCCATCGTGATGCCAAAAATATCGGCAAACGCCGTAAGGCAAGCGGCAGCGCGGCCGCTAACGAGAATGCGGAATAAAACAGCGCTTAAACAAAAAAATCGCCTCTGATGAGGCGATTTTTTTTAGCTGACAGCTGTTAACAGCCTTTTCACACCATTTTACCTGCCTGACCGCGTTGCTGGCGATACTCACTGACCGGCTCGCTGCACATGACTCTCTATCTTGCTGATAAGGATGATAAAATCTGCTGTGTGCGCTTTGCGTTTATTTTCAGCGTCCGATCACTCAGGCTACTTAAAGACTTTCGGTAAAAGTACGGGCAATCACGTCACGCTGCTGTTCAGGAGTCAGTGAGTTGAAGCGCACGGCATAGCCCGACACGCGGATGGTCAGCTGCGGGTAGTTTTCCGGGTGCTTCACCGCATCTTCCAGCGTTTCACGACGCAGCACGTTGACGTTCAGATGCTGACCGCCTTCAACACGCACCTGCGGTTTGATTTCTACCGGAACTTCACGATAAGCAAATTCGCCCAGCTCGCTGATAGCCACAACCTGGTCTTCTTCATAACCCCCGGCGGCACACAGGCAACGCGCCTGGGCTTTCTCTTCGTCCAGCAGCCAGAAGGAGTTCAGCAGGTTGGCATGGTTGGATTGAGTGATCTGGATTCCTGTGATCATCTTTGCATCTCCCGAATAATAGGTGAATAAATCAAATTTAAGGCTCCGGTATACCACCCATCCTTTCGACCAGCCTTGACCTGCATCAATCTTCACCCGGCGCTCTGTGGCCATTCAGGCTAACCCGTTGATCTGAAAATGCATTACCACTTAACTTTATTTGTATTTTTCAAATTTATTTTACCTTCAGCTGGGCGGCAGGAACGGCTAAGCTTACGGCACTAACGGAAAGGGAGTTAAACATGGCTGAAAAGCTGACCTGGCACGACGTGCTGGCTGAAGAGAAACAGAAACCCTATTTTGTCGAGACGCTGAAGCTGGTCGCCGATGAACGCGCTGCGGGGGTCACCGTCTATCCGCCGCAGAAAGATGTCTTTAATGCCTTTCGCCTGACGGAACTGGGCAACGTCAATGTCGTCATCCTCGGCCAGGACCCCTATCATGGCCCTCACCAGGCACATGGCCTGGCCTTCTCTGTGCTGCCAGGCGTTCAGGTGCCGCCATCCCTGCAAAATATCTATAAAGAGTTGCAGCAGGATATTCCGGGCTTTGAGAAACCTAATCACGGCTTCCTGGAGAGCTGGGCGAAACAGGGTGTGATGCTGCTGAACACCGTTTTAACGGTCGAGGCGGGCAAAGCGCACTCTCATGCGCGATTCGGCTGGGAGACATTTACCGATAATGTGATTGCAGCGATCAATCAGCATCGTGAAGGGGTCATTTTTCTGCTGTGGGGATCGCATGCCCAGAAGAAAGGCAGCATCATCGATCGCCAGCGCCATCATGTATTGCAGGCGCCGCACCCTTCGCCGCTCTCTGCGCATCGCGGCTTTTTCGGCAGCCACCATTTCTCAAAAACCAACGAACTGCTCAGCGCGGCCGGCAAAAAACCGGTGGACTGGACGCCGGTATTACCGGACTGACGCCAGAATGCACACGGCCGCGTCAGTGCGCGGCCGTGTAGCGGGATTCCGGTGCTGAATCAGCCTTTGGCTTTGGCAACGGCAACCATCGCCGGACGCAGCAGGCGACCATTCAGCGTATAACCACGCTGCATCACCAGCATGACATGGTTAGGCTCGAACTCTTCCGACTCCATCATCGACATCGCCTGATGCACTTCCGGGTTAAACGGCACGCCGGTTTCGCCGACCACTTCAACACCGAATTTACGCACGGCACCCAGCAGACCTTTCAGAGTCAGTTCAACCCCTTCGATCATAGGTGCCAGCTGTGAATCTTCTTTGTTCGCCACTTCCAGCGCGCGCTCAAGGCTGTCGATAACCGGCAGCAGTTCGTTGGCAAATTTCTCCAGCGCAAATTTGTGCGCCTTCTCAACGTCCATTTCCGCACGACGACGAATGTTTTCGACTTCAGCCTGCGCACGCAGCTGAGCATCACGCACGCCGGTCTGAGACTGCGCTAATTCAGCTTCGAGCTGAGCGATACGCTCATCACGCGGATCCACCTCTGCCGCTGTCTCCGCTTCCTGAGGTTGCTGCTGATCCTGCTGAATTTCGTCTGAGACTTGCTCGTTTGGGGTGTTCTGTTCTTTACTACTCATGAATTTCTCCGCGTTTTGCACATTCATTTCGCTGGTTGGCTTATTATGGGGATTGAAATAGCGGTTTCAAGGGAACCTGTCACATTGCCTTGCCGTTTTGGCTTATAAGGAACACCGACCAGATGAACAAACACTTTAACTGCATTGGTATTGTGGGTCATCCACGCCATCCCACCGCGCTAACCACGCATGAGATGCTCTGGCGCTGGCTGACAGCCAAAGGTTATCAAGTGATCGTCGAGCAACAGATTGCGCAGGAGCTGTCGCTTCACGATGTGCAGACCGGCACGCTGGCGGAGATTGGTCAGCAGGCCGATTTAGCGGTCGTAGTAGGCGGTGATGGCAACATGCTGGGTGCCGCGCGCGTGCTGGCCCGTTATGACATTAAGGTGATTGGCATTAACCGCGGTAACCTCGGCTTCCTTACCGACCTCGACCCCGACAATGCGCAGCAGCAGCTGGATGAGGTGCTGCAGGGCAACTATTTTGTCGAGAGCCGCTTTCTGCTGGAAGCGCAGGTGTGCAAATCGGCCTGTTCGCCGCGCATCGGCACCGCCATCAACGAGGTGGTACTCCATCCCGGCAAAGTCGCGCACATGATCGAATTTGAGGTTTACATCGATGAGGTGTTCGCCTTTTCGCAGCGCTCTGACGGACTGATTATCTCCACCCCTACCGGCTCGACCGCCTACTCGCTCTCTGCGGGGGGCCCGATTCTGACACCGTCGCTGGAAGCGATCGTGCTGGTGCCGATGTTCCCGCATACGCTCTCGGCGCGGCCGCTGGTTATCAACAGCAGCAGCACCATCCGCCTGCGCTTTTCGTCCCGCCGCAGCGACCTGGAAATCAGCTGCGACAGTCAGATCGCCCTGCCGATACAGGAAGGTGAAGATGTTCTGATCCGGCGCAGCAATCATCACCTCAACCTGATTCACCCTAAAAACTACAGCTATTTCAATACGCTGAGTTCTAAACTGGGCTGGTCAAAAAAATTGTTCTGAAAAGGGGTGCAGCCTCTTTACTGGATAAAAAACCAGTTTATACTGTATGAAAAACCATATGTGTTTATTCGTACAGGTGAACCTATGCTGGCCCAACTGACCATCAGTAATTTCGCTATCGTTCGTGAGCTCGACATTGATTTCCACCGCGGCATGACAGCCATCACGGGTGAAACCGGTGCCGGTAAGTCCATCGCGATTGATGCGCTGGGATTATGTCTTGGCGGTCGTGCTGACGCCGACATGGTGCGTCAGGGAGCCAGCCGGGCTGACCTGTGTGCCCGCTTCCAGCTTAAGGCCTCCCCTTCAGCCCAGCGCTGGCTGCTGGATAATCAGCTGGATGATGGCAACGAGTGTCTGCTGCGCCGGGTGATCAGCGCCGATGGCCGTTCGCGCGGCTTTATCAACGGCACCGCGGTCCCGCTCTCTCAGCTACGCGACCTTGGTCAGCTGCTGATTCAGATCCACGGTCAGCATGCCCATCAGCTTCTGCTTAAACCCGATCACCAGAAACATCTGCTGGATGCCTATGCCGGCCATGATGATCTGCTGCAGCGCATGCGTGCCAGCTATCAGACCTGGCATCAGAGCTGCCGCACCCTGGCGCTGCATCAGCAGCAGGCGCAGGAGCGCGAAGCGCGCCGTGAACTGTTGCAGTATCAGCTGAAAGAGCTGAACGACTTTGCCCCGCAGCCGGGTGAATATGAGCAGATCGATGAAGAGTACAAGCGTCTGGCGAACAGCGGCCAGCTGCTGTCAACCAGCCAGCAGGCGCTGCAGATGCTCTCCGACAGTGATGACACCAATCTTAACAGCCTGCTCTACAGCGCCCGTGAGCTGATTTCTGAGCTGACCTCGCTGGATGAGAAGCTGAACGGCGTGCATAACCTGCTGGAAGAGGCGGCTATCCAGCTGAGCGAAGCGAGCGATGAGCTGCGTCACTACTGTGACAGTCTCGATCTGGACCCTAATCGCCTGTACGAACTGGAAAAACGGATTTCGCGCCAGATCGCCCTGGCGCGTAAGCATCACGTCACGCCAGAAGCGCTGCCTGAACTGCATCGGCAGCTGCTGGATGAAGCGGAGCTGCTGTCACAGCACGAAAGCGATCAGGAGAGCCTGCAATCGCTGGTCGGTGAACACTATCAGGCGGCCCTTAAGAGCGCCGAAGAGCTTCATCTGCAGCGCAGCCACTTTGCAGACGAGCTGCAGCAGCTGATTACCCAGAGCATGCATCTGCTCTCGATGCCGCACGGCCAGTTTAAAATCGCCCTGACCTTTAACCCGGATCAGCTGACGGCTGATGGCGCAAGCCGCGTCGACTTCCAGGTCACCACTAACCCAGGTCAGCCATTGCAGCCGCTGGGTAAAGTGGCCTCAGGCGGTGAGCTGTCACGTATCGCGCTGGCGATTCAGGTGATCACCGCGAAGAAAATGGAAACGCCGGCAATGATTTTCGATGAGGTTGATGTCGGCATCAGCGGCCCGACCGCCGCCGTCGTAGGTAAACTGCTGCGTCAGCTGGGTGAATCGACGCAGGTTATGTGTGTCACGCACCTGCCGCAGGTGGCCGGCTGCGGTCATCAGCACTTCTTTGTGAGCAAAGAGACCGACGGCGCAATGACTGAAACCCACATGCAGCCGCTGGACAAGCGGGCGCGCCTGCAGGAACTGGCTCGTCTGCTGGGCGGCAGCGAGGTCACCCGCAACACCCTGGCGAATGCAAAAGAACTTTTAGCCGCATAGCAGCGCACTTTTTTAACCTGACGGGGTCATATGCTTGCTCTGCAGAGGTTTCCAACAGCGAAAAGGTTTATTATCATCGGCACTTATGTCGCCAGAGTAATAAAGCCTGCCGCAGGCAGAGTTCAGATTTTGATGGCAATAAAATCGCCTGTTGAGGCGTTTGGCCCCGGAAAAGGAATGTATAGATGCGCTGTAAAACGCTGACTGCCGCGGCAGTGGTAATGTTGATGATGACCGCCGGATGTTCCACTTTAGAGCGCGTGGTCTACCGTCCTGATATCAACCAGGGCAACTATCTGGTTGCCAACGATGTGGCCAAGATCCATACCGGTATGACACAGCAGCAGGTGGCTTACACCCTCGGCACGCCGATGATGAAAGACCCGTTTGGCAGCAACGTCTGGTATTACATCTTCCGTCAGGAACCCGGCCATGAGCGCGTCAAACAGCAGACGCTGACCCTGACCTTTGATGGCAACGGTGTGCTGACCAACATCGACAATAAGCCGAATCTCTCTCAGAACAGCGATTAATCACACGGCAGAGAGTCTGAAAAACAGGCAGCAAAAAGGCGCACCGAGCGCCTTTTTTTATGTCCGTTATCTGCAAAGCCAGACAGAACTTATTTTTTGCTCACCACAGCCCGCTCTGCACGCTGGCGACGAAGCTCTTTAGGATCGGCAATCAGCGGACGATAAACCTCGATACGATCGCCCTCATTCACCTCATCATCCAGCTTCACCGGCCGACTGTAGACGCCGACCTTGTTGCTGGCGAGGTCAATTTCGCGACGCAGCTCCAGTAACCCTGATTTTACGATGGCCTGTTCTACCGTGCTGCCCTGCTCCACTTTGACGTAGAGCTGATACTGTTTTTCAGGCAACGCATAGACCACCTCAACGGTGATGTCAGGCACTGTAGACCTCTTTGGCACGCTGGGTGAAAGCCTGGACCATGCTGTTGGCAAGCTCTTTGAAAATGCGTCCAAAGGCCATCTCGACCAGCATATTGGTGAATTCAAACTCCAGGCTTAATTCGACTTTGCAGGCGTCATCGCCCAGCGAGACGAACTTCCATCCGCCGGTCAGCTTACGGAACGGGCCGTCAACCAGCTGCATATGGATGCTCTGGTTATCCGTCAGGGTGTTACGGGTGGTAAAGGTTTTGCTGATACCCGCTTTCGAGACATCCACAGACGCCGTCATCTGATTCTCTGACGCATCCAGCACGCGGCTTCCGGTGCAACCCGGCAGGAATTGCGGATAGGCATCCACATCATTTACAAGTTTGTACATCTGCCCGGCACTAAACGGGACCAGTGCCGAACGACTAATCTGAGCCATAATGGTTCCTGTTCATCAAGAAACCGCTGAATAATAGCATTTTCAGCGATCAAACAAAAATGTCCCTGGTAAAGGGTGTGCTAGAATATCCCGTTTCCTGCTGCCCCGCTGGACTGGGGATGCGATAACCGACTAAGTGATGTAAAATACGCCTCATTATGACAAAGAAAAAAGCACACAAACCCGGTTCGGCCACTGTTGCCATGAACAAACGCGCCCGCCACGAATACTTCATCGAAGAGGAGTATGAAGCGGGATTATCGTTACAGGGATGGGAAGTTAAATCACTTCGTGCCGGTAAAGCCAACATCAGCGACAGCTATATTCTGCTGCGCGATGGCGAAGCGTTCCTGTTCGGTTCAACCTTTCAACCCTTAGCGGTTGCGTCCAGCCATGTGGTCTGTGACCCGACCCGTAACCGTAAGCTCCTGCTGAAGCAACGCGAACTCGACTCCCTCTATGGGCGCGTTAACCGCGAAGGTTACACCCTTGTGGCGCTGTCGCTTTACTGGAAAAACGCCTGGTGCAAACTGAAGATTGGTGTGGCACGCGGTAAGAAAGAGCACGACAAGCGCGATGACATCAAAGACCGCGAATGGAAATTAGACAAAGCCCGTATCATGAAGAATTCAGCCCGCTAAGCACTGGATTTTATGCTGTTTAATTGCTAATATTTGAAGTTCTGGGGCTGATTCTGGATTCGACGGGATTGTGAAGCCTTAGGAGCATGCCGAGGGGCGGTTTGCCTCGTAAAAAGCCGCAAAAAAATAGTCGCAAACGACGAAAACTACGCTTTAGCAGCTTAATAACCTGCTCTGAGCCCTCTCTCCCTAGCTTCCGCTCTTAAGACGGGGATCAAGAGAGGTCAAACCCAAAAGAGATCGCGTGGAGGCCCTGCCTGGGGTTGAAGCGTTAAATCCAATCAGGCTAGTCTGTCAGTGGCGTGTCTGTTCGCAGCTGACCGGCGAATGTAAAAACTGACTAAGCATGTAGTGCCGACGGTGTAGTAATTTCGGACGCGGGTTCAACTCCCGCCAGCTCCACCAAAATTCTTCAAAGATGGTTCCAGTGCCATCCGCAGAAGTCCTGAAAGCCCGCACGGAACAAGCCCTGCGGGCTTTTTTGTGTCTGTAATCTTCCGAGACGATTCGCCTGAATCCAGAGATAATTGGTACACGAATTGGTACACGCTATAATGTGGGCCAAAAACGTGTACCAATTATGGACGGAAATCAGTCATGGCGCGGATGACACGCCCCCTTACCAATAACGAAATCCTCAAAGCTAAACCTCAAGATAAAGACTTCACGCTGCACGATGGCGACGGGCTTTTCATGCTCGTGAAAACATCAGGTAAAAAGCTGTGGCGTTTTCGCTATCAGCGGCCAAATAGCAGCAGCCGCACAAATCTCAGCCTTGGCTCTTACCCTGCCCTGACGCTCGCTGTTGCACGCCAGATGCGTGACCAATATTTGTCGCTGCTTGCGCAAGGGATCGACCCGCAAAAACAGCAAGAGGAAGTATCAGAGCAGCGGCAAATCGAGCTGGATAGCATTTTTTCAGTTGTTGCTGGAAGGTGGTTCCAGCTTAAGAGCAAAAGCGTTACCGAAGATTATTCGAAGGATATTTGGCGATCGCTGGAGAAAGACATCTTCCCTAGTATCGGTGAGATTCCTGTTCAGGCGCTCAAAGCCAGGACGATTGTTGAAACACTGGAGCCAATCAAAGCTCGCGGCGCACTTGAGACTGTTCGCCGATTAGTGCAGCGCATTAACGAGATTATGATTTTCGCAGTCAACACAGGGTTGATTGATGCCAACCCTGCCTCAGGTGTAGGCATGGCTTTTGAAAAGCCTAAAAAGCAAAACATGCCCACGTTACGGCCTGAAGAATTACCAAACCTGATGCGTTCTTTAGTCATGTCGAATCTTTCTGTTCCGACTCGCTGTCTTATTGAGTGGCAGCTCCTGACTCTTGTGCGCCCTTCTGAGGCTTCAGGTGCTCGGTGGGCAGAGATCGATCTTGAGGCAAAATTATGGACGATTCCGCCTGAGCGGATGAAAGCTAAACGCCAACACATTGTTCCTCTCTCGCCTCAGGCTATAGAGATTTTGGAAGTGATGAAGCCTATTAGCGCTAATCGAGAACATGTTTTCCCAAGTAGGAACGATCCGAAACAACCGATGAATAGCCAAACTGCAAATGCTGCTTTAAAACGGATTGGCTACGGAGGGAAACTAGTAGCTCATGGTTTAAGATCTATCGCAAGCACTGCTTTAAATGAGGCGGGTTTTAACGGAGATGTTATTGAATCAGCCCTCGCACATACTGATAAAAATGAAGTCCGGCGAGCTTATAATAGATCTATCTATCTTACACAAAGAGTTGCATTAATGAATTGGTGGGGGAAGGAGGTAAAAAGTCAACTTTAAAATTCACATAGAAAAAAATATAAGTAGAGGAATATTAATTTATCTCTCTACTTAATATATGGCGTTACCAAACCGGGAGTGATGAATCAACATCCTTTATGTTGTAAGTTAGGTTTTTATAAGATAACTCAAATCTTTCGTCCAATTTTTTCCAAAAACGGACTTTATTCATTCTTGATAATTTAATGAAATTTATAAGCATACCTAAATCCATTAGTTGTACTTTACAGCCATTATTATCATATATTGAATTTGTTGAATGATTAAATTGACTATCAGGATCATCGTAAATCATTTCTGAAACCACTATAATAATATGAATATTTTGAGATGGTGTGATTTCTCCATTCTTCCCATCAGTAAAAAAAGCCACCCCATTCTTACAAAGCTTTGCAACCCCTTCAACCTGACTTATTGCTTTTTTAATAAGCCCGTAAGTATTGCTATTTCTTCTAGGTAATGACACCAACTTTCCCTTTTCTATAATAGCACTTGCTTTTGACTCTATTAGAAGTACACTAGAACTATCTATAACAGCTACATCGATTAATTCTCTAATTTTATCACCCTGTTTAATATTTGGTGACTTCAAAACTTCATCTCCGAACAAATATGATAAGGCATGGGCAATCATCTCTTCTTGCACATATCCTTCACTTCCATTTTCCCCTTCAGATAAATCATACGACAAATCAGAGAGACCAGGAACGACTACAGACGATAAAATAGATTTTATATTTTCCAACTTTAGATAGGAGCTGTTAATTTGTGTATCGTATTCGTTATTACAAACAAAATCTGGAATAATTTTCTTATAAAATGAATCAGACGCCTCGTAGCTATTTTTGAATGATTTTGTTGTGGTATACCCTACATTCACCAGCCTTTTAGATTCTTCTAAAAAACCATCTTCAAACTTAACATCTGCCCATACCACAGGATGGGTAAACTCATTATAAAAAGTTAGAGTTATATTATCATAGGAACCATATAACAACTTATGCAACCCCTTAACTTCGCGTTTATCCCGAATGGTAGTTACATATACTGCCGGATTTTCTTCAATATCATAGATGGTCATACCTATGCATAAATGCCTCGAGTTTGCTGAAACTATAGCAAGATGAAACTCAACTTTAGCGTTTAGCAGAATCCCTTTAATGGCGGTGAATGGAACCTTAACAATGATACCTACCGATTTATCCTCATATGAATAATCTATCCAAAAACCAATATTTTCCGACTCAAGATAAAAATTTATATGCTTATTTGGCAGAAACATGACACTCCTTACAAATGATCATAAAGAAAAGAAATTTAATTCATTAGTAACGTATTCAAAAAAACTCTTATGCATTAATTTATACCCATCACTTTATAATTTGCAAATGAGTTTTTATCAAAACATGAAAAATAGAGTTGGAAACCATGCAATAAAAAACTAACACACTGAAACAGAGTACATTTCACTCGTATTTTATATCAAGCATGGAGCATTCTTGAAGGAAACCATGCTGCATGAATGAAACTTTGCTTTGGCTGCCCTCAGCGCGCAATGCTATCCCCGCCACGCCTGCCCGCTTTATGCATCGCTTTTCATGCGGGTGCATGATGCGGGCCGGGCCGCGCCCGGTATGGCCTGAACGGGGGAAAGCGGTGCATGATTTTGCATGCAGATTCATGCACGCTATGCATGCACGGCTCTTTACAAAGCGGCTGGCCAGAAAAAGGGCTTCAGAAAGACAAAGGACAGACACAAAAAAGCCGCTGGTCAGGCAGCGGCTGTGCGGGGTTAATGAACCTAGCGGAATGCAGAACCGTAACGGCCCAGCGTCTGACGTTCTCTTGCCGGTTCCGGTGGTATTTCCGGTACGTTTTCCGGCTGTGGCGGTGCGGTGATCACCTTTGTGATGCTCTCATTCGTCTTGAAAGTACATGAGCAGTCAAGGTTAGTGCACTGGTGATAACGCTCTTTTACCTGCTCTGACATATAGCGGCTCGATTTGGTGTGCGCCGCGCTTTTGCAGTAAGGGCAGTGCATCATTTCTGGCTGCCCTCCTGAAGTTTTGCACGCTGCGCCCGGATTGATTCAGCCAGCTTCTGGCGGCGCATAGGATGGCGGTAAAGCTCCATATCAATACCCGTCAGCGGCGGGCGATACAGACCAATATTCTCCAGTAGCGGTGCCTCTTCCATTACACTGTCCGGCAGGGCCGCCGCTTCCCGCGTCAGTGCTTCACCAACCAGATAAGCCACGTCCTGAATCGCATCACGGTCGTCTCCGGCAAACGTCGGGGAAAGTTCTTCACGGCGGATACGCAGCTTAATGGCCCACAGCAGCGACGGGCTCACGTTACGCAGGGCTGACTGCCAGTGTGCATCCGCGAACCCGGTAAATGCCTCGCGGTGTGATTCAACGTACTCTTTCCCACTGCCGCAGCATTTCAGCATCGCCTCCTGCTTATCCAGCGCCAGCTCTTTCAGCAGCCCGCCGAACTCATCGGCCAGTTCCCGGCTGGCGATGCGCTGAGAGTGTTCGGCGCGCAGCTCGTCAGTGAGATTGCCTCGCAGGTTGCGAAAGCGCGTGCGCCAGTTGCTCTCGGCTTCTTTCCCTGCCTCGATGGCCGCCTGCTGCTCTCTTTCACAGCGGACGATATCGGCGCAGATGCCGTTATAGGCTTTCATCCTTTCGGTATGCTCAGCGCGGGCTTTCTCAAAGCGTTCCAGTGATGCAGGTTTCTGTTCCGGGGTGGTCATGGTGGTCTCTCATCGTCTGTAAAGGATGAGGCCATTCTGTCGTGTACCACAGGACAGCGCATTTCATTGCTTTCCGCCTGCCGATGAGCAGACAAGGGCACAACCGGTGCGGGATGGTCCCTTAACTGATTATATTTCTTATATAACTGTTCACTGGTGTTCACTGAGCTAAAAAAGATAATAAATACAGTAAATAAGATAGTGAATACTTCAAAATTAAGTATTCACTGAGTATTCACCGGTGTTCACGCAACCTCATATAACAGCTTTTTTCTGGCGAGCATTTTTTCAGCGTTTAATCCTATCAATAACAGTCTTTTAATTGCCTGAAACTTGCAAATGGCAAATGTTTGCAGTTCATTGCAATTTAATGGCAAATGATGGTTAAAAAACACTCATCCGTGCTTATCTCAGCAAGCCGGACACTTGTTTACTTACCGAAAAATATTCTCAGAATAGGGGGTTACCTGAAGACGCCACCGGAACCGGACAGCACCGGCCGGACTCATAATGAGGTAACACAATGCACACAGTTTCATCCGTACCGGCCCCCGCCATTCCTGCAATCCGCGACGCTTTTTTCCCGCGCGACCGCTTTATGCGCCTGCCGGAAGTCATCAGCACCTGCGGCCTGTCACGCTCGACCATTTACGATTTAATCAGCCGGGAGCAGTTTCCCTCACAGATTTCACTTGGCGGTAAAAACGTCGCCTGGCTGGCGTCAGAAATTGACGGCTGGATGCAGGCCCGCATCGCACAGCGCGCCGGAGGTACAGCATGATTAGGCTGAATATCGGCACGAAAAACTGTCCGCTCACCCGCGAAGAAGCCGCCTTTTTTGCAGCAAGCCCGACGGCAGTCGTCAGCGGCAAACCGGCTCCGGCACCCATCTTTACCGGCGGGATGCACGGCCATATCTCCGTGCTGAGTAAAAAAACTAAGCCTGCCAGGCAGCGGGTGAAGAAAGAGAGCGGGAAATTCCGATCAAATCCGCCGCAATCCGATCACGTCCTGACCGGTTGCTGAGGAAATAGCCCCGATGTGTGAAAAAAGGCTTTTCTCTGGCGAGCGGCCGTTATACAGTTTTCGTGCTGCCGCAAAATCGGCAGCCGGGCGTGAGAACCCGAGCAAAACAAAGGCGACACAACACGCGCCAAGCGTGTTTTTTTGTGTCATCGCCTCAGTGCACCCATTATCCGGGCAACGGTTCTTTCGCCGTTGCGCCGTCTGCGTAATGGTGGCCCGGGCGGGGCAGCCTTCGGGCTGGCCGGTTTCCTTTGTTGCCGGTTTCTCACCCCCGTCCGGGCTACCACCCAAGCGTGAGAACTTCTGTGGTAGCTCTTTTCAGCTAACAAAGGAGTTATTCATCATGGCAGTGATCCTCTGCACGTCTCATTCCGAATTCACCTTTATTTTTGCCGCCGTGCGACGCACTGATGCCGCCGCCCGTCCTTGCATGCTGCGCACTATAGCATGCGATGAGCGCAGCGCCCGCGCCCGCCTCGCCCGCGATTACGTACTTTCCTTTGCCGGTCGCCTGCCGGTTAAAGCGGTGGCCGCATGAACACGCTCACAAAGCGCCTGAATAACAGTGAGACCTACCCTATTCCCCACGCTGACTACCTGCGCCTGCTCCACGCGCACGCGGTCGGCGTGACCGTGCTTGATATGTTCGACTCGGTGAACGGCATGAGCGCACGCGGCTGCGTGCCTGACGGCGCGGCGCTGGCCTCGGTCGTCGCCCTGCTCACCGACCAGCTCGGTAAAGTCGTTGAAACCTGTGAATCCCGCATGTTAGCCACGGAGGCCCGCCATGATGACCGTTAATCACTCCTGCCTGCCCGTTGAGGTACGCACCGCCGTTTACCGCCGCGCGCTGGCGCAGGGCTATCTGGATGCCTGCAAAAACCTCGGCATCACCGTTTCAGCCACGCTCGATGAGTTGCAGATGACGATTGCCCTTGAGCTGGAGAGCTTCTATGTGCGCCGCCACGGCCCCGATGCGGGCATGGAAATGGCCTGCACCATGCTGGGCGATATGGTTGAGCCGGACCTGCTGACCGCGCCGCCGCGCCTGACGCAGCTCGGCGTCACCATGATGGATGAACTTTTCCGCAGCCAGCTTGCGGCCGCCAGCCGCATCACGCTGCACTGAGGGAGGAAGCACATATGAAACATATCGTCTCTGACACCGTAAAGGCGGCCACCGGATTCTGGCCGCAGCTTCTGCCCGCCCTGGGCATCGGCGTGCACGCTGGAGGGCGGCACGGTGCCTGCCCGGTGTGCGGCGGCAAAGACCGCTTCCGCTTCGACAATCAGGACGGGCGCGGAACGTGGCTGTGCAACCAGTGCGGGGCCGGTGACGGCCTTAACCTGGTGGAAAAGGCGCTCAGTATCAGCGCTAAAGAGGCCGCCATGAAGGTGGCCGGAATGCTCGGCACGCTGCCGGACTCAGCCCCGGTTATGCATGATGAAGCCGCAGACAAAAGTCGCGCGCAGGCAGACGCCGCCACACGGGCGCGGGCACTTATCGCCGCCGCTGTCAGCCGCACGGACAACGCCTACCTTTCATCGAAAGGGCTGCACGGCACGCAGGCGCTCACACTTGCTGATGCGCTGCGCTGTGGTGGCATCCGCTTTGCCCCCGGGGACGTGCTCATCCCGCTGACCGGTGAAGACGGCACGGCGGTTAACGTGCAGCTCATCAGCGCCGCAGGCGACAAGCGCATCCTGCCCGGCGGACAGGTGAAAGGCACGTACTGGCTCGCAGGCGAGCCGGACGGCAAAACGCTGTGGCTCACCGAAGGGTACGCCACCGGCTTGACCGTGCACCGGCTGACCGGCCAGGCGGTTTACGTGGCGCTGAGCGCCAACAACCTGCCCGCGCTGGCGAAACGGCTGCGTGAGTCGCATCCTGATGCGATGATGCTGATTGCCGCCGACCGTGACGATAACGGCACCGGCCAGTTAAAGGCAGAGGAAGCGGCGAAAGCCTGTGGCGGTAAAGCCGCACTGCCGCCGGTGTTGGGTGACTGGAACGACGTGTGGCAGGTGCAGGGCGATATCGCCACGCAGGCGCAGCTCACCGCCTTCACGCAGCAGCAGCCACTCAGCCCGTTTGAATCCGTCAGCGAGGCTGACCTGAAGGCCATGAGCGCCAGCCAGAAAGCCGAGTTGCTGGTCGCCCACTACGGGCAGGCGCTGGCCGTGCCGCCGGTCGGGGAGGAAATCTGCCGCTATGAAAACGGCGCATGGCAGGTGATGGAGGCGAAGACGCTGCGCCGGGAAATCGCCGCGCTGTTTCAGAAGGTGCGCGCGCCGTTCTCGGCCGCCGGTATCGGCAGCGTGCTGGACACGCTCAAGTTGATGGTGCCGCAGATGGGTGAACCGTCCCGTCGCCTGATTGGTTTCCGTAATGGCGTGTATGACTCCACAACAGGCACCTTCAGCCCGCACCGCCGCGAGCACTGGCTGCGCACCGTCAACAGCGTGGACTACACCGCCCCGCGTCCGGGTGAAAACCTTGCCGACCACGCCCCGGCATTCTGGCGCTGGTTAACGCGGGCCGCCGGACACAATCACGACAAGCAGGAGCGCATCCTCGCGGCGTTATTTATGGTGCTGGCAAACCGCTATGACTGGCAGATGTTTCTTGAGGTGACCGGCCCCGGCGGCAGCGGTAAAAGTGTGATGGCCTCGATAGCCACTCTGCTGGCCGGAAAAGACAACACCACGTCCGCCACCATCGACACGCTGGAATCCTCCCGCGAGCGCGCCAGCGTGGTGGGCTTCTCGCTGATTATTTTGCCCGATCAGGAGAAGTGGAGCGGCGACGGCGCGGGCATCAAGGCGATAACCGGTGGCGATGCGGTGGCAATCGATCCGAAATACCGTGACGCCTATTCAACGCATATCCCGGCGGTCATTCTGGCGGTGAACAACAATCCGATGCGCTTTAGCGACCGCAGCGGCGGCGTGTCACGCCGCCGGGTTATCCTGACGTTCCCCGAAGTCATACCGGCAAAAGAGCGTGATCCGCAATTGCTGGACAAAATCAGCACCGAGCTGGCCGTGATTGTTCGTCACCTGATGCAGCGTTTCTCATCACCAAACGAAGCGCGCGAGTTGTTACAGGCGCAGCAGACTTCCGGTGAAGCGCTGGATATCAAACGACAGGCCGATCCGCTGGTTGATTTTTGTGGATACCTGATGCCGCTGAGCACGCCAAACGGGCTGTTTATTGGTAACGCCAATATTCGCCCGCTGAATCCGAAGCGCTATCTCTATCATGCCTACCTGTCATTTATGGAGTCACGCGGCCATCAGCACCCGCTCAGCCTGACGGCTTTCGGCCAGGCCGTGCCGCAGACGCTGAAAGAGTATGAGCGAATCCTGTTAAAACGCAGGACTAATAACGGCATACAGACTAACCTCACGCTACATGAGGATAGCGAGGCTGATTGGCTGCCAGCATGCAGCTCCTAATTACTACCCTACGTAAACCGGCTTAGGCCGGTTTTTTATATTTTATGCAATTATCAATGCCTCCTAAGGTTCGCTAAGATCGAAGCCGTTTGTCTGAAGCTGCTAAAGATCTTGCTAATTGAGTCAACTATGTATTTTTTTTAAATTTAATTTTATTTCTGTGATTGTAGCCTTAAGTACCTGTAAACAAATTTTAGCTGTATGTTCTCTTGGTGTGAAGCCTGATGACATTTGCTGATAAGGATGAATATAATTACGAAAGTCCCTTAAAGTATGTGAGAACTTATAAGTGTCAAGCTGGATAATTTCTAAATCTTTAGCGACATCAATAAAAGCTGCGAGAGTCCAGTCATGAAAAGGCTGAACTTTACCATCACGATTCTTAGGTGAAGATTTCACTGTATTAAATGCTCGTGGATAACTTGAAGCTAACCCAAGAAAAACCCCTTCTAAAGTACTACCAGCGATTAGTATCGTAGAGAGGTAGGCTGCCGAAGTATATGTTTTTTCAATTTCATCGATCCGCTTGTTCAGAACTTCTGTTACATTAATGTCTAATCCTAAATCAGAGATTGTAAAACCACTAAACTCACGACTTAAAAAGTCAGATTCAGAAAGACTGCTGGATTTCACCGGATTCTCATTTAATTCCACTCTGTGAAGCTTCTTGAAGTTTATTTCAGCTTCGTTTCTAACTACTTGCCATTTATCGAAAGCTAAGTACTGGTTAAAATCAAAAATATATCCATCCAGTTCATCAAGGCGACTAATGAAATTGATAGGATTGAAAACTTCTTTTATACATTTATCAAGCCGTGGTGTTCCATTGATTGTTTCCAAACAATCATCTGTATACTTCCAACGAGAGGGGAAGCCTTGTCCATATGAATGATTGAAGCCTAATGCATTAAAAAACTTTACTAAATTAGGGCCGGAACGATACTCAGTCACTTCGTTTATCAAGTCACGAAGTTTTTCACTCGTTTTATTACTGATGATCATTAAAAATCCTCAAGAAATCATAACCCGCCTAGAAAGAGATATGGCATATTTTGTATCGCCATAATGCCGTTTTATAATGTTACACCAAAGCTAACCAATTCATTAGTACTAAAACGTTCAAACTAGATTTTCAAATACTTTCCGCTTATAGATTTTCGTCAGAACTTTCGGCCAAGAGCTATCTCAAGCTCCTCCTTATAGGGGTCAGAGCTGCTATAACAACATAAAGATGAGGTTTATAGCTTGAAAGAGTATTGATAATTATTATCATATACGCGGAAATGTAAGGAGAAAAATTCAAATCTTGTTGTAATGGAAACCGGGTCAGTGACACGCTCAGAATGCGACCACTATTCAGAGCTAGCTACATATTCTTCTAATCAAATTCAGCTTTGGTGCCAGATACGTTCATAGCTTTATGATATTCCTGAGATGTCTTCTTCAAGTTCCTTAGCAGACTTTGCAATTATATAGTTAAATCGCCTTTCGATTTCACTGTCGCTCATTTTTTTTGCTTTGGCTTTGCCTATCCACATTGACACTAGTTCCCTCTTCTGAGCTATATCTAGGTTATCAAAGTTAGGTATGTATTTGAATGTATCGGCGGCTCCTCGGCGAAGTTCATAGAATGTTTTTATTAAGGATTTTTGTTTTATATCGGATGAGAGCCCGAACCGACGAATGAGATGACTCACGGTATGGTTAACGGAACGAAGTTGAGATGTTTCTGTTATTTGTGAGAAATATGATACCCATCCCAGGCGTTTCCCTTTGAATACACATCCTGTTATTCTAAGGTTGAGTTTCCACTGGCAGTAAGATATCGCACGCTCTTTATCCGCCTTACTCTTGGCCTGCATTAATGCATGTTTGTAACCGGTGAATATTTTTGCCAGTGATGCTTCAAATTTGAGAATGCTTTCATGTTTAATTAGCAATTTCCCTTGGCTTATGTGATAGCCAAGAAAGTCAAAGGATTCATTAAGAGAGCCAGTTTTAGATTTTGAGTTTTCGTCATTTAATGGGTGAGGATTTAAATTCAGATGTTGGAGTTTTTCAATAACATTAGATGCTATTGATTCAGCCTGTCCATCAGGAGTTAATATTAAAATATCATCAACGTAACGCATGAACCATATGTCTAGCGTCGCATTCATATCCTTGTCGAAAATAGACAAAGAAATTTCGGCTAATATGTTTGAAATTGCTAACCCCTGAGGTACTCCTATGCAATTTGACGAGACCCCTTTGCTCCCTTTAAATTCGCTTACTGTAGGAACCTCCAACGAGGACATTATTAATTTTCTAATCTCATTCTTACGAATTTTATTTTTTACCACATCAATTATTAACTTATGCTCAATTGAAGGATAGAAAGCTCTGAGATCTATCTTGGCATATTCTGTATAAAGACCGCTTTCAAGTGAAGCCTTTAGTGAATTAATGACAGCGTGTGGGAGCCTTAACCTTGATTCGGGGTAAATTTCCGTAAGGCATTCGCAGAGAGCTCGGAGCGTAATCCTGTCTCTAGCAGTAGGTATCGAAATCTGCCTCGGGTTTGAGTTGGCTCCCTTTGAAATTAGTTTCTCTTTATATGCGGTGAACTTATAACTACCAGATAGAACTTTTTCAGAGATGAATTTAACTTCACTTTTAATTATAGGTTCTAATTTGGCGGGGCGTACTCGGTCAATCCCAATAGCTCCAGATTCTTTTATCTTTTCCTTATAAATCCTCAGGAGGTTTCGTTCCGAAAAAGACTTTCTGAATTTTCGGCTAGCAGTCATAATTTATCCAAAGCATCAAGAGAGGGAGTAAATAGAAGGAGTAAGTGAATATAAATCGCTTCGCTTTCCAGCGCTTAACACTCTGCTTTTCATCATCGGTAGGGAACCTTGATCTCAATCCTGTTTGGCCTACGCGGGCTGCCTTATCATCAATATCAAGATGGTTCTCAACCTCATCGAGTAATTCATGGTATTTATCTAATTGTGCGGGTGTTAAAGGAACGCTATCAGAAGTGTTAGCATACAATCGTTGTAACGCCAGATAGTTCCTTCTCATGGAAATCGCTCTTCCGCGAAAATCGAGGTTTGAAACTACGAGAGAGATACCTAGCAAAGCCACAGAAAGTATTGACGCAATAATATCAGTATTACCCCCCAAGACTTTTGGGAAGCGTATGGATATGATGGAAAGTACTGCGCTTAATATGGCATACCAGACGAGAATGAACTGAGAATGTTTCTCTAGCCACTCTAAACGATGGTGTGCATTAATGCGTGCTTTATATGTAAACCAGATATTGTCCCGCATAAAAAACTCCATTTGATTTTTTGGGGATTTGGAGGGGCAGGAGAGATTGGAATCGTTGAACACCCTGCTAAGCAGGATCAAGCTAAAAGCTTAAACAGCAAAGGTCGCTGTTGATTATCAGAGCCGCCCTTACATAAGTAAGAGGAAGTACCTGCCCCATCCTTCTGAATTATGTCAGTTTTATCAGATTGAAGTCAATCTGTTACTTATGAATTGATTGAGCATCATCCTCTCGATTGCTAGTCCTGAGACAGATTAGATTGACTGGTCAGCATCAAGTTGTTAATCAATGGATTTAGGTAAATTATGCTTAAGCGCAAAGCGGATCATTTAGATAGTAGCGCCTAGTAACTTGACATTACTAATAGTAGCTTGAGTAGCTTTTGATCATCTTTGCCAAGGTGATTACCCCCAGTGCACACTAGTTTACATCCCGCATTAAACCATTCACCACCTAACCCAATGATTTTAATAAATAAAAAAACAAAAGTGAACAGTGTGAACACTTTTCTCTAAAATCATTTTATTTTGGATTTAGTGCCGTGCATTCGTTATCATTGCTATGACGTTCCTGGGTATGAGATCTAATAATTGGTACACGTTTAGGTACACAACACAAAGTTGAATTAGATAAAAACACCTAAATACATGAGCTTGCGAGTTTTGTTCAGACTCCGCCAGCCACTAAAATTCTCCATCGGTGATTATCAAAGTCATCCGTTGAAGCCCTAAGAGCCCGCACGGCGTAAGCCCTAAGGGCTTTTTTTTGTCTGCGGCCTACTGACACCCAGTCAATAATCGCGACGATTATCCATTCCTGATGCTGACTGATTTAGCTTTTGTAGTGGTGACACCGGCACGTTCACCTCACACCGCCGCGAGCAGTAGCTGTTCAACGTAAGCAACGTGGACTTCACCCCCCTGCTTCTGAATGAAAACAGAGGGTCCGACTGACTACCCGCATGCAGTCATTACCCCCCCGCAGCAACCGAACCGGTTCAGGCCGCTTTTTTTAAGTTCCAGCCAGAAGTGATTACTCCATATGTACACCGATATACACGCAGCCCTTATACCTTCAACACCTAACAGAATGATTTAGAATACTTAAATCTAAAATGATCAGTGCAAATCCTTTTAACTATGATCATTTCTGGCTCTGAAATGATTGGTCATGTCAGAAAAAAGTTTAGAATGGCCCTGTTTATCTTCTAAACACATGAGGTTGCATTATGGATGATGGCATAAAGATCGCGATGTCCCCTGTTCAGCTTGCTGCCGCGCTCTCTGACAAAACAGTGACAGAAGCGGAAACGATGAGTAACCGCCTTATCGGAGGGCTTGGACTTGTCATGGGTTCACTTGAGCTGGCTGGTGCCACCGCTCTTTGCATCGCACCTGAACCTACTGGCTTAACAAAAGCAGGATGTGTAGTTGTTGGCGCACATAGTCTTGATAGCATTCACGCTGCTGCAAACCAGCTCATTGTGGGTAGAGACACCCGCACGGCAACTTACGAGGCAGCATCAGCGATTGCAAAATCCTTTGGAGCAGATGACGATACGGCGATGAAAATCGGGCTGACTGTCGATATTGCTGTTCCAATAGGATTTGCACTTGGCATCGGCGCAAGCCGGGTAGCAGCAGTAAGGGCTGGCCGCATTAAACTCTGTGAGCATGAGTCAATGACGGGTTTTAAACCCGGCGGACACACGCTTTCCACACATGTTGGCAAAAGCGATACAGAGCTATTAGCCCGCTTTGAAGCGAATAAACGTTTGCAGTATTCCACCACCTTTAGCAATGTGCATGTTGCAGAAGAAGCCATATCGAGAGCGCTCTTTGCTAATCGGGGCGTTATAAAATCTGTTCTTGGCGGAGGCAGGCAGGGAGCAAGGCTTACTATTCGTTATGCATCTGGTAAAGCGATTGGCTACGGTTTCAGGCGCGGGAATAACCAGCGGATCGTCATGACAAATGTGAGAATTGTTATTGAGTTTCAGTAATATAACGGCAAACCTTATTACATTCTCACCGCTTTCCCGGATCTATAGGTACAAAATGCAAAACTTCTACTTTCTTGACCAGCTTATTTTCGGTTATTTCAACCAGGACGCCGACATCATCAATGATGGCGAGGATACGATTGAGGGCATCATTCGACTATTCAAAAGGTCAGCGCCAGACTGGATGCTCAAAGATCTCGTCGAAGAAGTTGATGATTTTATCTGCACTTATGGTGATGGTGTCGAAGAGGAGTTCAGGAAACGATACGAGTTTGATTTTTCGCCTGAACTTTGGGAAACCACCGCTCATGGATTCCTGATGACTGTGCGTCAGATTTCGTCAGAGAAATGAGGCTTTCAGGGGTACATTTCCTGATGAAAAAATAATTGGTACAAGTAAGAAAACTGAATCAGACGAAAATAATAGTTTGCGATAGTTATCCAGACTCTGCCAGCTGCCCCTCTCCCCCCTGAAATCCCGCCACCCTGCCGGCTTTTCGTCTCCTTCATTCTTCCTGTAACCTCTTCAGCACACCCTCTTTAAATCAGTCACTGCCCACGCTCATCCCTTTCCTGCGCACCAACTCAGCGCACTCATATTTTGCACTGCATCACACTTATCACTTTGCCCTTCCTTTTAACTCCTGATTTTGAAGAGTTTTTGGATTGGCACACTTCCTGCAAACTTCTCCAGTCACGTCGTTCCACAGGGATGATGATCTTAAAGATTTGGCATCAGCCGTTAACCGTCCGGATATCTGCCACGCCATAAGAGTGGCATACAGAGCGGGCGGAATCTGGCTGCATAACAGAACGTACTTCCGGAGAGAGCCATGACCTCAATTAGCGAACCAGTGGTAATAGCGAAACACAGCAAGTGGGTACAGCTTCTGCTTGGCTTAATCTGCATGGCAGCCATTTCCAGCCCGCAGTACGTCTGGACGCTGCTGACCAAACCGATGATGGCCAGACTTGGCGTCGGGCTGGCGGAACTGCAGGTAACGTTCTCAGTGCTGATTATTCTGCAGACCTTTTTCTCACCCTTTCAGGGTCGGCTGGTGGAGCGTTTTGGCCCGCGTCTGCTGATTTCGATAGGTACAGTGATGGCTGGCTTCAGTTGGGTCTTTGCCGCCCGGGTCGATAGCCTGGCCGCACTTTATCTGGTTTATGGCTGCCTCGGCGGACTGGGCACGGGAATTGTTTATATAGGCGTCGTGGGGCTGGTGATGAAATGGTTTCCACAGCAGCGCGGTTTTGCCGCCGGAACCGTGGCGGCGGGCTACGGCATGGGCGCGATTTTTACCACCTTCCCCATTTCCATCTCTCTCAACAGCTACGGTCTAGAACAGACAATGACGGTTTTTGGCCTGCTCTTCGCTGCGGTAGGTCTTCTCGCCAGTCAGAACTTAAGGCTGCCCGGAACCAGCATGATGACGCCGGTCAGCACATCATCCGCACCCGTGGTGAGCCAGCGCCAGTTTAAATCCGGGGAAATGCTGCGTCAGCCGCTGTTCTGGCTGATGTTTGTGATGATGACGATGATGTCGACCTCGGGTCTGATGGTGACGTCGCAGATGGCGATTTTTGCCGAAGACTTCGGCATCAGCAAGGCGGTCATTTTCGGTATGGCCGCGCTGCCTCTGGCGCTGACCATCGATCGTTTCACCAACGGTTTAACGCGACCGCTGTTTGGTTTTATCTCCGACCGCTATGGGCGTGAAAACACCATGTTTATTGCCTTCGCACTGGAGGGCGTGGCGATGACGCTGTGGCTGGCGTGCCGTGAAGATCCGTTGCTGTTCGTTCTGCTCTCAGGCGTCGTCTTCTTTGGCTGGGGTGAAATCTTCTCGCTTTTTCCCTCCACACTCACCGACACCTTCGGCAGTGAAAATGCCTCAGCCAACTATGGCTGGCTCTATATCTCTCAGGGTATAGGCTCGATCTTTGGCGGCCCGCTGGCGGCGCTGATGTATCAGCACACCCATAACTGGCACCTGGTCTTTGGCTGCGCGATTACCTTCGACTTTATTACTGCCGGGCTGGCGTTATGGGTTCTCAAGCCGTGGCGGGCACGGTTTATGCGCCGGTAAGTCTGCCGCTGGCGACGCAGAACATAGAGTGTACAGCCGGGACCCGAGGTCCCGGCCAATAAATAAGCTCCATCCCTCACCATGCCCGCAATCGCAGTACGACTCTCACCCTCCCCGCCTGCTGTCAGATGGATCACTTCCCTTCATGAAAACGTTAAAGCGTAAGCTTAAACGGTCAAACCCACATAAACGGTCACAAACAGTCATGCCTTTCCCGTAACAGCGGTATAGTCTGTTCAGCCGGTATTTTATTTTCACCGGCCCTCACCGCGAAAATATGTGAGGGGAATCACTTTTACCTGCAATTAATTGCATGGCTTTGCATGTTTTATTTCGACTTCATCACTTAATAAAGGGCGTCACTATTTGCCCGCGTGGACTCCTGCCCAGTCCACATTTTCCCATGTTCGCTTCCAGTAATTTATCTCCATCGGAGGAAAAGTATGTTGCCGATTGAAAGACAGCAAAGAATTATTAATGAGATTAATATTAATGGCCGGGTAATTGTCTCAGAGCTGGTCACGCTGTGTCAGGTTTCACAGGAAACCATTCGCCGGGATTTAAGCCAGCTGGAAAAGCGCGGTTTATTACAGCGCAGCCACGGCGGCGCTGTACTGATAAAAAAACAAAGCACCGGCACGCCGGGAAATAACAGAATCGCTAAAGAGAACGAATTATCCTTCCGGCAGCGAATTAATGAGCACGCTGATGAAAAAATGATCATTGCCAAGCGTGCGCTCGACTTTATCAGCCCCGGCGACTGCATCCTGCTGGATAGCAGTACCACCTGCTGGTATCTGGCGCGACAGCTGCCGGACATTGAGTTAACGGTATTAACCAATTCGCTGCGTATCGTGCAGACGCTGGCGGCGCGCGGCAGTATCCGCACGATCTGTTTGGGTGGGGAATATTCCGATCGCGATGAAGATTTTCACGGCGTGGTGGCCGAGCAGCCACTGCGTGAATTTCAGATTAATAAAATCTTTTTTTCCTGTAGCAGTCTGGGCAACGACGGATATTTACGTGAAGGCAATGAAAATAATGCGCACCTGAAACAACAGATGCTGCTGGCCGCAGAAAGAAAACATCTTTTAATGGATGGCAGTAAATTCCTGCGCCCCTCTTTTGCCCGAATCTGTCACTACCGTGATGTCGATTTTCTTATTACCGACCAGTTAAAAGATAAAGAGCTTGAACAGGAACTGGCATGGAATGGTGTCAACGTCATCGTCTGTTCTCAGCGTTATCAATCCATGCAGCTAATTAAAAATTAATCCGGAGTCTGTATGAAAAAACATCTTATCGCCTGCTCTCTGCTTGCCCTGTTTGCCGCCTCCGGTGCGCAGGCCGCAGATAAATTACGTATGGGTATTGTGGTCAAAATAGGCGGTATTCCCTGGTTCAATGCCATGGAGACGGGCATTAAAAGTGAAGCGGCTAAACGCGGTATCGATGCGTGGATGGTGGGGCCGACCGCCGCGGACCCGGCGCTTCAGGTGCGCGCCATTGAAGATTTGATTGCGCAGAAAGTCGATATCATCGGCGTGGTGCCCAACGACCCGAAAGTGCTGGAGCCAGTGCTGAAACGGGCCCGTGACGCCGGTATCGAGGTGATTACCCATGAGTCACCCGGCCAGCAGGGGGCCAACTGGGACTTCGAACTGGTCGATGCGACCACTCACGGCATCAACCATATGAAAGCGCTGGCGAGCTGCATGCATGACGAAGGCAAATATGCCATGTACGTCGGCAGCCTGACGGTGCCTCTGCATCAGCAGTGGACCGACGCCGCGCTCACTTACCAGAAAGAACACTATCCCAGAATGCAGCTGGTCACCGACAAGTTTGGCGTCGGCGAATCGCTGGATGACTCCATCCGTACCACCAATGAGCTGATGTCAAAATATCCCGATCTGAAAGGGATCCTGGCGTTTGGTTCACAGGGACCTATCGGCGCCGGGCGTGCGGTGATGAACCGTAAAAAAATCGACCAGGTCTGCGTCATTGGCTCTTTCAGTCCGGGCCAGGGTGCCTCGCTGGTGCAGCGTAACGCCATCAAAGGGGGCTACATCTGGAATCCGGAGACCGCGGGCGAAGTCTTTGTCCGCATCGCCGACATGATGCAGAAGAAGGAGCCGATCACCGATGGCATGACGATTGAAGGGCTGGGCAAAGTCAAAGTGGATGAAGCCACCCACACCATTCTGGGTAACAGCACCGAAAGTCTGGATAAAGCCAACCTGCCAAAACTGGTAAAAATGGGGCTCTGATATGCAAGAGGTCACTCCACAGACATTGATTGCGCTCGGGAATCTGTCGAAAACATTTGGTGGTAACCGCGCACTCAGCGATATCTCCCTGACTCTGCGGGCAGGCGAAGTGCACTGCCTTGCGGGCACCAACGGCTGTGGCAAGAGCACTCTGATCAAAGTTATCTCCGGGGTGCACGCCCCGGACAGCGGCAGCCGCATCACGCTGGGCGACGGTCCGACGCTGCCGCGCCTCACTACCCGGCAGGCGCGCGACTTCGGTATCCAGGTGATTTATCAGGATCTCTCGCTGTTCCCCAACCTCAGCGTGGCAGAGAACATCGCCTTCGAGCATAACCTCAACGGTCTGCTGCGCTGGCACCACCGCGCACGTCTGCGGGAGAGCGCGCGCACTATCATTACCGAACTGAAGTTCGATCTCGATCTGGATGAGAAAGTCGCGGCGCTCTCTATCGCGCAGCGTCAGCAGGTGGCGATCTGCCGTGCGCTGGTCGCCGATGCGCGGCTGGTGATCATGGATGAGCCGACTGCCTCGCTGACCCGCACTGAGGTCAATCAGCTGCTGCGTACCGTGCGCTACCTGAAAGATAAAAACATCTGCGTGGTGTTTGTCAGCCACAGGCTGGATGAGGTGCTGGAGATCTCCGACCGCGTAACGGTGATCCGCGACGGACGCAAAATGGGCTGCTGGCCTGCGCGGGAGATGACGCCGCACCATCTGACAGAGCTGATGACCGGCCTGAAACTCGACTATCAGCTGAAAGCCCCGACGCGCAACAGCGATCGCGCCATTCTGGAGATCGAGTCGTTAACCCGCGCCGGTCAGTATCACGACGTCAATTTTAAACTCTATGAAGGTGAGGTGCTCGGACTGTGCGGGCTGCTCGGTTCCGGCCGTACCGAGCTGGCGCTGTCGCTGTTCGGCATGACACGTCCCGACAGCGGCAAGATCTGGCTCGACAGCAAGCCGGTGCGCTTTCGCGGCCATGAAGATGCGATCAAAGCGGGCATCGGCTACGTCTCGGAGGATCGGCTGACGCTGGGCCTGGTGCAGCAGCAGTCGGTGGCAGACAACATGGTGCTGCCGATCCTCGACAAGCTGCAGAACCGCTTTCACCTGATCGATGAGTACCGTAAGAACAAGCTGATTCTGCAGTGGATCCAGCAGCTTGGCGTGCGCGTCGCCGATCCAAATCTCGCCATCTCCACCCTCTCCGGCGGTAACCAGCAGAAAATTGTGCTGGCGAAATGGGTGCTGACCCAGCCGCGCATTCTGATCCTCGACTCTCCCACCGTCGGCGTCGATGTGGGTGCCAAGGCCAGTATCTATCAGCTGATCCATGAACTGGCGAAAGAGGGTCTGTCGATCATCCTGATCTCTGATGAGGTGCCGGAGGTCTGGTACAACTGCGACCGGATCCTCCACTTCCGCGATGGCACGATCCATGCCGAATACCAACCCGATAGCGTCGAACAGCAGCAGCTGGCGGAGGTGATCAATGCCTGACTTTTCCCGTTTCCGTCCGCACTCCAGTCAGGGCTGGCTCGCCTGGGTGCTGCTGGCGTTCATTCTGTTTTTCTCGCTCGCCAGCGACCAGTTTCTCACCATGCAGAATCTGCTGGATCTGGCGGAGAGCTACGCCGTTACCGGCATCTTTGCGCTGGGCCTGTTTGTGGTGCTGGTCACCGGCGGGATCGATATCTCGTTTGCGGCCGTCGCCTCGGTGGTGCAGTACCTGCTGGCGTCGCTGTTTGTACAGTTCCAGTTCGACAATGCGCTGCTCAGCATTCTGCTGGCGGTGATGTGCGGCACGCTGTTCGGGGTGGTCAATGCCCTGCTGATCACCACGCTGCGGGTGGTCTCCATCATCATCACCATCAGCATGCAGTCGCTGCTGTTCGGGTTGCTGATGTGGGTTACCGGCGGCCGCAGCCTCTACTCGCTGCCGGAGTGGTGGATCACGCTGCGCAACGTGCTGCCGTTCAGCTGGCAGGGTGAGAGCTTCCAGGTCGGGCTGCCGCTGGTCACCATGCTGCTGATCGCCGCTGTCACCGCCCTGCTGCTGAACAAAACCAACCTTGGACGCCAGCTCTACGCCGTTGGCGGCGATGCGGAGTCGGCCCGTCGTATCGGTATCCGCGTCGGTCTGATTCACGTGTTCGCTTATGGCTGGCTGGGGGCGATGGCGGCCATCGGCGGGCTGGTGCAGGTCTATCGCATGGGCGAGGTGGTGCCCAACGCGCTGGTTGGAGGCGAACTGGACGTGCTGGCCGCCACGGTGCTGGGCGGTGCCAGCCTGATGGGAGGCAAAGGCACGGTGAGCGGCACGCTGATGGGGGTCTTCCTGATCGCCATTCTCAAGAACGGCCTCAACCTGGTCGGCGTCTCGAACTACTTCATGAATATCGTGGTAGGCGGCGTCATCATGATTGCGATCGCCGTGACCCACTACAAAAAACGCAAAGAAACTGACGTCAGTTTCGTGTGACCGAGGGCACTGATGATGAAATCACTGACTGCATTGCGACCCGACGGGACCAACATCGGCCTGATGCTGCTGATTGCGCTGGCGCTGGCCACCTTCACGGTGATGCTGCCGGGGCGCTTCCTGACCGACTCCACCTTTATGAGTATGGCGTTTCAGCTGCCGGAACTCGGCTTACTGACGCTGGCGATGTTTATCGCCATCCTCAGCGGCGGCCTGAACCTCGCCATTATCGCGACCGCTAACCTCACGGCGCTGTTTATCGCCTGGACGCTGATGAGCGCCCTGCCCGCCGGTGCCGGGATGGCGCTGCAGCTACTGTGGCTCTTTATCGCCATCCTTGGCGCCATGCTGATCGCGGCCGCGATCGGCGTAGTGACGGGGCTGATGGTGACGCGGATCGGCGCACACCCGATTCTGGTGACGCTGGCGACGATGATGACGCTGAACGGCATCGGGATCTGGCTGACCCACGGCGCGGCCGTCAGCGGCATGCCGCCGGTGGTGCAGGCGCTGGGAGCTGACACGCTGCTGGGTATGCCGCTGCCGCTCTGGGTGTTCCTGGTCGCCGCCGCGCTGCTGGCGCTGTTTCTTGGTAAAACCCGCGCCGGTAAATGCATCTATATGGGCGGCAGCAACATCAACGCCACCTGGTTCAGCGGGATCAACACCCATCGCATGGTGATGCTGGTCTATGTGATCTCCAGCCTGCTCTGCGTGCTGGCGGGGCTGATCATGATGGCGCGCTTCAACTCCGCCCGTATGGGCTACGGCGACGCCTATCTGCTGCTGACGGTGCTGGCCATTATTCTCGGCGGCACCGATCCCAACGGTGGCTTCGGCCGTGTGACCGGCGTGGTGCTGGCGCTGATTGCGCTGCAGGTGCTCTCTACCGGTTTCAATCTGATGAACATCAGCCAGCACGTCAGCCTGGCCATGTGGGGCGCGGTACTGATTGTGGTTCTCGCCTTCAAACAATTCAAAACCCGATTCAACGAACACCGTGCCGTAAAGCTCAGCAGGCTGGCCGCGGTGCTTAATCCTCTGACTGAAAAGAAGGAAGTATGATGCGTACTCAAATCTCCCCGTCACTGATGTGTATGAACCTGATGGAGATCAAGCACCAGCTGCAGATCCTCGACTCGCGCGCTGACTTTCTTCACGTGGATATCATGGATGGTCACTACGTTAAGAACATCACGCTCTCTCCCTTCTTTATTGAGCAGATCCGTCCTTTTACCCGCGTGGCGATCGACGTGCATCTGATGGTGGAAGAGCCAACCGACTTTATCGAGGCGGTCGCCAGAGCGGGTGCTGACTATATCTGTCCGCACGCGGAGACCATCAATCGCGATGCGTTTCGCGTCATTAACCTCATCCGCAGCTTCGACAAAAAGGTTGGCGTGGTGCTGAATCCGGCGACGCCGGTGTCATACCTTCAGCACTATATCCATCTGCTTGATAAGATCACCGTGATGACGGTCGACCCCGGCTACGCCGGACAGCCCTTTATTCCGGAAATGGTGGAAAAGGTGCGTGAGCTGAAAGCGCTGAAGGAGCAGCACGGCTTCCACTATCTGATCGAGATCGACGGCTCCTGCAACACCCGCACCTATCACCAGCTGATCGGCGCAGGTGCGGAAGTGCTGATTGTCGGCACCTCCGGCCTGTTCAATATCCATGACGATTTAGCCACCGCGTGGGAGATGATGCGCGACAGCATTGATGAGGCCCAGGGGCTGACGAAGGTGTCCGCATGAGATCACGCTGGCTCGGTATCGATATCGGCGGCACCGGTACCCGGCTGCAGCTGATGGAAGAGGGGGGCGTCTGGAGCAGCTTTCGCAAGGTGCCCACCACCAGCTGGGCGCAGCAGCCCGATGCGCTGCAGGCTCTGGCACAGCTCATTGATGAAACGCTGGAGCAGCAGCCGGTCAGCGGCATCATGCTGGGGCTGCCCGGCATCCTCAGCCGCGACAGGAAACAGGTGATCTCGCTGCCCTTTATTCAGGCGCTGGATCATCAGCCGGTGGCGGCGCGTCTGGCGGCGCAACTCGGCGTGCCGGTCGCGATGGACAAAGATGTGAACCATCTGATGCTGTGGGATCTGCTGCAGCTGGAGCAGCTGCCGGATAACGCCGTGGGCCTCTATCCCGGCACCGGGATGGGCAACAGCCTGTGGCTGAATGGCCACTTTTATCACGGCGAGCATGGTGGTGCAGGTGAACTGGGCCACGTGCCCGTCGCCGGAAACGACCTCCCCTGCCCGTGCGGCAATCGCGGCTGTGCGGAGACCCTGACCTCGGGTCACTGGCTGAGTCACTGGGCCGCTCTGAACGCCGCCGACACGCCGATCGCCGCGCTGTTTACCCGCCATGGGGAGCAGCCAGAACTTCAGGCGTTTGTGCGACGTCTGGCGCAGCTGATCGCCACCGAGATGAATATACTCGACCCGGAATATCTGATCCTTGGCGGCGGCGTGCTGGCGATGGCTGATTTTCCGCTGGCCCTGCTGCGCAGCCAGATCCAGCAGCATCTGCGGCCACCGGTCACACGCGAAAACCTGAAGATTGTTTTCAGCCACTCAACCGACTACACGGGCTGTCGCGGTGCCTGTCTCGCCGCCGAACGCCTGTTCAGGAGCGCAGGATGAAAGGAAAAGTGTGTGTGTTCGGCTCTTTTAATCTCGATGTGGTCGCCGTAATGCGTCGCTTTCCGCTACCGGGTGAGTCGCTGACGGCGCACCACAGCATGATGGGTGCGGGCGGAAAAGGAGCAAATCAGGCCACGGCGGCGCTGCGCGCAGGTGCGCGGGTGCACTACATCGGGAAAGTGGGTAACGATGATTTCGGCCTCTTTGCACGTCGTCATCTGGAGAAAACCGGCTTTGACGCCATTACGCTCTTTACCTGTAAGGAGAAGCCCACCGGTAACGCCCTAATCTATGTTGCAGGCGATGATGCGGAAAATATGATTTCGGTTTATCCCGGCGCCAATACCACCGTGACGGCCGCAGAGGTAACGCGCTGTCAGCCGACGGTAGCCGCCGCAGATATCCTGCTGGTGCAGCTCGAAAATAACCTCAGCGCCATCCAGCGCATGATCGATAACGCCCGAGCCAGCGGCACCTTTGTGATCCTCAATCCGGCCCCCTGGCAGAAAGTCAGCGATGCGCTGCTGGCAAAGATCGATCTACTGACGCCCAACAGCACCGAGGCGACCCAGCTCAGCGGCGTGACCGTCACCGATTTCGACAGCGCCCGCCGCGCCGCCGCGGTGCTGCATCGCAAAGGGGCGCGTCAGGTGATCATCACGCTGGGCATCGCCGGAGCCCTGCTGTCAACGCCTGCGGAGCAACAGCGCATTCCGCTCTTCCCGGCGCAGCCGCGCGATACCACCGGCGCGGGAGATGCATTCAACGGCGCGCTCGCCGCCCGGCTCGCTTCGGGCGATGACCTGCCGCAGGCGGCGCGCTTTGCTGCGGCATTTGCCTCACTCTGTGTCGAGCGTGCTGGCGCGGCCGACTCCATGCCCTCCTATGCCGAGGCGCTGGCACGCCTGCAGGCGCACCCGGAGTGTCTTGTCGAGCCGATTGAGAGTATTACCGCCTGACGCAGACAGCCCGATTACGCGGCAGTGTCATCTGCCGCCTCTCCCCCTTTACAGCCCCCGTCCAGACACGAAATAATAGCGCCACACGCCAGGCCCCCTGGCAGCCTCTGAACCGACGTTAATCCAGCGGACCCCATTATGACCAACGAAATCCCTCTTAAGTATTACGATGTCGCCGATGAGTATGCGACCGAGTCCGCGAAGCCGGTGGACGAAGCGGAACGCACCCCGCTGGCGCACTACTTCCAGCTGCTGATCACCCGTTTAATGAACAACGAGGAGATCAGTGAAGCGTCGCAGCAGGAGATGGCGAGTGAAGCGGGCATCGACGAGCAGCGTATTGATGATATCGCTGAATTCCTGAACCGCTGGGGCAATGAGTAACGGCGATTGACCCTCAGGCGGGCCTGCGCTTTCCGGCAGCCCGTCTGGTGCGCCTGCCCGATCGCTCCGCTGCGGAGCACGGCGCCGGACAGCCTGATATCCCCGCCTTCCCCTTTTCCGCCCCGCTTTTTACCCCGCCGCCTGACGCGCCGCCGCCCCTGGCACGCCGGAAAATTATCGTCCAGACTGATATAGTCTGCGCAGGCATTGTGTTTTACACTGCGCGCTGTAAAAACTGAGCAGAGTAAGCAGGCAAGAAAAATGGCGATGAACGGAACAATCACAACCTGGTTTAAAGATAAAGGATTCGGCTTTATCAAAGATGAAAACGGCGATAACCGCTATTTTCATGTGATTAAGGTCGCCAATCCTGATCTGATTAAGAAAGATGCGGCGGTAACGTTTGAGCCAACCACCAACAACAAAGGCTTATCCGCCTATGCGGTGAAGGTGGCCCCGGAGAGTAAATATATCTTCATCGCGGGCGAGCGGCTGAAAATCACCTCGATCAAGTCTTACCTGGTCTACAGCGAAGAAGTGCCAGCGGATACTGGTATCGACAAAGAGAACGCGGTGCTCTCAGTAGGACTGCTGCTGAATAACATCCGGCCTAAATCGGACGCGAAACCGGGTGAGATGCGCTCGCTGAAAAAGCTGGCGGTCACCACCTTCCAGGGCTCGACGCTGATCTTCTCCGAAGATGAGATCGACATTGAAAGCACAGTCAAAGTGCTCAAGTCCCTGAAGTAACCCCGCCGCAGGGCCGGATACCTGTGCGCCGCCGCACCAGGATACCGGCCCGCTGCCCCTCTCTTCCTGAACCCGTCCCGTCGCTGCGCATCTGACGCCATACTCCCTAGGTTTCTCTGTTGCGCCACGGGGCCGCACGCATCTCCTTCTGCTTCAGCACGCCACTCTCTGACGGCCTGCGGAAAAAAACCGGTCAGAAACGCGGGTCAGGCAAGGATCATCCCCCTGAAGCGTTTTCCAGGGTAGAATTACAGACTTTGTTCACGCATGGCTCAGGTTTTCCATCAGCGCAAATTGATACGAAAAGCGGGTGAAATAAGGTATAAAGCCGCATGAAAATCCCAAACAGAATTCAGCCCCTGGTCGATGACGGCCTGATTGACGATGTGCTGCAGCGCCTGAAAAGCGGCAAGGAAGCAGACGTCTACACCGTGCTTTGCGGTGACAAAGTGCAGTGCGCCAAAGTCTATAAAGAGGCGACCCAGCGCAGCTTTAAGCAGGCGGTTCAGTATCAGGAAGGCCGGAAAACCCGTAACAGCCGTAACGCCCGCGCCATGCAGAAAGGCTCAAAGTTTGGCCGTAAGCAGCAGGAAGAGTCCTGGCAGACCGCCGAAGTCGACGCCCTGTTTCGCCTGGCTAACGCCGGGGTGCGCGTGCCTCAGCCCTATCTCTGCATCGACGGGGTATTGCTGATGGAGCTGGTCACCGACGCCAATGGTTCGGTCGCGCCGCGCTTAAGCGACGTAACGCTCTCCGAAGAGGAGGCGATCACCGATTTTAACACCATGATCCGCAACATCGTTCGCATGCTCTGTGCCGGTATCGTTCATGGTGACCTGTCGGAGTTCAACGTCCTGCTGGATGATCAGGGACCGGTCATCATCGACCTGCCCCAGGCGGTGGATGCGGCGGCCAACAACCATGCGGAGTCGATGTTCACGCGTGACGTGAATAACATCACCGCCTACTTCGGGCAGTTCGCCCCGCAGCTGTTAAAGACGCGCTATGCCGGCGAGATCTGGCAGCTCTATGAAGAGGGTAAGTTAACCCCGGAAACGACACTCACCGGCCAGTTTGTGGAAGAGGAGCGTGACGTGGATATGGATTCCCTGCTGGATGAGATCATCACCGCTGAAGATGAGTATTACGAGCGTCAGCGCGCCAGCCGGGAGCGCGACCAGGAATAGGTGCCCCGGCAGTAAAAACGGCAGCGAGTCACCTCGCTGCCGCACGCTCTTTCTTCTGTCACCGCACCAGAACCGTCAGCGCAATCAGGGTGACGCCGATAATCATGACGCTGACAAAAACGCGGTCCAGCCTGCTTTTTTTCATCTTCCCCTCCTCAGAACCACTGACCGAAACGACGGATGTAGAGACGTTTCATGCCCTGCGCCACCAGGCAGTAGCTGAACAGCGTCAGCACCAGCCAGGGGAAATATTGCCAGGGCAGCGGCACCAGTCCGACCATCGCACCCAGCGGTGAGAATGGAATCAGGATTCCCAGCGCCATGATCGCCAGGGTCGTCAGCATCACCGGCAAGGTGGCGCGACTCTGGATAAACGGAATCTTCCGGGTGCGCAGCATATGCACCACCAGCGTCTGCGACAGCAGCCCCTCAATAAACCAGCCGGACTGGAACAGCGACTGCACGCCCGCATGGTTCGCGCTGAAGACAAACCACATCAGCGCAAAGGTGGTGATATCAAAAATCGACGAGGTTGGCCCCATCCACAGCATAAAGCGTTTGATGTTGCCGGCATCCCATTTGCGCGGCTTGTTCAGGAACTCACGGTCAACCTTGTCCCACGGCAGCGCCAGCTGGGAGACGTCATACATCAGATTCTGAATCAGCAGATGAATCGACAGCATCGGCAGAAACGGAATAAAGGCACTGGCGACCAGCAGCGAGAAAACGTTGCCGAAGTTCGAACTGGCGGTCATGTTGAGATACTTAATGATGTTGCCAAAGGTCTCACGTCCCTTTAATACCCCCTCGTTCAGCACCTGCAGATCTTTCTCCAGCAGGATGATGTCTGACGAGGCTTTCGCCACATCCGCCGCGCTGTCTACGGAAATCCCGGTGTCAGCCGCCCGCAGCGCAGGCGCGTCGTTGATGCCATCGCCCAGAAACCCCACGGTATGACCGTTCTGCTGCAGCAGGCGCACCAGACGTGATTTCTGCAGCGGCGTCAGCTTAGCAAACAGGGTGCAGCGTTCCGCCTCCAGCGCCAGCTGCGTGTCGTCCATCGCCTCAATCTGTTCGCCGGTCAGCATCGCCGGATCGGTCAGCCCGACATCGGCACAGACCCGCTGCGTCACCAGAGGGTTATCCCCGGTCAGCACTTTCACCGCCACGCCGCTGTCGCGCAGGGCTTTAATCGCCTTGCCGGCGCTGGCTTTCGGTGGGTCGCGGAAGGTCAGCATTCCCTGGATAACCAGATCGCGCTCATCACTTTCGCTGAGCGGCGCGTGCAGCTCATCATCACGGGTCGCCACCAGCAGCACCCGATAGCCCTGCTGATGGTAGCGTTCGGTCTGCGCCAGCAGCGCCTCGCGCTGTGCCGCATCCAGCGCGACGACTTCATCGCCCTGCCGGACGGCGATGCTTACCGCCAGCATCTCTTCCACCGCCCCTTTGCAGATCAGCTGTGAGCGATGCTGCGCCAGATCTTCCACCAGCACCGAAACGCGGCGGCGGGTAAAATCGAATGGCACCTCATCGATCAGCTGATACTGGCTGCGCCGGGTCTGTGAAATAACCTTGTCTCCGGCGCAGAGCACGGCGCGATCCATCAGGTTTTTTGCGCCACTCTGACTGCCGCTGTTGAGCCAGGCCAGCAGCAGCACCTCCGCATCCTCCGCGCCCCGGGTGTCCAGATGATGCGCCAGCAGGATGGTGTCCTGGGTCAGCGTGCCGGTTTTGTCGGTGCAGAGCACATCCATTGCCCCCAGGTTCTGAATGGCATTGAGCTTTTTAACGATCACTTTGCGGCGTGACATCGCAATGGCGCCTTTTGCCAGGTTGGCGCTGACAATCATCGGCAGCATTTCCGGGGTCAGCCCGACTGCCACCGCCAGTGCAAACAGCGTCGCATCCATCCAGTCGCCTTTGGTAAAGCCGTTGATCAGCAGCACCACCGGCACCATCACCAGCATAAAGCGGATCAGCAGTTTACTGACGCTGTTAACGCCGCGATCAAAAGCGGTCTGCGGACGGCTGCCGGTCAGCGAGGAGGCCAGTGAGCCAAACCAGGTGTCACCACCGGTCGCCACCACCACGGCACTGGCGGTGCCGCTGGCCACGCTGGTGCCCATCAGGCAGATGTTGGCTGACGCCAGCAGCTCCTGATCGGTTCGGTCATGGGCGTCGATACCGGCATCCAGGCTCTGTTTCTCCACCGGCAGAGACTCTCCGGTCAGCACCGCTTCGCTGATGAACAGATTGCGTGAACTCAGCAGCCGGACATCCGCGGGCACCTGATCGCCGGTGCTGAGCAGAATAATATCGCCCGGCACCAGCTCGCTCATATCCACATCCTGACGCTGTGCGGTTTCACTGCCCGCCTCGCGCCGCAGCACGGTAACCTGGCTGCGCACCAGAGACTGCAGTGCCTGCGCCGCGCGGTTGGTGCGGAACTCCTGCCAGAAACGCAGCAGGCCACTCAGCGTCACCATCGTGCAGATGATGATCACCCCGGAGAGATCGGTCTCCTGACCGGCGCGCAGCGGCAGTATGTAGTCGGTAAACAGGCTGACCAGCGCCAGGACCAGCAGAACATAGATAAACGGGTTGTTAAACGCCATCAGCAGCTGCACCAGCGCCGGTGGCGCTTTCTCATGAGCCACTTCATTGCGGCCATAGGTGGCCAGGCGTTTCGCCGCTTCAGCCTGGGTCAGCCCCTGGCGATGCGTGCGCAGATTCGCCAGCGTCATCTCAACGTGCTGACCTGCCTGCCGGGTCACGGCAAATGTTTTTTTACTTTTTTTATCGTTGCGGTTGCCGGAAGCGAGGATGGCAGCCTGTTCCAGTTTCATGTCGCTCATTTCGACATCTCCCTGTTTTAAAGCAATGGTTGTCCTGCACGCAAAATAACGTGCATGGATAAAACCTGGCGTAGCCGGGTTATTTAATGAGGCGACCCTGGGAAATGAACACGCGTTTCTGACTGCGCAGAAAATAATGTCGCGCGCAGCGAAGCGTGACGCTGTTTAAACACAGCGTAATCCGGGTCTGATATCAGCGGTCGGGCGCAGCCTGAGCTACGCCAGACGAGGCGGAGGAAAAAGGGCTAAGATAAACAGCAGCATAACGCGCACTCCCACAGGCAACGGGAAATTATTAAGGAGCGCGATCGGGAATTAAAACGGGGGATCGCTGCTCGCCGGTTGGCAAGCAGCAAAGAAAATTCAGCTTGCCAGAATAATCGTTAATTCAGGGTGACTGTCCAACGGAATACTCCAGTAGTGAGATGCCGCTATTATAAGAAGAGCGGGATTGCGGTAAAGCCGTTTCGCGGGAAATAACCGCTTCGTTGAGGTTCTGTTTCTGCTCAGCCTGCCGCTTCGCTAACAACGCCGTTACGCTGTTATAACCACAACTCATCGCTTATAACTTTAAGGCATATGATTAGCCCATATTCGACTATTCTTCACATCGGCCCTTTCGTAAACTCGCGTAACTTTCTAAGGCAAGGAAATTTCATGAAAACTATAATTCCATCACTGCTGGCGCTGACGCTGGCTGCCTCCTTCACAGCCCAGGCCGCCACACCCAAAGATACGCTGGTCATCGCGCAGTCCACAGACGATGCAGACAGCTTTGACCCGGCAAAAGGCTTTGAACTGACCAGCGTTCAGGCCTTCACCAACATCTATCAGCGCCTGGTCCAGTCTGACCCGCAGAACCCGGTGGATCTGAAGCCGACGCTGGCGACCGCCTGGCAGCCTGGCAGCGACAACCGCAGTCTGACCTTTGAACTGCGCAAAGATGCGAAGTTCTCCACCGGCAACCCTGTGCGCCCGGAAGATGTGATCTTCTCGCTGGGCCGCGTGGTCAAACTGAACCTGGACCCCTCTTTCATTCTGACACAGCTCGGCTGGACCAAAGAGAACGTCGATGGCTTCCTGAAAAAGGTCGATGACAACCATGTGCAGATCAGCTGGACCGCCAACGTCAGCCCGACCTACGTTCTGAGCCTGCTCTCCGCGCCGGTCTCCTCGATCGTCGATGAGAAAACCGCGATGGCGAACCAGAAAAACGGCGACTTCGGTAACGCCTGGCTGGCCACCCACTCTGCGGGCAGCGGCCCGTATCAGATCCGTAAAGTGGTCATGCATCAGGTGGTGCTGCTGAGTGCCAACCCGACCTCACCGGCGGGCGCACCAAAAATGAAAAACATCCTGATCAAAAACGTGCCGGAACCGGCCGCGCGTCGTCTGCTGCTGGAACAGGGTGATGCGGATATTGCCCGTAACCTGGGCGCTGACCAGATCGCCGCGCTGAACGGCAAAGCGGGCGTGAAGACCGAAGCGATCCCGATGGCGTCGCTCTACTATATCCAGTTCAACATCGGCGCGAACGACACGCTGAAGAACCCGGCCTTCTGGGAAGCGGCGCGCTACCTGTGGGATTACAAAGGCATCGCCAATGAGCTGCTGAAAGGCCAGTTCGACGTGCATCAGTCCTTCCTGCCAAAAGGCTTCCTGGGCGCGATCAACGACACGCCTTACAGCTACGACCCGGAAAAAGCCAAAGCGATTCTGAAGAAAGCGGGCCTGACCAATGTGACCTTTAAGCTCTCCACCAGCAACCAGCCGCCTTATCTGGATATCGCGCAGGCGCTGCAGGGCAGCTTCGCCAAAGGCGGCGTGAAGGTCGAAGTAGTGCCGGGTCTGAGCTCCGAAGTCTCCACCAACGTGAAAGCGCATAAGTATGAAGCGACGCTGAACGCCTGGGGCTCCGACTATTTTGATCCCAACACCAATGCCGCCTCCTTTGCCTACAATCCGGAAGATGGCAGCAAAACCATTGCTTACCGTTCAGACTGGCACATTCCTGAGCTGAACAAGCAGGGGATTGCGGCGACCGCCGAAAGCGATCCGAAAAAACGGGTGGCACTGTATGAAGCGATGCAGCGTGAAGTGATGAAGAACTCACCTTACGTGATTGGGATGCAGGCGAAGAACCTGATCGCCCTGCGCGACAACCTGAAAGGCTATGTCCAGGGCATCAACCCTGACATGGTGTATTACTCGCAGGTCACCAAGTAATGGCTCAGTCTGTTCCTTCAGCCGGGTTCGCCCGGCTTTTTTGGCAGCGGGGCGGGCGTCTGCTCGGCAGCGTGCTGTCGCTGCTGGTGACGCTGCTCGGCCTGCTCGCCTTTACCTTTATGCTGTCGCATCTCTCACCGATCGATCCGGTGCAGCAGATCGCGGGCGATCACGCCAGTGAAGCGACCTATGCGCAGGTGCGTCACGACCTCGGTCTTGACCAGCCGGTGCTGACACAGTTCTGGCGCTACATTGAACATCTGGCGCAGGGCGACCTCGGTGTCTCCCGCCTGACGAATCAGTCGGTGAGCAGCGACCTGATGTCCACCTTCCCGGCCACCATTGAGCTGGCCACCTGTGCGATGATCTTCGCGGTTATCTTCGGCGTCACCCTGGCGCTGCTGGCGGCCTGGAAACCGGGCAGCTGGATCGATAACCTCGCCCGCTTTATCTCCCTGCTCGGCTACTCGGTGCCGGTGTTCTGGCTCGGCCTGCTGGGTCTGCTGCTCTTTTATGCGGTGCTGCACTGGTCTGCCGGACCGGGACGGCTGGATGACATCTGGGTCTATACCCTGGAGCCGAAAACCGGCTTTGTGCTGATCGACAGCTGGCTGTCGGGTGAACCGGAGATGTTCCGCAACGCGATTGCGCACCTCTGGCTGCCGGTGGTGATTCTGGGCCTGCTGGCGATGGCGGGCATTACCCGTCTGCTGCGTGCCGCACTGCTGGAAGAGAGCAGCAAAGAGTATGTGGTGCTGGCGCGAGCCAAAGGCGCGGGTCGGGTGCGCATCCTGCTGCGTCACATCTTCCCCAACGTGCTGGGGACGCTGGTGACGGTTATCGCCCTCTCCTACGCCACGCTGCTGGAAGGCTCGGTGCTGACCGAAACCGTCTTCGCCTGGCCGGGTGTGGGCCGCTATATGACCAACGCACTCTTCTCCGGCGACGTGCCGGCGATTCTGGGCTCAACCCTGTTAATCGGCGGCTGCTTTATTCTGATTAACACCCTGGCGGATGTTTTAACCTGGTTAACCGATCCGAGAACCCGATGACGCAACAACTCTCTGAACTCGAAACGCTGCGACCACGCCGTCGCCGTCAACGCGTTACCTCGTTAACCGTTGGGCTGACGCTGGTGGCGATCCTGATTCTGATGGCGCTGTTAGCCCCGCTGATTGCGCCGTTCGATCCCAACCTGCAGACCATGTCGAGCCGCCTGCTGCCACCTTCGGCGCAGCACTGGTTCGGCACCGACGGCTTTGGCCGCGATCTGCTGTCGCGCGTGATTTATGGCGCGCGCCCTACCCTGCTGCTGGTGTCGCTGATTCTGGTGCTGACCATTCCGGCCGGGCTGCTGATCGGCATCACCGCCGGGTATGTGGGCGGCTGGACGGAGCGCGTGCTGATGCGCATTACCGATATCTTCCTGTCGCTGCCGAACCTGGTCATCGCGCTGGCACTGGTGGCGATTCTCGGCCCCGGCCTGATGAACGGCGCGCTGGCGCTGGCGCTGACCAGCTGGCCGCCGTTTGCCCGCCAGGCGCGCGCGGAAACCCTGGCGCTGCGCCGCAGCGACTACCTGGCCGCCGCGCGGATGCAGGGCATTACCGGCTTTCGCCTGATGTTCGGTCACATTCTGCCGCTCTGCCTGCCGACCGCCGTGGTGCGCGCCGCGCTGAGCTTGGGCGGAATTATTCTGGCCGCTGCCGGCCTCGGTTTCCTTGGCATGGGCGTTCAGCCGCCGACGGCAGAATGGGGGTCGATGGTGGCCGAAGGCAGTAAAGTGATCTTCGATCAGTGGTGGGTAGCTGCCGCACCGGGCGCGGCGATTCTGTTTGCCAGCCTGGCCTTTAACCTGACAGGCGATGGCCTGCGCGACCGACTGGATACCCGTCATGCAAAATAATCTGCTCTCTGCTGAGGGGCTGACCATTCGCAGCGATGATGCGCTGCTGGTCGATAACATCACCTTTTCCGTGGGCCGCGAACGCGTGGCGCTGGTCGGTGAGTCCGGTTCCGGTAAGTCCCTGACTGCCCGCAGCCTGATGGGCTTACTCTCTCCGTCGCTGCATCTGCAGGCCAGCCAGCTGCAGGTCGCGGGCGAAAATGCGCTGACGCTGAGTGAGCGCCACTGGAGCCAGCTGCGCGGTAACCGCGTGGCGATGGTGATGCAGGACCCGAAATATGCCCTGAATCCGACGCGCACCATCGGCTGGCAGGTGGAGGAGCCGCTGATCCTGCATCGCCGCCTGAGCCGTGCCGAGCGCAAAGAGAAGGTGTGTGAGATGCTGGATGCGGTCGGCCTGCCCGACCCGCGTCGCCTGATGCAGCACTATCCGCATCAGCTCTCGGGCGGCATGGGCCAGCGCGTGATGCTGGCCATCGCCCTGATCACCGATCCCGACTTCCTGATTGCCGATGAACCCACCTCCGCGCTGGATCATGCGATGCGCGATCAGGTGCTGGCGCTGATCCGCGGTCTGGTGGAGGCACGCAACATGGGTCTGCTGCTGATCAGCCACGACCTGCAGCAGGTGTCGGAACACTGCGAACGGGTGATGGTGATGTACAAGGGCCGGCTGCTCGATACGCTGCCTGCCGCTAACCTGCCCCGCGCGACCCACCCCTACACCCGCACGCTGTGGGCCTGCCGGCCAAGCAAGGCGACCCACGGCCAGGCGTTACCGGTGCTGGACCGCGCTGCACTGGAGGCAAATCATGATTGAGCTTGCGAATTTAAGCGTCGCCCATAAGCAGGGCTACGAGCTGCGCACCGTGGTGCATGAGGTTAACCTCACGGTCAGAGCGGGAGAGTGCTTTGGCCTGGTCGGCCCGTCCGGCTGCGGCAAGTCGTCGCTGCTGTGGGTGCTGGCGGGACTGAACCCGCACTGGCAGGGTCAGATGCAGCTGGCCGGTCATCAGGTCCAGGCCGGCAAAGCCTTCACCGGCGCGCTGCGGCAGGAAGTGCAGATGGTGTTTCAGGACCCCTATGCCTCGCTGCATCCGCGGCACCGTCTGCGCCGCACGCTGGCGGAGCCGCTGAAGCTGCTGAAACGCGATAACATCAACGACCGTATCGATCAGGGTTTCCGTCACGTCGGGCTGGACCCGGCGCTGGCCGATCGCTATCCGCATCAGCTTTCGGGTGGTCAGCGTCAGCGCGTCGCCATCGTGCGCGCCCTGCTGCTGCAGCCGAAGATCCTGCTGCTGGATGAGCCGACGTCGGCGCTGGATATGTCCGTGCAGGCGGAGATCCTCAACCTGCTTAACGATCTGAAACGGCAGGATGGCCTGACCATGGTGCTGGTCAGCCACGATCCCGATGTGATCGATCACATGTGCGATCGCGCCGTGCGCATGGCGCAGGGTCGTATTATCGAAGAGATCACCGCCTGATCGCTGGCCGGACGGCACCGCTCCGCTGTCCGGCCCCTCCTGCTCCGCCTCTGCCCGCCTTATCGTCTCCCCGGCCATCACGGCTCGCGCTTCCCGCCTGCTCACGCACGGCCGTTGCGGTATACTCGCGACGACGTTTTTAACAAGGAGTCTGACGATGACGGTAAAACTGCGTCCGCTGGAGCGGGAAGATCTGCATTTTGTCCATCAGCTGGATAACAACGCCAGCGTGATGCGCTACTGGTTCGAGGAGCCCTATGAGGCGTTTGTGGAGCTGTCCGATCTCTACAACAAGCACATTCACGATCAGACCGAACGTCGCTTTGTGGTGGAGCATGACGGCCAGAAAGCGGGACTGGTGGAGCTGGTTGAGATTAACCATGTGCACCGCCGTGCCGAGTTTCAGATCATCATCGATCCGGCCCATCAGGGCAAAGGGCTGGCCACACAGGCGGCGAAACTGGCGATGGATTACGGCTTCTCGGTGCTGAATCTCTACAAGCTCTACCTGATTGTGGATCAGGAGAACGAAAAGGCGATTCACATCTACACCAAACTCGGCTTCGAAATCGAAGGCGTGCTGAAGCATGAGTTCTTTATCAACGGGGAGTACCGCAACACCATCCGCATGTGCATTTTCCAGCATCAGTATCTGGAACGCCATAAAACGCCAGGCGGAATGGTGAAGCCGACCGCGCAGTAATCAGCCGCGCGCGCCAACCGGGTTCATAAAGGGACGCGGATGTTCCGGCTTGAGGTCATACATGCCGCCGTAGAAGGGGTCGACCAGCAGCCAGCCGGGGAAACCGCCCAGCGGAATGTTGCCCAGCAGATACCAGAGGTTAGCGCGTGCTTCGATAGGCACCGTGACCGGCACGTAGCCCGGACTTTCCAGCATCAGCAGGTAGTGTTTTTTGCCGAAGTAGCGGCCGGTCGATTTGGCCAGTTCAACGGTCTGAGGCGTGAAACCCTGCGCCACCGCATAGCCGCGCTCATCCTGCACGGTAAAACGCGCGCCCTGCGGCAGAGAGTCAATGCGCACCAGTTGGGTTTCATTGCCGACAATGGTGGCGCAGCCGCTGAGCAGCAGCGCGGCGGCCAGAGCCAGAATTCGCTGTTTCATAGAGGGGGTCCACAGAGTGATCAGTGATCAGAGTGTAGTCTCCCCTCTCCGCCTCAATCGGGCTATCATCGCCCGATTCCGGCAGCTTATTGCGGTTGACAAGTGCGGGCGATGGCCGCGATGTCGCCAGGTGAGGTGCGGCAGCAGCCGCCAATCAGCCGGGCACCCGCCTGCTGCCACTCGGCCAGCTTGTCATGCAGGGTGCAGCCCGACGGCGCAGAATGCCAGGTTTTGCTGCCGGCATCATACTGCTCGCCGGAGTTGGGATAGACCACCAGCGGTTTGTCGGTCAGGGTCTGCAACTGCTGCAGGGCGGGCGTTACGCTCTCCAGCGCCACGCAGTTGACCCCCAGCGCCACTACCTGTGGCTGCTGATTCAGCCAGCTCACCACCTCTGCCAGCGGCGTGCCGTCGCTGATGTGTCCGGCGTCACGCAGCGTAAACGAGAACCAGGCGCGGGCGTCAGGGAACTCAGCCAGCAGTTTCACCAGCGCCTGCGCCTCGGCAAAGGAAGGCAGGGTTTCACAGGCCAGCAGATCGGCTCCTGCCGCCAGCAACGCCTGCACGCGCGGGCGGTGGAACGCCATCATCTCCGCTTCCGGCAGCGCATAATCCCCGCGATACTCCGATCCGTCCGCCAGGAAAGCGCCATAAGGTCCCACCGAGCCTGCCACCAGCAGCGTTTTCGCATCGGGCCGCACCGCCAGATAGTCGTGACGGGCGCGCTGTGCCAGTTCAACACTGCGGGCGATCAGCGCCAGCGACGCTTCCTCACTCAGGCCGCGCGTGGCAAAGCCCTGCGGGGTCGCCTGGTAGCTGGCGGTGATGGCGCAGCGGGCGCCCGCCACAAAGTAGTCGTAGTGCACCTGATAGATCAGCTCAGGATCCTCCATCAGCACTTTGGCCGACCACAAGGCATCGGCAAGCTGACAGCCGCGCGCTTCCAGCTCGGTGGCCAGCGCGCCATCCAGAATCAGCAGCGGTGACTCTGTTAAAGCCTGCGCGACAGGGTTATACGACATCATTGGCCTCCTCAGGCTTCGGGGATGATTTGTGGGTCAGATGGTACGCGGCGTAGCAGAACAGCACAAACGGGATGCCACACCACAGGGCGATGCGCTGTGTCGGATCAAACGCCAGGCCGACGCACGCCAGCAGGCAGAGCAGGAAGCCGAGAACAGGCGTCAGCGGATAGAGCGGCGCGCGGTAGGCGAGATCGGCCAGCGATTTGCCCTGCTGAAGGTGACGGCGACGGAACACAAAGTGCGAGGCGCAGATGCTGAGCCAGACCGCCACCACGGCAAAGCCGGAGATGGCCGACAGCGCCACAAATACCGTGTCAGGCGCGACCACACTGGAGATCAGCGCCAGCAGGCCGCCGATCATGCTGACGGTCAGCGCCAGCAGCGGCACGCCGCGCCGGTTCACCTTCGCAAAGGCGCGTGGCAGCGTGTTCTCATTGGCCAGCGACCAGAGCATACGTCCCGACGCATAGAGGCCGGAGTTGGCCGCTGACAGAATGGCCGTCAGGATCACGAAGTTGATGATATCCGCAGCCCAGGGCACACCGATCTTTTCAAACACCAGCACAAACGGGCTTTTCACAATACCGGCCTGATCCATCGGGATCAGCGCCGCCAGCACCAGCACCGTGCCGATGAAAAAGAGGATTAACCGGGCCACCGTGGTGCGAATCGCCAGCGGCAGCACCTTCTGCGGCTGCTGGGTTTCACCGGCGGCAATCCCGATCAGCTCGGTGCCGGAGAAGGCAAAGTTCACCGCCACCATGGTCATCAGGATAGGCAGCACGCCGTTGGGCAGCCAGCCGTGCGCCGTGAGGTTACTCAGACCGGGTGCAGGCGTGCCATCTTTCATCGGGATAAAGCCAAACATCGCCGCCGCGCCGAGCAGGATAAAGGCGATGATGGTGACCACCTTGATCAGCGAGAACCAGAACTCCCCTTCGGCGAAGAAGCGGGCAGAAACCACGTTCAGCAGATAGATGGCGCAGCAGAATACCAGGCACCAGACCCACACCGGCACCTGCGGGAACCAGTACTGCATACAGAAGCCCGCCGCCGTCAGGCTGGAGCCCAGCGCCACCGTCCAGGTCAGCCAGTAGAGCCAGGCCACGGTGTAGCCGGTCGCCGGACTGAGATAGCGCGCCGCATAGACGTGGAACGCGCCCGTTTCCGGCATCGCCACCGACAGTTCACCCAGACAGACCATCACCAGCCAGACCACCAGCGCCCCAATCAGATAGGCGAGCAGCGTGCCTGCGGCCCCGGTGGTGGAGATGATATAGCCGGTGTTGAAAAAGAGGCCGGTGCCGATGACACCGCCCAGCGATAACATCACCAGATGGCGGACTTTCATGGTGCGTTTAAATTGTTGCTGCGGGGAAGTTGGCTGTTCGCTCATCAATTTTATCCGTATGGACGTCTAAACATCTATAAGGGACAAATTTATACGCGTCACAGCCGGGAATTGCAACGGCAGGAGAACAGGGAGCGGGGTCATGCGCGTCAGTGCCCCGTCGCGGCGGGGCCTGATGCCTCAGCCGAAAACGCTCTGAATGTAGCGTTCCAGCGCCATGCGGGAACTGAATCCGTGCGGGATGCCGTAATGTTCCTGTGAATCACCCGCCAGGTAGAGAGGGAATTGGGTGTAGTGATCGCAGGTTTTCATTTCAGACGCCGGCTCAGCGAACGGCTGGCTCTTCTCTTTCAGGGTCGGATGAATCACTAATGCCATGCGCCCCATACGCGCTTCGCGATTCACATAGACATAGTTTTCCCCCCGGCGATAGCCATAGGCCCGTGGGGTAATCTGATCCATTTCGAAACCCGCTTTTTCCAGTACGCGCGCTACCTCATCTGGTCGTAAATACATGCTCGATCCTCTCCTCTTTCAAAAGCTTCGCAACCTTACATCAGCATGACAGAGCGGGCATTCGGAATTTTCCCTAAAGCCCCCTCCCGCGTCTCGTTTATCTCAAGGTCGTCTACACTAGTATTACGTTTTTAAATCAAAGGGAGCCAAAAAATGTTTAATCGCACTGTAAAAAACGATGACATTGATATCAATCAGGACGTTAACGAACTGGCCGATTCACTGGAAGCGCTGTTGAAATCTTATGGCAGTGATGCCAAAGACGAAGTGGACTCTGCCCGCAGTCAGGCAGAAAAACTGCTGAAGCAGACCCGTTCTAAACTGAATGGTGGCAGCAACCGTGTGACCCAGGTTGCCCGTGATGCCGGTGCACAGGTTGATACCTATGTACATGATAAGCCGTGGCACGGTGTCGGTATCGGTGCCGCTTTCGGTATCGTGGTGGGTGTCCTGCTGGCCTCACGCCGCTAAGCGCGAAAAATCTTCTGAGCCCTGCCGCGTGCGGGGCTTTTTTTTGCCTGTCATCCGGCCCGTAAAATTTACAAAAGATTTTTTCCGCGTCGCAGGGCGCACGCCTGCTGGCTTTGGCCGTGTTGCGCAAATGCAAATCATAAAACCCTATATCTGGTGGGCTTGACCACCAAAACCCCTACATCTAGTATTTAACCCATCAGTCTGACACCCGATGTCCGCCAGAATGAAGCCGCAAATCAGGCGGGCGGCGTCATTGCCGGGCACCCGAACCGCATACAGAGGGAAATACGAATCATGCGCATTATTATTTACACTAAAGATAACTGTGTCCAGTGCAATGCCACGAAGAGTGCGATGGACCGTCAGGGTCTGACCTATCAGCTCATCAATCTCGACAGCCAGCCCGAGGCGATCGACAACCTGAAATCCCTGGGTTATCGCCAGGTGCCGGTGGTGATGGCGGATAACGATCACTGGAGCGGCTTCCGCCCGGACAAAATCGCCTCGCTGCGCACGCTGTCCGCTGTCGGGGGATAAACGCATGTTCCCGCTGGTCTATTTTTCCAGCCAGTCGGAAAACACCCACCGGTTTGTGACGCGCCTTGGCCTGCCAGCCCGGCGCATCCCGCTTGATGCCCGTCAGACGCTGCATATCGACCAGCCCTATATTCTGGTCGTGCCCAGCTATGGCGGTGGCAGCAGTCGCGGTGCCGTACCCGGTCAGGTGATTCAGTTTCTTAATGATGAGGCCAACCGGCGGGAAATCCGTGGCGTCATCGCCGCGGGCAACCGGAACTTCGGCGCCGGTTACTGTCTGGCGGGCAGCATCATTGCAAAAAAATGTCAGGTTCCTCTGCTCTATCGTTTTGAGCTGATGGGAACCCCGGACGACATCGCGAACGTTAAAGCGGGAGTAACCCAATTTTGGCAACAACAGACACCCTCAACGGCGTGACGCTCGACTATCACGCGCTCAACGCCATGCTCAACCTCTATGACGCGGAGGGGCGCATCCAGTTCGACAAGGATCGCGAAGCGACCCGTCAGTTTCATCTGCAGCATGTGGAGCCGAACACGGTGAAGTTTGCCAGCCGCGCCGAGCGTTTACGCTATCTGGTGGCGGAGAGCTATTATGAAGCTGAGGTGCTGAACCAGTACGATTTCGACTTCCTGCTTGCGCTGCATGAGGTGGCGGAGACGTGGGGATTTGAGTTCAAAACCTTCCTGGGTGCCTGGAAGTACTACACCAGCTACACGCTGAAGACCTTCGACGGCAAACGTTATCTTGAAACCTTTGAACAGCGCGCCTGCATGGTGGCGCTGACGCTGGCTCAGGGCGATGAAACCCTGGCGCGGGCGCTGCTGGAGGAGATCCTCAGCGGCCGCTTCCAGCCTGCCACTCCCACCTTTCTGAACTGCGGCAAGCAGCAGCGCGGCGAGCTGGTCTCCTGCTTCCTGCTGCGCATTGAAGACAACATGGAGTCCATTGGCCGTGCCGTGAACTCCGCGCTGCAGCTCTCAAAGCGCGGCGGCGGCGTCGCCTTTTTACTCTCCAACCTGCGTGAGTCCGGTGCGCCCATCAAGCGTATCGAAAACCAGTCGTCGGGCGTCATCCCGGTCATGAAGATGCTGGAGGATGCCTTCTCCTATGCCAATCAGCTGGGCGCTCGTCAGGGCGCGGGCGCGGTATGGCTGAACGCGCACCATCCCGATATTTTCCGCTTTCTCGACACCAAGCGCGAAAACGCCGATGAGAAGATCCGCATCAAGACCCTGTCGCTGGGTGTGGTGATCCCCGATGTCACCTTCCGGCTGGCGAAAGAGAACCAGCCGATGGCGCTGTTCTCGCCCTACGATGTTGAGCGCATTTACGGCCAGGCCTTTGGCGATATCAGCATCAGCGAGAAGTATGACGAGATGCTGGCCGACGATCGCATCCGCAAAACCTGGATTCAGCCGCGTGACTTCTTCCAGACGCTGGCCGAGATTCAGTTTGAGTCAGGCTACCCCTACATCATGTATGAGGACAGCGTGAACCGCAGCAATCCGATTGCCGGTCGCATCAATATGAGCAACCTCTGTTCAGAGATCCTGCAGGTGAACAGCGCCAGCGAGTATTTTGACGATCTCAGCTATCGCCGGGTCGGCAAAGATATCTCCTGCAATCTTGGCTCACTCAATATTGCCCACGCCATGGATTCCCGCGATCTGGCGCGCACCGTGGACGTGGCGGTACGCGCCCTGACCTCGGTGTCGATGATGAGTGAGATCGCGTCGGTGCCGTCGGTCGCCGAAGGAAACCGGCGGTCGCACGCCATTGGCCTGGGTCAGATGAACCTGCACGGCTATCTGGCGCGGGAAGGCATCGTCTACGGTTCGCCGGAAGCGCTCGATTTCACCAACCTCTACTTTTACTGCATCACCTATTACGCGCTGCGCACCTCTAATCAGCTGGCACAGGAGCGTCAGCAGAGCTTCGACGGTTTTGCTGATTCGCAGTACGCCAGCGGCGTCTATTTCGACAAATATCTGCAGCGCGAATGGCTGCCGCGCACCGAACGGGTGGCAAAACTGTTTACCGACGCCGGCGTGACGCTGCCGACCCGGGCGGACTGGCAAGCGCTGCGCGATGCGGTAATGCAGCACGGGCTGTTTAATCAGAACCTGCAGGCGATCCCACCGACCGGTTCGATCTCCTACATCAACCACGCCACCTCCAGTATCCATCCGATTGTTTCGCCGATCGAGATCCGCAAAGAGGGCAAAACCGGACGCGTTTACTATCCCGCGCCGTTCATGACCAATGAGAATCTGCATCTCTATCAGGATGCGTATCAGATTGGGCCGGAAGCGATTATTGATACCTATGCAGAAGCGACTCAGCACGTTGATCAGGGGCTGTCGCTGACGCTCTTTTTCCGCGACGACGTCACCACCCGTGACATCAACAAAGCACAGATTTACGCGTGGAAGAAAGGCATCAAAACGCTCTATTACATTCGACTGCGCCAGATGGCGCTTCAGGGCACGGAGGTTCAGGGCTGCGTCTCCTGCTCCCTGTGATAAACACTATGCAACTTAAACAGATTCAGGCCATTAACTGGAACCGTCTTCAGGATGAGAAAGATCTTGAGGTCTGGAACCGCCTCACCAGCAACTTCTGGCTGCCGGAGAAAGTGCCGCTCTCCAACGACCTGCCTGCCTGGCAGACGCTGGATAAACAGCAGCAGCAGCTGACCATCCGGGTTTTTACCGGTCTGACGCTGCTGGATACCATTCAGAACGTGATCGGTGCGCCGGGACTGATGGGCGATGCGATAACCCCGCATGAAGAGGCGGTGCTGTCGAATATCAGCTTTATGGAGGCGGTGCATGCCCGCTCCTACAGCTCCATCTTCTCAACCCTGTGCAACACGCAGGATGTGGATGCCGCCTATCAGTGGAGCGAAGAGAATGCGCCGCTGCAGAACAAGGCGCGCATCATTCTGGAACACTATCAGGCCGACGATCCGCTGAAGAAGAAAATCGCCAGCGTTTTCCTGGAGTCGTTTTTGTTCTATTCCGGCTTCTGGCTGCCGATGTACTGGTCGAGTCGCGGCAAGCTGACCAACACCGCGGATCTGATCCGCCTGATTATTCGTGATGAGGCGGTGCACGGTTATTACATTGGCTACAAGTTCCAGCAGGCGCTGGCGACGGTGGACGATCAGCGCCGCGAAGCGCTGCAGCAGTTCGCATACGATCTGTTGCTGGCATTGTATGAGAATGAAGTGGCTTATACCGAAGCGCTGTATGGTGAGGTCGGCTGGGTGGAGGAGGTGAAGACCTTTCTGCACTACAACGCCAATAAGGCCCTGATGAATCTCGGCTACGAGGCGCTGTTCCCGGCGGAGCTGACGGCGGTGAATCCGGCCATTCTGTCAGCGCTGTCACCCAACGCAGATGAAAACCACGACTTCTTCTCCGGTTCGGGCTCATCCTATGTGATGGGTAAGGCGGTTGAGACGGAAGATGAGGACTGGAACTTCTGATGGCGGGCAGGTGGTCGTGATCTGAAAGCGTTTCTTCATTCAGACGGCGCCAAAACTTAAAGCGATGGGAGCATACGCCTGTAGCAAAGCATAGCGGGCCAGGGATGGCCCGCGCTGAGCATGCCATGGATGGCATCTTTTGCGTCTTTGCGAAAGGCGTATGCTTCCTGAGCCTATTCGCATAACGTCACCCGTAAATCCTCTACCGAGGTTTAAACCTCTTGTTATGACTGGTCTGGCCTGCTAATAAACATGCGTGTGAAATAGTTTTTTGAGTTATTATTAACCTCATATGATTATTAGCGAACGACACGGTTTATGCCTGCGCCCCGTCAGGGTCTGACGCCCGTTTCAGTGCTCCCGCAGTCGGTAGCCACCGGCCTCTGCGTGGGCAGCAACGACGACGTTCAGCCCCTGCTCATACGATTGCTCAGCACTCTTTCCTCTCTGTCAGCCTCGCCGGAGCACCCTGTCACGTCTCAGAGGGTGAAATCGGCCTGCCGGGTCGGGTGGGAGCCGGCGGATCGCATGCTGAACCCGAAAAATTCACTGAACTCTGTCCGGAAAGCGGATTGCATCTGGTCACAAATGGTTAGGTTTGTTATGGTTAGCAGCAAACCTATTCACTTCAGTTATTTTTCCTCGCGATATTATTAAATTTGCCCCCTTTTTGATAACGCTCTGGCACTGCGGCTGCCGCCGGGCGGACGGGTTTTTGACCCAGGGCCAGGGAATGGCCTGGAACACCTTTAATGGTGCAGCGTGCGTCGGTCAGCGATCACCTGCCGAAAAGTGACTACGCTTAGCCTGTCACCATAGTTATTATACAAGTTGCAATTAGTGAGGTTTTTTTTAATGGAAAGTTCGTTTACTCCCATTGAGCAGATGCTAAACATCCGTGCCAATCGCCATAAGGATTTTCCGTTACAGGAAATTATCCTGACGCGTCTCTGTATGCATATGCAGGGTAAACTGCTGGACAATCGTAATAAGATGTTGAAAGCACAGGGGATCAACGAAACCCTGTTTATGGCGCTGATCACGCTGGATGCTCAGGAAAATCACAGCATTCAGCCTTCGGAACTCAGCTCGGCCCTCGGCTCGTCACGCACCAATGCTACGCGCATTGCTGATGAGCTGGAAAAACGCGGCTGGATTGAGCGTCGCGAAAGCGATCACGACCGCCGCTGCCTGCACCTGCATCTGACCGACAAAGGCATGGAGTTCCTGCGTCAGCTGCTGCCCCCGCAGCATCAGAGCCTGCAATATCTCTGGTCTTCGCTGTCGGTTGATGAGAAGTCGCAGCTGGAAGGGATTACCCGCAAGCTGCTTAATCGCCTCGACAAAATGGATGAAGATCAGCTGATCGCCTCACTGTCCCGCTGATAGCAATAAGTGCGACACAATCACCTGTCGGAATCGTTATTTTAAGTTCCTTTTTTATCTGGCCAGCGCTCAGTCGCTGGCTTTTTCGACTCGGGCGCCGGCGGACAGGGATCCCTGCCCCTACCCGACTCAATGGAATACGTGGAGAAAGACATGAGTGCAACGGCAGAAGCACAGAGCCCGCAACCGTCAGTCAGCAACAAAAAGAAGAAGCGCAAAGGTGTGCTCATTGTGCTGGCGCTGATCTTTGTGCTGATTGGGATTGCCTGGGGTGTTTACTGGTTCCTGGTACTGCGCCATTTTCAGGAAACGGATGATGCCTACGTTGCCGGTAATCAGGTGCAGGTGATGGCCCAGGTCTCCGGCAGCGTCAATAAAGTCTGGTTTGAAGATACCGACTACGTCAAAAAAGGCGATGTGCTGGTTTCCCTGGATAAGACCGATGCCGAGCAGGCGTTTGAAAAAGCGCAGACGGCCCTCGCCACCAGCGTGCGTCAGACGCATCAGCTGATGATCAACGGTAAGCAGTATGAAGCCAGCATCACCCTGCAGCAGACCGCTCTGGCCCAGGCGCAGGCTGACCTGAAACGCCGGGAGCCCCTAGGTGCCGCTAATCTGATTGGCCGTGAAGAGCTGCAGCACGCCCGCGACGCCGTGGCGACCGCCAAAGCGCAGCTGGACGTTGCCGTTCAGCAATACAATGCCAATCAGGCGATGATCCTCAATACCACGCTGGAAAATCAGCCTGCGGTGCAGCAGAGCGCCGCTGAACTGCGTGACGCCTGGCTGGCCCTGCAGCGAACCGACATCCGCAGCCCGATGGACGGTTATGTCTCCCGTCGCAGCGTTCAGGTGGGTTCACAAATCTCCACCAGCACCCCGCTGCTGGCCGTTGTTCCGGCAACCAATCTGTGGGTCGACGCCAACTTTAAAGAGACACAGCTGGCTGGCGTGCGTATTGGCCAGCCCGCTACCGTGGTGGCTGATATCTATGGTGATGATGTGGTCTATCACGGCAAAGTCGCCGGTCTGGATATGGGCACCGGCAGCGCCTTCTCGCTGCTGCCCGCCCAGAATGCCACCGGTAACTGGATTAAGGTGGTTCAGCGCCTGCCGGTGCGAATCGAACTGAATCAGGACGATATCGCCAGACATCCGCTGCGTATTGGCCTCTCAACGCTGGTGAAGATCGATACCACCAGCAAAGAGGGCATTACGCTGGCGAATAGCGTTCGTCAGCAGGCCGCTTACAGCAGCAACGCCCTGGCGATTGACCTTGCGCCGGTCAATAAACTGATCACCGATATCGTCCGCGCCAACGCCGGATGATGGCGCGGAGGCTGTAATGGCACAAAAACCGCTTGAAGGGATGCCGCTGGTCCTGATGACCGTGGCGCTGTCGCTGGCCACGTTCATGCAGGTGCTGGACTCGACCATCGCCAACGTGGCTATCCCCACCATTGCCGGAAACCTGGGCGCGTCTAACTCGCAGGGAACCTGGGTGATCACCTCGTTTGGCGTAGCCAATGCGATTTCGATCCCCCTGACCGGCTGGCTGGCCAGACGCATCGGTGAAGTGAAGCTCTTTACCTGGGCGACCATTCTGTTTGCTGTCGCCTCCTGGGCGTGCGGCATGTCAGAGAGCCTGGAGATGCTGATCTTCTTCCGTATCCTGCAGGGGATCGTGGCGGGTCCGCTGATCCCGCTGTCGCAAAGTCTGTTGCTCAGTAACTATCCGCCCGCTAAACGCAGTATCGCGCTGTCGCTGTGGGCGATGACGGTGATCGTAGCGCCGATCTGCGGCCCGATTCTGGGCGGCTGGATCAGCGACAACTATCACTGGGGCTGGATCTTCTTCATCAACGTACCGATTGGTGCGGTGGTGGTGATGCTGACGCTGCAGACGCTGCGTGGCCGGGAAACCAAAACCGAAATCCGTCCCATCGATACGGTCGGTCTGGTGCTGCTGGTCGTCGGGATCGGCTGTCTGCAGGTGATGCTCGATCGCGGGAAAGAGCTCGACTGGTTCAGCTCGACGGAGATCATCGTGCTGGGGGTAGTGGCCGTGATTGCGCTCTCCGTGCTGCTGGTGTGGGAGCTGACGGACGATCATCCGATCATCGACCTGTCGCTGTTTAAGTCGCGCAATTTCACTATCGGCTGCCTGTCGATCAGTCTGGCTTACATGCTCTACTTTGGCTCGATTGTGCTGCTGCCGCAGCTGCTGCAGGAGGTCTACGGCTATACCGCGACCTGGGCCGGTCTGGCCTCTGCGCCGGTGGGGATCATCCCCGTGATCCTGTCGCCGATTATCGGTCGCTTCGCCCACAAGCTCGACATGCGACGGCTGGTCACCTTCAGTTTCATTATGTATGCGGTCTGCTTCTACTGGCGCGCCTGGACGTTTGAACCGGGTATGGACTTCGGCGCTTCCGCCTGGCCGCAGTTTATTCAGGGCTTTGCCGTGGCCTGCTTCTTTATGCCGCTGACCACCATCACGCTGTCGGGCCTTCCCCCGGAGCGTCTGGCGGCCGCTTCCAGCCTGTCAAACTTCCTGCGAACCTTTGCCGGGTCAGTGGGTACGTCGATTACCACCACCATGTGGACCAATCGCGAGTCAATGCATCACAGCTATCTGACGGAGTCGATTACCCCGTACAACGTCAATTCGCAGCAGATGTACAGCCAGCTGGAGGGCATGGGGATGACGCAGCAACAGGCGTCAGCCTGGATCGCGCAGCAGATCACTAACCAGGGACTGATTATTTCAGCGAATGAAATTTTCTGGGCGTCGGCGGGGGTGTTTCTGATCCTGCTGGTGCTGATCTGGTTTGCCCGTCCGCCGTTTGGCGCGGGCGGCGGTGGCGGCGGCGCGCACTGATGAGACAAAGCAAAACGGGCCTTTCGGCCCGTTTTTTTTATGCGTTCTGACGCCACCATTCGGCGAGCAGCACGCCGGTAGCAACCGAGACGTTAAGGCTCTCGACGTTGCCGGTGCCGCCAATCGACACGCTCATATCCCCCTGCTGAAACGCCGTGTCAGAGAGACCTTCGCGCTCCTGACCTAACACCAGCACCATTTTTTCCGGCAGCTCAGCCTGAGCCAGGGGCGTACCCTGATGGCTGGAGGTGGTGACGATGGTGTAACCCGCTTTGCGAAACGCTTCCAGACCTTCACTGAAGGTGGCACCGCTGATCGCCTGCACATGCTCGGCTCCGCCCTCTGCGGTTCGCACCGCCGCACCGGACTCCAGCAGAGAGGCGTCGTTGACCAGCAGACCTTTCACGCCAAAGTGCGCGCAGCTGCGCATGATTGCGCCGAGGTTATGCGGGTTGCTGACATCTTCCAGTGCCAGTACACAATCTTTGGCATTCGCCTGCCCCAGCCACTCAGAAACCGCCATACCCATGCGCTTTTTGATCAGGAAGCAGACGCCGCCATGATGCTCAGTGCCGGAGGCTTTGGTGATCTCGGCATCTTCAACCACATGATAGGCTTTGCGGTTGGCCGCCAGCCAGCGCAGGGTTTCGCGGAAACGCGGTGTCACTTCCTGCACAAACCAGGCGCGGACAATCGCTTCCGGACGGCTCTGGAACAGGGCCTGACAGGCGTTCTCACCATAGACGCGCGTCTCTTCGTTACGCTGACGGCGAATCTGCTCCGGATCGACGAAGCTCTTGCCGCTGATGCCACCGTGATCCGGCTTGTCGCTTTCTGACGCCGCGGTGCGATCGGCAGAAGGCGCGCGTGACACGGTCCGCCATGGGGAGTCGCTGCTGCCGTAGCTACGATCGTCGGAGCGCTCGTTGCGACGGCCTGAACCCTCACCCGAGCGGCGTGGCGCACCCCGTCTGCCTTCGTCGCGGCGCGCTGAACCGCTGCGTCCGCTGTCGTCGCTGCGACGACCCGCAGAGCGGCCGCCTTCCTGGCTACGTTCTGTGCGGGAACCCGATGAACGACGATTATCATCCTGGCGGGCGGCAGCGTAACCACCTTTGCCTGTACGAGGATTAGATGTGCTCTTTTCATCCTCGCCACGCACGTACATCACCTTAACCTTACCGCTTTTGCCTTTAAATTCGTCGTTCATGTCTTCCTCCTGCATTGAGAGCGCGCAGATTACCTGATGTGCCGGCGCTTAGCTATCAACTATTGAACCTATAGAGCGATCCAGATTGAGGGTAAATCGCTCCCCTTTCATAATGGACAATAATTACCAGACTGACACTTTCCAACTTCAGAGGTTCCTATGAATACGGTATGCGCTTCCTGCCAGGCAACTAATCGCGTTCCCGAAGAGCGCCTTGCCGATGCGGCGAAATGCGGACGCTGTGGAAGCGAACTGTTCGACGGTGAAGTGGTCAACGCCACCGCCGCGACCTTCGACAAATATCTTCAGGACGACCTGCCCGTCGTGATTGATTTCTGGGCGCCGTGGTGCGGTCCGTGCGTCAACTTTGCGCCGGTCTTTAAAGATGTCGCCAGTGAGCGCAGCGGTAAAGTGCGCTTCATTAAAGTGAACACCGAAGCGGAACCGGCGCTGAGCGCCCGCTTCAACATTCGCAGTATCCCGACCATCATGCTGTTTAAAAACGGCGAGCGGGTCGACATGCTGAACGGTGCCATGCCCAAAGCGCCGTTTAACGAATGGCTGGATGAATCCCTTTAATCTTCCCAGGCCAGCCCGGCTGGCCTTTTCCTTTTCGCCTGCGCTTCGATTACACTGACGTTTTTCCTGCCCTGAATACTCATGTCTGATAATGCTGTTTTGCGCTTGCGCACCCAACGTCTCGCCCGCGCGACCCGTCCTTTCCTCGCGCGCGGAAACCGGGTCATTCGCTGCCAGGGCTGCCTGCTGCCCGAGGCCAGCTGTCTCTGCAGCCAGATCGTCCCGCAAGCCGCCCGCAGCCGCTTTTGTCTGGTGATGTTTGATACCGAGCCGATGAAGCCGAGCAACACCGGCCGTCTGATTGCCGATATTCTGCCCGACACCCAGGCCTTCGGCTGGTCACGCACCGAGCCCGATCCGCTGCTGCTGGCGGCTGTGCGCAACCCCGATTACCAGCCGCTGGTGGTCTTTCCGGCCAGCTATGCCGATCCGGGCCGGGAGGTGCTGACCTCGCCGCCCGCGCAGGGGAAACCGCCGCTGTTTATTATGCTGGATGGCACCTGGACCGAAGCGCGCAAAATGTTCCGCAAAAGCCCCTGGCTCGATGCCCTGCCGGTCATGTCGCTGAATGTCACTACCCCTTCGCGTTACACGCTACGCGAAGCCCATGGCGCAGGTCAGCACTGTACCGCCGAAGTCGCCGCGGCGCTGCTGGAGCAGGCGGGCGATAGGCTTGCGGCAGACGCGTTATCTCACCATTTTGATCGCTTTCGTGCCGCCTACCTGGCGGGCAAACCGCATCATGCCGGGCAGGATTAACCCGCCCCGCTTCTCACCGGTTGCCTGAGGCCTGCGCGGCCGGATGCTCAGGCTGCGATCTGCCCGAAAGCACGGCCCGCAAAAAGCGTTTACAATCACGCAAATCCTGAACTCTGGAGGACGCGATGAGTCAACGTGGGCTGGAAGCGCTGTTACGACCTAAATCCATTGCGGTTATTGGTGCCTCGGTGACGCCGGGGCGCGCCGGCTACTTTATGATGCGAAACCTGCTGGCGGGCGGATTCAGCGGACCGGTGCTGCCGGTGACGCCGAAATATAAGGCGGTCAGCGGTGTCCTGGCCTGGCCCACCATCGACAGCCTGCCTTTCGCGCCGGATCTGGCGGTCATCTGCACCCATTCAAAGCGCAACCTTGCGCTGCTGCAACAGCTCGGCGAAAAAGGCTGCAAGGCCTGCATCATCCTTTCGGCCCCCGCCAGCCAGTCTGCTGAACTTAAAGCGTGCGCCAGTCAGTGGCAGATACGCCTGCTGGGACCAAACAGTCTTGGCCTGCTGGCCCCCTGGCAGGGATTAAATGCCAGCTTCTCACCGGTGCCGATAGCCAAAGGCCGACTCGCCTTTATCTCCCAGTCCGCCGCCGTCTCGAATACCATTCTCGACTGGGCGCAGCAGCGTAACCTCGGGTTCTCCTGGTTTATCGCGCTGGGTGACAGCCTGGACACCGATGTCGACGACCTGCTCGACTTCCTGGCGCGCGACGGTAAAACCAGCGCCATTCTGCTCTACCTTGAACACCTCAGTGACGCACGCCGTTTCGTTTCCGCCTCGCGCAGTGCCTCCCGCAACAAGCCGATTCTGGTGATTAAGAGCGGTCGCAGCCGTGAAGCGCAGGCGCTGCTCGGCACTCACAGCGGCCTGGATGCGGCCTGGGATGCCGCCATTCAGCGTGCCGGGTTGCTACGGGTGCAGGATACCCATGAACTCTTCTCTGCGGTGGAATCGCTGAGTCATATGCGGCCGCTGCGGGGTGACCGGCTGATGATCGTCAGTAATGGTGCCGCCCCTGCTGCGCTGGCGCTGGATGAGCTCTATGCCCGCAACGGCAAACTGGCACAGCTCAGCGAACAGACCCGTCAGCAGCTGGAGGCGCTGCTGCCCGCAGGCGCGGGCCGGGGCAATCCGCTCGACTTAAAGGATGATGCAACGCCCGCGCGCTATGCCGCCTGTGTGGAGATCCTGCTCGACAGTCATGACTTTGATGCGCTGATGATTATTCATGCGCCAAGCGCGGTTGCGCCCCCTACCGAAACGGCCAGCCACCTTATCGAAACCCTTGCCCGTCACCCGCGCGGTAAGCGGGTAACCCTGCTGACTAACTGGAGCGGAGAGTTCTCTTCGCAGGCGGCACGACGCGCCTTTACCCAAGCGGGAATCCCCACCTGGCGCACGCCGGAGGGCACCGTCACCGCGTTTATGCATCAGGTTGAATACCGGCGTAACCAGAAGCAGCTGCGCGAAACCCCTGCCCTCCCCGCGACGCTGACGCAGGATAGCGCGCATGTTCACCAGTTACTCTCCCAGGCCCTGGCGCGCGGGATCACGGCGCTGGATACGCACGAAGTGCAGCCGGTTCTTCAGGCATACGGGCTGACCACGCTGCCGACCTGGATTGCCAGCGACAGCGCGTCGGCCGTAACGATTGCCGACCAGATTGGCTATCCGGTCGCGCTCAAGCTGCGTTCACCCGATATCGCGCATAAGTCGGAGGTGCAGGGGGTAATGCTCTACCTGCGCAATGCCAGTGAAGTGGAGCGCGCCGCCGAAGCCATTTTCGATCGGGTCAGGCAGACGCTGCCGCAGGCGCGTATTGAAGGGCTACTGGTTCAGGGCATGGCAAGCCGTGCGGGCGCACAGGAGCTGCGGGTTGTGGTCGAACAGGATGCACTGTTTGGTCCGATCATCATGCTGGGCGAAGGCGGCGTCGAGTGGCAGGCTGACAAACAGGCCGCCGTTGCGCTGCCGCCGCTCAACATGACGCTGGCGCGCTATCTGGTGATTCAGGCAATCAAGAGCGGAAAAATCCGCAGCCGCAGCGCCCTGAATCCGCTGGATATCGCCGGGTTAAGTCAGCTGCTGGTGCAGGTCTCAAACCTGGTGGTCGACTGCCCGGAAATCGATCGGCTCGATATCCATCCGCTGCTGGCAGCGGGTAGTGATTTTACCCTGCTGGACGTCACCCTGACGCTGGTCCCCTTCCACGGTGACAATGAAGCACGGCTGGCTATCCGCCCTTATCCGCAGCATCTGGAAGAGCAGGTCGAATTAAAAGATGGGCAGTTCTGCCTGTTCCGTCCCATCCTGCCTGAAGATGAACCCCTGCTGCGCGACTTTATCAGCCAGGTCACGAAAGAGGATCTCTACTACCGCTACTTCAGCGAAATCAATGAGTTTACCCATGAAGACCTCGCCAACATGACGCAAATCGATTATGACCGTGAGATGGCGATTGTGGCCGTGCGTCAGCATCAGGGACACCCTGAGATCATCGGCGTCACGCGCGCTATCTCAGATGCCGATAACATCGACGCCGAGTTCTCGGTGCTGGTGCGTTCAGACCTCAAAGGGCTGGGTATGGGGCGCCGCCTGCTGGAAAAGATGATCCGCTATACGCGCCATCACGGCTTGCAACAATTAAACGGTATCACCATGCCCCATAACCGGGGCATGATTACGCTGGCACGAAAACTTAACTTTCATGTTGATATTCAACTGGATGACGGTATTGTCAGCCTGAAATTGCCTTTACAGGAGGGGATCAACTAACCTTGTAGAGAAAGGTAAAAAAGGTTCGGGTCGACGGAGTTAATGTTATTATTTATGGTTATAACCCTGATTTGATGGCAAAAGGCCATGCAATGAACAGAGAAGAAGTGCACTGTGATGTTGTCTAAATTCAAACGTAATAAACACCAACAACACCTCGCACAGTTGCCGAAACTGTCACAATCCGTTGCGGATGTGTCGACACTTTACTCGCCTGCCGAATTTCGTGAGACGCTGCTGGAAAAAATTGCCGCAGCGCAGACCCGCATCTGTATCGTTGCGCTCTATCTGGAAAATGATGACGCCGGGCGCGCCATCATGGATGCGCTCTACCGTGCGAAGCAGGCGCGTCCGGAACTGGATATTTCAATTCTGGTTGACTGGCATCGTGCACAGCGTGGACGCATTGGTGCCGCGCGAGGCGTCACTAACGCTGACTGGTATTGCGAAATGGCGACCCGCCATGCCGACATTGCGATTCCGGTGTATGGCATCCCGGTTAATACCCGCGAAGCGCTGGGTGTGCTCCATCTGAAAGGCTTCATTATTGATGACACGCTGATTTACAGCGGAGCCAGCATTAATGATGTCTATCTGCATCAGCATGATAAATATCGCTATGACCGCTACCAGATCATCCGCAATGCTCAGCTGACCGATACCATGTATGCCTGGATCGATCTCAACCTTAAGCCAGCAGAAGCGGTCAACCGGCTCGATGTGGCTGAACGCCCTTCCAGTCCTGAAATCAAAAATGAAACGCGTCAGTTTCGTCAGGATCTGCGTGGCTTTAACTATCAGTTCGACGGAAATGCGGGTAACGAAGAGCTGGCGGTCACCCCGCTGGTGGGACTGGGTAAGCATAGCCTGCTGAACAAAACGATTTTCCACCTGATGCCCTGTGCAGAGCAGAAACTCATTATCTGCACCCCCTACTTCAACCTGCCTGCGCTGCTGGTTCGCAATATCATTCATCTGCTGCGTCAGGGTAAGCAGGTTGAGATCATTGTGGGGGATAAAACCGCCAATGACTTCTACATCGCCCCCGATCAGCCCTTCAAGATCATTGGTGCGCTGCCTTATCTCTATGAGATTAACCTGCGTCGCTTCCTGAGCCGCCTGCAATACTACGTCAGCAACGAACAGCTGGTCGTACGGTTGTGGAAGGATGGCGAGAACAGCTATCACCTCAAAGGGATGTGGGTGGATGATGAGTGGCAGCTGATCACCGGTAATAATCTCAATCCGCGCGCATGGCGACTCGATCTGGAAAATGCGGTGCTGATCCACGATCCGCATCAGGAGTTAGCAGTCCAGCGTGAGAAGGAGCTGACGTTAATCCGGCAGCACACCACGGTCGTGAACCATTTCCGTGAACTCGAAAGTATTGCGGATTATCCAGCCAAGGTGCGGAAACTGATCCGCCGTCTGCGCCGGATCCGTATCGATCGCTTAATCAGCCGTATTCTTTAAAAGGTTGACGCTCAGAGGCCGCACTGTGTGAATCCTGCGGCCCGGAGCAGGCAAAGATGGATATGAGAGCCGATCGGATGGCTCAGGCTGGAGCTTCACCCGGGATGCCGCCGGTACAGCCAGCGGCATTGCCCCTTAGAATCTGAGCCAGTAATCGCGTCAGAGCCTGATTCCCTTCCCGCGCTTATGCAGTAACAGCGACACCACAAAGGCCACCGCCCCCATCGCGGAGACATACCAGAAGAAGGTTGTCTCAATACCCTGCTTCTTCATCAGTAAGGCCACATACTCGGCCGACCCACCGAAAATCGCATTGGCGACCGCATAGGAGAGTCCTACCCCCAGCGCACGCACCTGAGGCGGAAACATTTCGGCTTTAAGGATGCCGCTGATGGCGGTGTAGAAGCTGGTGATTAGCAGCGCCAGCATGATCAACACGAAAGCCACGCCGGGGCTCTGCACATTTTGCAGCAGGGTCAGGATCGGGACTGTACAGATGGCCGCGCCCGCGCCAAAAATCATCATTGAGGTACGGCGGCCAATTTTATCTGACAGGGCCCCAATAATGGGCTGAATCAGCATAAAGACCAGCAGTGCGCCGGTCATCAGGCCGCTGGCGGTCTTAGGATCCATTCCCGAGGTGTTAACCAGATACTTCTGCATGTAGGTCGTGAACGTGTAGAAACTCAGAGAGCCGCCAGCGGTGAAACCCAGCACCATCAGGAAGGGACGGGTATGATTGCGCAGCAACCCGATTACGCTTCCTGCATCGCGATGTTCACGGCTGGTTTTATCTGAGGTCTCTTCCAGCGATCGGCGCAGCCAGAGCGCAACAACGGCGAGCAGCGCACCAAGGAAGAACGGAATACGCCAGCCCCAGCTCCGCAGTTCTGCATCGGTGAGCAGAAACTGCAACACCACGACGGTGAGCACTGCGGCTAACTGGCCTCCGATCAGCGTGACATACTGGAATGAGGCGTAAAAACCTTTGCGCCCTTCCAGCGCAACTTCGCTCATGTAGGTTGCGCTGGTTCCATACTCGCCCCCTACCGACAGGCCCTGAAACATACGCGCCAGCAGCAGAATGACCGGAGCCGCCACACCAATGGAGGCATAACCGGGTAAGCAGGCGATCACCAGTGAGCCAAAACACATCATACAGACTGAAACCAGCATCGAATTTTTTCGGCCATGTTTGTCGCCGATATAGCCGAACAGCCAGCCCCCTATCGGACGCATTAAGAAGCCGGCCGCAAATACGCCCGCTGTCTGGAGCAGCTGGGTCGTGGTATCGCCCTGCGGGAAGAAAATGTGGGCAAAATAGAGTGAGAAGAATGAATAGACATAAAAGTCGAACCACTCTACCAGGTTACCCGATGACGCACCGACGATGGCCCAGATACGCTTTTTTGTATCATCCGTCTGCATTTTATTTGTTGTGGGTGTCATGCCTTACCTCTGTTCCTTGCTGATCAACAGCGTTTAAAGTATGAGTAAAGCATTTAAGTCCACGGAAGGTAAAGGCGGCCTAATCTGAGATTATTATTGTGAGCCGCATCGCTAATTATCGAAAAATCAGCGGTTTGCTGGCGATAAAGGCAGGGAAAATGGAGAGTCAGAAAGTGAAGGAATGCAGAGGATCAGTACCGCATTTCAGTTTAAAACAGAAAAATTCAGACGTAAAAAAGCCCCGCACGTCGGTGCGGGGCTTCTTCACTTATATAATGCCTGGCAGTTCCCTACTCTCGCATGGGGAGGCCCCACACTACCATCGGCGCTACGGCGTTTCACTTCTGAGTTCGGCATGGGGTCAGGTGGGACCACCGCGCTAAAGCCGCCAGGCAAATCTGTTTTCCGCGCCGCCACAGGGGCCGCGCAGACGTATCCGTCACAAACTGAAAATCGCGTCTCTCAAAAACGCCTCTGGCGTTGTAAGGTTAAGCCTCACGGGTCATTAGTACCGGTTAGCTCAACGCATCGCTGCGCTTACACACCCGGCCTATCAACGTCGTCGTCTTCAACGTCCCT
>NZ_JAALFP010000011.1:0-159837 GCF_011800325.1 Pantoea sp. EKM101V
ATCACGAATATTTCTTTCATCAGGCGATCTGGACGGCGCATCTGGCTTCGCTGGGGCTGCAGCCGCTGCTTAACAGCCATACGGTGATTCAGCGCGGTGAAGCCAGCCTGGTCATTGCGGGTCTGCCGGATGCCTCCGCACCGCGCAGAGACGCGACCGGCCCCGATCTGGCCAGTGCGCTGGAGCAGGTTCCCGAAAACGCCCCCATTATTCTGCTGGACCACCAGCCACGCAATGCCCGCGAGAACGCCGCACAGGGTGTCGATGTGCAGCTCTCCGGCCATACGCACGGAGGTCTGATTGTCGGGCTGGATCGCCTGTTTGCAAAACCCAACGCCGGTTTTGTTTCCGGGCTTTATCAGGTCGGCGGAATGCAGCTTTATGTCAACAACGGCACGGCGCTCTGGCCTGGCATGGCGATCAGGCTGGGCCGCCCCTCGGAGCTGACCCGGATTACCCTGCGCCGTCAGCCCTGAGGCGATAAAGGCGCCGCCAGGTGCGCATCATCCCGATCGAGACAAAGGAGAACATCATGACCCTGTTATGTACCGCCTGTGGCACCGCCTATCCTGCTTCGGCTACGCATCAGCACTGTAAAATCTGTGAGGATGAGCGTCAGTATGTCCCGGCTTCGGGTCAGGGCTGGATCCCGTTCGATCAGCTGCGCGCCAGCCACGCCAATAAATGGACGGCACACAGTGAGGCGCTGTTAAGTTTTAAAACCGTGCCCGCTTTTGCCATCGGCCAGCGCGCTTTTCTGCTGCGGACGCCGCAGGGCAACGTGCTGTGGGACTGCCTTGCCAACCTTGATGATGCCACCTTTACGCTGATCGCGGCGCTGGGCGGCATTGATGCCATCGCGATTTCACATCCGCACTACTACACCACGATGCAGGAGTGGGCTGAGGCGTTTAACGCGCCTATTCATCTGCATGCCCGTGATCGGCAGTGGATCGTCCGGGAGAGCCCGCATATCCGGCTCTGGCAGGGCGACTCGCTGACGCTGATGCCGGGTGTGACGCTGTTACGGCTGGGGGGGCATTTCCCGGGTGGCTGCGTGCTGCACCGGGACGAAGGCGACGGGATCATTCTGGCGGGTGATATTCTGCAGGTTACGCCGGGTGCGCATGGCGTGTCGTTTATGTGGAGCTATCCGAACATGCTGCCGCTCTCTGCGGCGACGGTTGGCGACATTCTGCAGCGGCTCTCGGGTGTGACATTCGGACAGCTTTATGGCGCCTTTGAAGGTCAGGATATCCTTCAGCAGGCGAAAGAGAAGGTGATGCGATCGGGAGAGAAGTATCTCGCCTGTCTGCAGGATCATCAGGCGTGACACAGTAACCGAACAGCCGCCCCGTCAGGCGACGGCTGTTCCGGTCTTATCAGGCCGTTTTAAACAGCGCGACCAGGGTACGCAACTGCACGGCCCGCCCGGCAAGCTCATCCGCAGAAGAAGCGGACTCTTCAACCAGCACGGCGTTCTGCTGGGTGACCTGATCCATCTGATTGACCGCAATATTGACCTGCGAAATGCCGCTGGTCTGCTCTTCCGTGGAGGAGGAGATATCGCGCATCAGCTGAGAAGTCTGTTCAATCGCGCTGACGCTCTGCTTCACTCTGTCGCCTGCGTTCCGGGCCATCGTGATCCCTTCCTGCGCGTGAAGCACCGACTGCTCAATCAGACTCTTGATCTCTTTGGCTGCTGTCGCTGAACGCTGTGCCAGCGCCCGCACCTCTGAGGCAACAACGGCAAAGCCTTTACCCTGCTCTCCGGCACGCGCCGCTTCAACCGCCGCATTCAGTGCCAGAATGTTGGTCTGGAAAGCAATGCTGTCGATTACCGACGTGATCTCTTCAATTTGTCCCGAGCTGCCGCGGATTTTGTGCATGGTTTCCATCACCGAATCCATGGCCGAGCCACTGGAGAGGGCCGCCTGCGTCGCAGAATCCGCGCGTTCAGAGGCAAAGCGGGTGTTCTCGGCATTCTGCTGCATGATGGACGCCAGTTGCTCCATGCTGGCAGCCGTTTCCGCCAGGGACGCCGCCTGCTCTTCGGTGCGTGACGAGAGGTCGCCATTGCCGCGGGCAATCTCTTCCGACGAGCTGGCAATGGTCGCGGCGTTGCCTTTGATATCCGAGACCAGCTGGGCAAGACGCTGCTGCATCTGCATCAGGGCATTCAGCAGCTCAGCCATTTCGTTGCTGCCGGACACGGTCAGCTCTGCCGTCAGATCACCGGCGGCGACGCGACTGGCGACTTCCACGGCCTCTCTGACCGGCCGGGTGACCGAACGGGTGATCATCACGGCCAGCAGGATCGCCAGCAGGGCAATCGCCAGAAGCCCGGAAAGCAACAGATACTGAGAATGACGGCGCTCATCGATTTGTGACTGCATGAGTATCTGCAGCTGGTTGCTGCTCTGACTTCCCAGCATACCATAGCGATTAATCGCTTCGGTTAAGATACGGACATATTCAACCGGCGTAATCGTGACATTTCCGGTCACAATCGCCCCTTCAGCCTGCTGCAGGGCATTCAGAGCCTGCTGTCTGGCATTCTGCGCCAGCTCGCCGAACATCGCTTTGAGATCCGGTTCAATGGTGAACACCTTATCCATGTTACTGCTGAACTGTGACAGTGCCGTTTTGCCATTATCGATCTGGAAGGCCAGGCGACTGCGATCGGCATCAGAGATGTTACCGCTGGCGATCAGTGAAGCCCCCCCGCCACGGATCTGACCCAGCGTCTCGGTCAGCAGCGGCAGTCGGCTATAAATACTGACGATCAGCTGGTAGGTATTCAAATCAGCATCCAGTGAGAGCTGGTAGTAATCCAGTACATCCTGATTCGTTTCCAGCAGAACCTGGATCAGATGCGTGTGCCGTGCCAGGCTGGTCGCCAGCGTCAGTCGTCCGCCAACCAGATCCTCCTGCAGCTGACGCCACTCCTGATTAACCCGGTCCAGACGCGTTAATGGCTGCGCCTGCTCACTGCTTTGGCGCAGATCGGCAGCAATACTTTCAGATACGCTGTTGATCTGGGTTACTAACGCCAGCCGCGATGGGTTATCCATTCTGTTCTGGCCAATGGCGATGGCGCTTTCTGCACGATGACGCTGCAGCAGGCTCAGCAGCTGCAGTACTTTTTTCTCAACCGGAATACCGGTGAGTTCAACTTTCTTGGTGTCAATGAGCTGGTTGCCCGTCTGAATAAAGAGGAAAGTGGGTAAAACAAACAGCACCAGTGCAAAGGCTCCCAGTAAAAGGAATTTTGCTGGCAAATTAATCCGGTCGAGTACTTTTTTCATTTTTTTCCGCTCTGATGTGTTAAGCATGCAGGTGATGTCATACCCAAAATGGGTAATGTAATTTTATTTTTACGAATTTTCATTTGCAGCCCATAGCGGTTAGCGCGTAGCACGAAGCCGCCTGAAGGCAATGAAATTTACTTAGTTAAATAAAGGGCTGGATAACAGCAAGAGAGAGTATAGATTGCACCAGGTTATTTTACAGTGAATAAACAGACGATAGTTACAGCCACTTTCACTTAAGTCAAACTGCAAAATAACGATAGATATCAATCTGATAAATAGTACTTACCGAATATCACCTGTAAAGCCTTAAGCCAGACTTCAGCATCAACATCTGGAAAATAAAGAAATTAAAGTTAGCCCGGGAACCGCCGATACTAGCTGCCACCTTTTTTCAGGAATAATTATCATTACGGATAAGAGATTAATTTATTCCGCCCGGGCAATTATTATTCAAACCGGTATTATCGGGAAAGCCCTGAAAATATAATAAATGAAATCGTTTTCATTTAATTTAAAGAAGCGTGATGCGTTGAAATAAAGATGAAATAAAGGCAAAAAAAAGCCCCCACAATGTGGAGGCTTTTCAGGGATTGCTTAAGGCTTAAAAGCTTTCCCAGTTTGCTTTGCTCAGGTCAACGCTCTGCGGTTCAGGCTGACGGCTCTTCTTGGCCGGACGGAAGGCAGAAGCGGTCTGAAGCTGCGGCTGTGGTGCAACACGGCCTGAGCTTTCAACGGTAAAGGTCGAGACCAGCGCCGACAGCGTTTCGGCCTGTTCCTGAAGTGATTTTGAGGCAGATGAGGCTTCTTCCACCAGCGCGGCATTCTGCTGCGTCACTTCGTCCATCTGGCCAATCGCCTGATGAACCTGCTCAATGCCTTTGCTCTGCTCAGAGGTGGCTGCGGCAATCTCATTGACCAGATCGGCGACCTGCTGGATCGCGTGACGGACGTTTTCGCTGTTTGAACCGACGCTGTTGGCCTGCTCTAACCCGTGCTCAACCTGCGAAACAGACGTGGAAATAAGGTCTTTGATTTCGCGGGCAGCCGACGAGGAGCGCTGTGCCAGGTTACGCACTTCTGAGGCAACCACGGCAAAACCACGACCATGTTCGCCGGCACGTGCTGCTTCCACCGCCGCATTCAGCGCCAGGATATTCGTCTGGAAGGCGATGCCTTCAATCAGCCCGGTAATTTCCGAGATTTTGGCCGAGCTGGCGCGAATGTCATCCATCGTGGTGAGCATCTGCTTCACAGCCGTTCCGTTCTGGATCGACATATGGTTGGCGTTATTCGCCAGACTGCTGGCCTGATGCGCGCCTTCGGAGTTCTGCCGCACCGTTTCACTCAGCGTGGCCATGCTCGCTGAGGTCTGCTCCAGTGAAGCTGCCTGCTCTTCGGTGCGGGAAGAGAGATCTTCGTTACCTGCTGCGATCTGCGTTGAACCCGTACTGACCGATTGCGCAGCATGATTCACCGAGAGCAGCGTACCAGAGACGCGCGCCAGCAGCTGATTAAACGCCATGGCCGTCTGGCCGATCTCATCTTTACGGCTGACATCCGCAGTATGCGTCAGATCAAGCGTGTGGCTGACCTGGGTCATGGTATTGACGATGCCGGAGAGGCTTCTCTTGATGCCCAGGATCACCTTAACGGAGAAGGCAGCCAGAATCAGAATCACCAGTAATGATCCCCCCGACATCGCCCACAGGGTCTGGGTGTAGACGCGCTTGTTTTCAGCACGCAGCTGTTCGCCGATGTCGATGTTCAGCTGAATCTGACGGGTGAAGTCCGCTTCCATTTTACGGGTTGCAGCGCCCACACCATTTTCACTCTGCAACAGTGGCAGGGTGACTGCGTCATCATGAGCGCGCGATGCGGCAAGGAAAGCGGGCAGTGCGCTGCGCACCGCATCCAGATTCCTGTTGGCCTGCTCTGTCATCGCCTTGTCTTCATCGTTAGAGATGTCATTGGCCATGTAATAATCGTTAAGCGATTTAATCTGCTGCAGCAGATTATTAATGCGCTCTTCTGCAGCGGGGAACTTTGTCTCATCGCTGGTACTGTGATAGCGGTAAAGAGCAATGCCTAACTGATTGGTTACGCTGATCGATTTATTCAGATCGCGAATACTGGGTATCGCATTCGCCTGTACATATTCAAAACGGGACTGAAAACCCGAAATCACAGATAACGAGATAATCACCAGTGCAATCAGTGACATTGCAAGCAGTGAGAAAATCATTACCAGACGCTGTGTAATAGTCATAAAGCACCCCTGGGGAGAAAGAATAATTTGAACAAATGTTAATGCTGGATCGTTCTTATCGGCTTTCTTCAGCGGGGCTTTAATTGATCGCGGGAGATATATTTTTTTATTTTTTCTTGCGCCTGACACAGAGTGAACTAACAACGCAAAGAGGCTGATTCTTATTATCTTTTAGAATTAACATATTATTTACATCCTGCCATCCATGCTCACTCTCCCCTTAACTCTTTATCGTTATATGCAGCAACAATGCCGGATATAAGCACTGAATGCCATTTGTGGTGCTCTGATAATAACGTGGCTGATTTAACAGCAGTGCTCAGGTAATCGGCATCGCTAAGTCTGCTCTTCCGCGGAAAGGGTACGCGGCGGCTATCAGGGGCAGAACACGAAAGCAAAATCCTGCCCCGGCAGCGCACTCAGCAGCCTCAGGGCAGGGCAAATCGCGTTGTGGCGGGAGCACCTGCAACTCGGATTTTAGCCATTTGTGGCAGGGCCAGATTAAATTAGTGAATTGACTGGCGGAATGCTGATTCTGGTCTATGCTCACTGGCCCGACCAGGTTTTAACCTGCCGGACAGCACTAACGCTTACAATAAAAAAAGGTAGTCATCATGGATTTAGCCACATTTGAAACCAGAACCGGTCTTTGGCCACACATGCAGTTTACGGATGTTGAATATGAAGCATGCAGTAGTGGCGTTGAGATCTACGCCATTGACGTTACCCGTCAGACCAAGAGCAAGCTGTTTATCTGTCGTGTTGCAAACGAACAGCAGGCGGCCTCGCTGACGGCACAGTTTAAAGAGTGGTTACCGAAAATTAAGCTGAAAAAACGCAAAGTGGCTCTGAATATGGCCCGCACGGGCTGCGAGAAGAGCTATTCTGCCAGGCCAACCTACCAGGACCGCGCCGGATTGCGTCAAAGCAGCGTCAGGGCCTGATGGCGACCTCAGCCTGTCTCTGCAGGCAGGCTGAATGCTTAATGGTTCTGCGGTGCGCGCTAATCGCGCGCCGCAGGAACCTGAAACAGCCGGCACTCACCCGGTTCGGTGGAGATATCACGGAATGTCGTGATATGGATCTCTATCCAGACATTCGCCGCTCGCATGGTGTGAGGTATGTTGTGCAGGTCCAGCTGCGTGACAAAGTCCCGGGTGCTGATCGTACACAGCCCCTCGCTATCCCGACTCATCGCCTCTCTGAATGCGATCCAGACCGCATCATCCTGTTGCATTGAATTGCCCCCGCAACGTCTCACCACCATTAACTGTATATATAAACAGTATAATTATTCCCGGAATCGGTCAAGCCTGTCTGGTTTTCGGCTGCGGAGGACGCCCTGCCCTGCCATTTTTATCCGTGTCCGCCAGCGAAACGGGACTTTAATCCAAATCTTAGAAAACGTTTTCATTAACGTTTAACACATTGATTAACCTGAAAATGCAGCAAAGTAATCATTCTAATCATCTGATATCAAACTAAAAAAAGGGTTAACCGCAGCGGCATTCAGGCCGCTTTTGCCCTATCTTTAAATGGCTCTGTAACGAAATCCACTTCCTTTACAGAGTGATCTGACTCCTACCCTTGCCCCCTTTAACAGGGGGCACTTTTTCAGAAAGTGCAGCAGCAGAGATCACGTTTCACCGGCCAGCATGAAACGGCTGATGAAAGAAACCTGTGAACATCCGATTACCCAGCGCCTCACCAGGGATGCTGTGTCGTTATAATAATGCGCTATATCTTCTGTTCGCCCCCCGCTTTAACGGGGGCTTTTCTGCTTTATTACATTTGCCTGATCGCTGTCCCGCGAAAATGGCGATGAATGCCTCTTAATCCCGGGCGGGATTCACAGCGATATTAATACCGAAAGCAGAACAGCATAATCATTTCAGTTGTGCCCTTAACCCCCGAAATATCTGTGATATGGTTAATAAGTCTCAACTGCCATGCGAGTCCGCTTATGCTCTCCACCCTTATTTACCGCAGTCAGCTTGCGGGTTCTGTCTCGCCGGAGAAACTGCAGGCGCTGGTGGAGCGTGCCAGTGTTAAAAACGCCGCGGCCGAGGTCACCGGGATCCTGCTTTATGACGGGCAGCACTTTTTTCAGGTGCTGGAGGGGAGCGTTGAGAATGTCCACACGGTTTTTCAGCGAATCAGTCAGGACGATCGGCATTTTAATCTGATCGAGCTGATGCGTGACTACGCCCCGGCACGGCGATTTGGTCACGCCGGCATGGCCCTGTTTGATTTGCGAGACTATCAGAAGCATACCGTGGTGGAGGCTCTGCTTGGCCGGGTCACGCTTAATGAGGAGCGTATCCGGCATGATCGGGTCGTCAAATTCCTGCGTTCGTTTGTTGAAGGACGGGATAAAGAGACCTTTATTGAGATTGAACCAGCCAGTCAGTGGACACTGACCACTCCCTCCTCCTCCGCTGTACCGCTTTCCTGCCCGCCGGCCGCCGATCAGCGCTGTGCGTTTGCGCTGCAGCCGATTGTGGATGCCACAAATCGCCAGATTGTTTCCTGTGAAGCCCTGATCCGCGGTAAGCATGGCGCTTCACCCGCCGACTATTTTTCTCAGCTACCGGAAAGCCAGCGTTATCAGGCCGATCTTCACTCCAAGACCTATGCTTTCCGGCTGGCCGGACAGCTTGGCCTGAGCGATCAGACCCTCTCCGTTAACCTGTTGCCTATGTCACTGGTGATGATCGAGGGGGCGGTCGATCATCTTCTTCAGCAAATCCGGCTGCAGGGATTGCGACCGGAGCAGGTCGTGGTAGAGGTCACTGAAGATGAGGTCATCTCACGCTTTGACGCCTTTCAGTCCGCAGTGCGCCAGCTGAAAGCGGCCGGCATCAGCCTGGCGCTCGACGATTTTGGCGCCGGTTTTGCTGGCCTGTCTCTGTTAGCCGATTTTCAGCCCGACAAAGTTAAAATCGATCGCAAGCTGATCACTGATATTCACCGCAGCGGCCCGCGTCAGGCAATTGTGCTGGCCATCCTGAAATGCTGTCAGGCGCTGGAAATCACGGTCATCGCAGAAGGCGTTGAAAAAATTGAAGAGTGGCTCTGGCTTGAAGGTGCCGGGGTTCGCTATTACCAGGGTTTTCTGTTTGCGCGCCCTGCTCTCAACGCCCTGCCTGCCGTCAGCTGGCCCTCACGACGACTGGCGTAATCCCGCCTGACTTCCGCCTGCACGCTGCCGTTTTGCTCATAATTTGATGCGGCTCACACCGCTTCGCTGCAAAGAGCAAAAGCTGTGCCATGCTTGATCCATCTGACAGCCATCTGGCCAACAGATATTCATCAGATCCCTGGATAATCACCGAGTTGGGAGAATCACCATGAACGAAGATCGCATTGGCGGTAACTGGAAGCAGTTCAAAGGTAAGGTTAAGGAAAAATGGGGCGATCTCACGGATGACGATATGACCGTTGTGGAAGGGAAGCGCGATCAGCTGGTCGGTAAAATTCAGGAACGTTACGGCTACGAGAAAGATCGTGCCGAGCAGGAAGTGAAAGAGTGGGAAGATTCCAACAAGTATCACTGGTAATCCCCTTTTCCCGCCGGGCGTTTACGCGCCCGGTGCCTGCCCTTTTCTCTCATGGATGTTAACGACCCCGCCCCGCTGTGCAACACCCGATACATTATGGAAATGATTGTTTCTTTATTCATCGCTGGCGCGCATACTACGCTGACTTCCCTGGTGACGGGAGCCCAAAACCTTACGGATACCAATCATGCCTCAACACTCTACCGACACGATATGTGCGCTTGTCGGTGTTCTTCCTGAAACGCTGAGACGCTGGCGCCGCGCCGGGTTGATTACGCCACCGGATGCTGGCGGTTATTCAGATAATCAGCTTACGCGTGCACTCTATGTGCGGGATATGACGTCAGGCGGCCACACGCTTTTCGATATCCATGCGGCGCTTAACTGGCCCAGTGTTACGCTGCCCGGCGGCTGGGCCTGCCGGGAAGAGGATATGCTGCAGCTGCTCTCTCAGAGCTCAGACGAGGATATTCATCGCGAGTTGCGGATGATGAACATTGACTACTGTGGCGATGATTATGTGAACTGCTACCTGCGCCCGCTTAATCTCTGGCTGCGCACTGACGTCAGCGAAGGGGCAGCGCAGCGTCTTGAGCGTTTTCACACCGCCGTGGTGGGTCAGTGGGAACGCCTGGCGCAGGCCGCCAGACGACGCAGCACCATCCCGCTGTTCCTTGAAGCGGTCAGCGTGACGGATGAGACAGAGATCTGGATGGAAGCGATACGGCTCAACGGACAGGGATTCCGGGTTGAAGTGGCCGCCGAGGCGTCAGGCGTGCCTGCCGTGGCGAATCACCGCTTTGAGCACCATCTGATGTGGTGTGGCGACGGAATTACGCCATCCATGAAGGCAGTTTTTCAATCCAGTCTTGAGGCAGGCGATCCCGTCATGCTGACCGGAACAGACACCCGCGTGAAACTGCCTGAAAGCACCCTCTCCGCCAGCGCCTGATTGCATGACTTCTTTTGCCTGCCCGCCATCAAAAAGGCGGAAACAGCCTTTGCCATTTCCGCCCTGCAGCTATCAGTGATGCTCAAGCGTACGCGGACCGCCGATGGCAATCGGAATGCGGCGCGGTTTTTCGCTCTCCGGTATCTCCTGAATCAGATCGATACGGAGTAACCCCTCAGCCAGACTGGCTCCGGTGACCTTCATATGCTCCGGAATAGAAAAGTTCAGCTGGAAGTCGTGGCGCGCTATCCCACGATGGATCCAGCCGCCATTCTCTTCCCGGGCCTCGCCTGTCGCTTCCTGCGACGCTTTTTCCCTGTGACCGGCGATAGAAAGACGTCCGCCACGTAACTCGATCTCCAGCTCATGTTCTTTCCAGCCAGGCGTGCTGATGGTCAGCGCATAGTGGTTATCCTCCACGCGCTGCAGATCGTAAGCGGGAACGGAGGTGACCGGGCTGTCACCCGTCAGCTGACTGAACAATTTATCAATGCGGCTGAAGCGGTCTGAAAAAACGGAATCAGCCAGCGAAGGCAAAACTGAAAAGGGTTGTAGTGACATCGTGATAATCTCCTGAACAGGTTCATCCAAAAGTTCATCTGACCGGTTTCAGATTCCCGATCACCTTCAAAATAGGGATTAGCGCTACATTTTCAAGCCGGGAAATAGATTTTTTTCCGCTTCCCCGGATCCTGTTATCACCGGGAATCGATCAGGATAGGGGGGCTGTCGCTATTTTTTATTCTGCGGTGCAAGAACGAAATGAGGATGACGGCCGGCCAGCAGCAGCAGCAACTCATATTCACCCTGACTCAGTAACGCAGGATTGGCTGCAGCTTCTTTCGTCTGCCAGACGCGCAGGCTGAGGTCGAAACGCTCTGCGGCGCTCTGCTGTGACAGCCCGGCGGCAAGACGAAGTTCACGCACATTACTCTGAACAGCCACAGGCGGCTGAGGGGGACGATTAACCAAAAAAGGACTCCTTCAACATGATGAAACCGCAAAGGCGCAGCGCTTCGCCTGTATAAAGCGAAGCGACCCGGAAGTGGCCCTGCGAATTGACCTGAGAATAATTGACCATTTTAAATAAATGTCAAATTCCGGGTTCTGCATTCCGGCAGGATTTCTTTGTAAACGAAACGGGTAATTCTGCCCTGCCGGCGACTTTTCTATTTTTTTAGAGGGCCTTATTGCGCCAGCCAGGAATAGTCCTGATATTTGACTTAAGCGCGATTCAGGGATTAATCCGCTACCTCAATGCCTCACTCTTCATCACGATAGCTGTTTAGCCTGAGGATGCTGCTCAGCAGGCACCATCAAAAATATGAGGAGGATAATAAATGAAAAATCCTATCCAGCGTCGCTCACCCGACGATCTGTCACGTGTAGAGATCCGTGAACAGTGGCAAATCACCTACTGGACCCAGGAGCTGAAGACGACACAGGAGAGGCTGACGCGTGCGATTCGCGAACAGGGTTCGCTGACCGAACAGGTGCGTGCGTGGCTGGAGCAAAACCCGCCACCCCGGCGTCCGTCACAGTCCCGCAACGGCATCAAACGTTAACCTGATTACTGCCTGATGTGCTGCGTCAGGGGCAGCCCGGCGGCGGATTGACCTGCCTCATCCACCACAATGGTGACAGGTTATCTCTGCCGGAGTGACCCGGCTCTCTGCTTTTACCAGGTATATTAGCAGGTTATCTTTATCACCCGTCTCTGCCCGGCGACGCTGTTCCGGAGCCTGTCGCGGCTGCAGGGTTCAGACTGACTTAGCAAAACCATTCACGCTCCTGAATGCATATTGTTCTTCAGCCCTGAAATAAACATTAAAAAGGCTGAAATTGCGCGTTTTCTGAAAATGACAGCGATATGTAAATATTAACGCCTCTCTTTGATTAAATTTTCGAATCGTAAACACCCTTTAAATGCGTTAAAGAAAATATTAAGAGACAGCTGCCGCAGAGTCACCTATCATTCAGCGGAAAATAAAAAATACGCTATATTTATTGCCGCCTGATCAACATTTCAAACCGGACAGTTTTCTTTTTCGCTCCGTAATCAACCGGTGCGGGGTATACACACATGCTTAACAATTTAAACGGCGATGATGAACGCAGAAGCCGTGCTATACAGGCGTTGCGCAGTCCTGATGAAAGTCGCGATGACGTCCTGCGGAAATTTGTCCGTCTGGCGAGTCAGGCACTGGGCATTCCGGGCAGCTTTATCTCTGTTCTGGATGATGAGTATCAGACCGTACAGGCCTCGCACACGTTCAATCTTCAGCGCTCCACGCGTGAGGATTCGCTCTGTCGCCACGTGGTCGATAGTAACACGCCGATGGTCGTGCCCGACACCTGGCACGACCCGCGTTTTGTCAGGCATCCCCTGATCACCGGCGCACCCTTTATTCGCTTCTATGCCGGCGTCCCGCTGAAAACGCGCGATAACATTATTCTGGGTACGCTGTGTGTGACCGACACCGAGCCGCATGTGTTCACTTCTGACCACGTCATGACGCTGACCCTGCTCTCCACGCTGGTCATGTCTTTTCTGGAAGCCTGGCATGCAGCCGGGTTTGTCGATCCGGTAACCGGACTGCCTAACCGCCAGCGTCTGATCCGTGATTTGCAGTATCTGGCCGTGGCGGGCGACATCACACCCCGCCGCCTGGTCCTGATTGATTGCATTGATATGTCACGTGCCTATGAACTGGCCCGCACAATGGGAATGGGTCCGGTTGAAAGCCTGCTGAAAGATATGGCCACCCTGCTGCCACTGCGACTGCGTCCGGCGGTGGGGGAAATGCTCTATACCGTGGCCACCGGACGGTTTGCCATCCTGACCCGGGCAGACAGCCGCCTGAGTGCCGCCTGGGTGGCCGGTCGTCTGGAGGGTATCAGTGCAGATATGGATGATGGACTGTCGGTCGCGCTGACACCGCACACCGGCGAAGTGGGCTTTGTGGCCAGTCACCTCTCGGCACCTGAGGTATTACGTCGCGCCGCCAGTGCCTTGAACGATGCGGTCGGACTGGGGCTGCCCTCGCAGCGCTATGACGCCGAGGCGCAGACGCAGCATGCTGACGATTTACTGCTGATGAACGATCTTAAAGCTGCGCTGCGCGACAACGTCGGGCTCTATATGGTTTACCAGCCGAAAATCTGCCTGCAGAGTGGCAGACCGGTGGGGCTGGAAGCGCTGATCCGCTGGCAGCATCCTACCCGGGGTGAACTCTCGCCAGGTGCCTTTATCCCGCAGGCTGAACAGACCGAGCTGCTCTCTGTGCTGACCGCCTGGATTATCGATCAGGCGGTATCCCGCCTGAGACGGCTCAGGAATAGCTGCATCCAGCTGCCGTTAACGATTAACGTCAGCGTGAACGACTTCTCGCAGGAAGGCTTTGCTTCAGCACTGGAAAGCAAGCTGGTCAGGGCTAAGCTTCCCACCTCACTGCTGGGCATTGAGTGTCTGGAAACTGAACGTATCCTTGAAAGCCCTGATGCCCTGCGCGGGCTGGAGAGACTCAGAGAGTGTGGATTTACGATTTCGCTGGATGATTTTGGCTCCGGCTACAGCAATATCAGTTATCTGCGCCGGATGCCGCTGGATGTTATCAAGCTGGATCGCTCCCTGATCAGCGAGCTCTCTTCCGATACTGCCTCTCGCATCATTGCCCGCAGCATCATCGCCATGCTGAAAGAGCTGGACTACACCGTGCTGGCAGAGGGGGTCGAGTGCCCCGATGCGGTGACCTCGCTGACAGAGTATGGTTGTGACCAGGCACAGGGCTACTTCTATTCCAGACCACTGAACGAAGAAGCGCTGGATCACTGGCTCAACTGGAAGCTGCGCGGAGAGCCCTGCTGAGTAACCGCCGGCATGTGCCGGATCAGTCAGCCGGAACGTTACTCCGCTGCCGCTGCGCTTAGTGCTGCCTGCCCGTGTGCATGCCGTGCTACAAACAGTAAGGAAAGATGAAACATTTTTTAAACAGTGTTAGCGTGTGCGCTATATTCACCAAAAGCGGAGCTGCACATGCTGACTACCATTATATATCGCAGCCATATTTCCGATGATTTTCCGGTCAGAACCCTGCCTGAGATGGTCGATCACGCCAGCGAAATCAACACTGCACACGACGTTACAGGCATCCTGTTATTCAACGGCACACACTTTTTCCAGTTGCTTGAGGGGCCGGAAGCGGGCGTTCAGGCAGTCTATCAGCGCATCTGTGCCGATCGCCGGCATCACAATGTTGTGGAGCTGATGCGCGACTATGCACCTTCCCGCCGGTTTGGTAATGCGGGTATGTCGCTGTTTGACCTGCGTGAACATGACCGCTCGTCGCTGCTCCAGGCGGTGCTGGACAAGGGAACCTCGAAATATCAACTGACCTATGATGATCGGGCACTGCAATTCCTGCGAACCTTTGTTGAGTCACGCGAGAAGGAGAACTATTACGAGGTTCTTCCGCCCGGTTACTGGGAATTCATTTCAGAGCATAACGAGGTGCCGGATTCCCGCCCTGAAACGGAAGGCGTCAGTTTCCGCCCGGTCGTCGATCCGCTGGCGCGCAAGGTCACCGCGATCGAAGCCACTTTTGTCAGAGCGGCGCCCTCCGATGCAGCCTCAGACGCCCAGCTTCATGCTGACGATCTGGAGACCCTGAAAAAGACATTCGCCCACGCGGGTCAGGTCTGCCCTGATGGCATGACGCTCTATGTCAGCCTGCTGCCGATGACGCTGGTGGTGATCCCCGATGCCGTCACGCAGATTGTGGCCGCCATTCAGCAGGCGGGACTGGTGCCGGAACAGGTGGTTATCGGCGTGAGCGAAACGGCGGTTATCTCGCAGCTGGCTGCCTTCTCTGAAGCGGTTCGTGCGTTGAAAGCCGCCGGGATCAGCCTCTCCATCGACAATTTTGGAGATGGCTCTGCCGGGCTTTCGCTGCTGACCCACATTCAGCCGGACCGTATTCGTATCGACGCCGGGATCACCCGCGACGTTCACCGCAGCGGCCCCAAACAGGCGGTGGTTCAGGCAATTATCAAATGCTGTTCCGCGCTGGAGATCACCGTGATCGCAGCCGGTATCGTCCAGGCAGAAGAGTGGATGTGGCTGGAGGCGGCTGGTGTGATCAACTTCCAGGGCACCCTGTTTGCTGCCGCAGGTCGTTATCAGGCTGAATCGGTCGCCTGGCCGGAATACCGGGAGGCGATGTAACGCAACCTGCCTGAACAGCAACAGAACGGCTGGCCCGCTGGCCGTTCTGTTGCCACCCTCCTGACAATCTTCGCCCAGTTCGCTGATTCACACCCCTACCCCGCCCCCTGCCCCTGACCAGCTGAATGAGCTTTTTACACCTTCCCGTTTTGACAGCACATTTCTGACCAGACAGGCACAGGAAATATTAATAACCACTATAGCGAGTAATGTTACATTCCTGCTGCCTGCGGAAAGGCAATTTGTTGCATATTCCCTTATCTGCAGAGGCGTAATGTGACACATATCCACTATAACGAGTAAATATCGCCTCAGCTCACTCTCAGCAACCACTGTAGCGAGTAGCAGCACCCGCTAAATTCTCACTCAAGCGGTTCAGAGACGGATAACAGGCGAGCAACCACTATAGCGAGAAGACGCCTTCAGACAGGAAGCGTGTTTGCAGTTTTATGAGTAAGAAAGAGGCTATTTTCACTAAACCGTCTCCCTTTGAGACCCTTTCAGGGGCGACGGGATCAACGTTATGGTCAATTCTGCGCCGCCCGGCCTGAAGAGAACCACTATAGAGAGTGATGCCTGGAACAGAAAAATGTATAGAATTTTTCTAAGAAACAGAACTGACAAGCCATGAAAAGATAGTAAGCACTTACATATTAAGTAAGCACCCGGCAGGCGTGGCAGGACAGAAAGGGTAACAACCACTATAGCGAGCAGATCCCCTTGCCTGTTCCTGTTTGGCAACCACTGTAGCGAGTATGTTTCCCATATAAGACGCCATTATCTGATCATTAACTCACCGCTTTAGCGATAAAACAACCTGATAACCACTGTAACGAGTAGCTCATGGGAGAAGAAGTTAAGGAAAAGCGCAGGTTTAACAGCGATAACAGGAAGGACAACCACTATAGCGAGTAAGAGAAGCACGTTCTGCACGATAATTACCTGCCCCGCAACTTACCCGACTTAAAAACGCTAAACCGGATAACCACTGTAGCGAGTAAAGCAGATAAATCTCTGCGTCAGACGCACTCATTATCATCATCAACAGAAGGGCAACCACTGTAGCGAGTCAATACTGACTGCATCGGTTTAAAACAACAGCAAGGCGCATTATGAGCGTGCAACAGGGATTGAGCAGGATCTCTGACGCAGGCAGCGGCGGGATAACCACTATAGTGAGTAAAATGACTCGCTATAGTGGTTGGCTGGTGATCTTTGCGAATTCATACCCGAAAGCCAGAAGCGGATAGCGATATCGCAAGATGAATGACGTGCTGACGCTTGATAATTATCGCTTTTTTTGCTTTCTGATTTTGTTCAGCAACTCTTTTTCTTCACGTGACACCATCACCAGCTCGCTGCTCTCCTCTTCCATCGCGGGGTCAGGCTGGCTGACATCAATGATAGTTGGATCGTTATAGAGATCGTCAAACTCATCCATTTCATCATCGATCAGACCAGACTTGCTGAGCGGCAGTTCGGCCGGGCGCAGCTTGGGGTGACGGTAATGGACCCAGAAGTAAACCGATGAGCCGCGCCGGGTTTCCGTGTAGTCAAGGTATCCAATCTCTTTCAGCTGCTCCATGGCCTTTCTGACCGTGGCGTTCTGGGTGATCACACGCGAGGTGAGGTTAAGTCTGGCACGCAGCCGGGCCATGGAGATCGGCGCCGGTTTAGGCGGAAGACTTTCAATGAAGGTGTAGAGCGCCTGGGCCGACTCTTTACGTGCCAGCTCATTGATGGCTTTCAGCTGCAGCAGGACTTTCCTGTCGAACTGGTAGAGCTCAAAGATTTTGGGATCGGCCTGTAAGGTGACCGTATCCTTTTTGATGCTGTATTTGGCAGACTGCACCAGATGCGTGGTGTAGTTCTCGCCACCCTTGCTGGTAAATGTCAGCGTATTTGAGGCAATACGGGTCAGGGAAGCATCCAGACGGCTTCTGAGCTTCGAGGAGAGACGCACAGAGGGTATGCCACACAATTTGGCGAATTCAACGAAAGAGAGCGTTACCGTGTCTCCCAGACACTCATGTGTGGCGAAGGCACGGATGATCCCTACCCAGGTTTTGAAATCGTTGTCCATATCCAGGCGGGCACCCAGAATCTTGATGTTGTCATACCCTTCCGAGCGGACCAGGGATAACTGTTTAAGATCCTGTGTCACATCCATGGCATTCATCTGGTTTTTCTGACTGCGCGCCGTGGATTTCAGCGTCGGAACAAACAAGCCAAGTCGCATCAGCGCGACCGGCTGAACGGTGTTATTACTGTTAGGCGTGAGAGTAACAACCTCGCCAGTGCGTTTGTCTGTTTCGCTAAATGCATCCGCTATGTTCAGGATATCGGGTTCTTTTCTTGGCATCAGGCAGATCCGTGTTATGAACAGGCAACAGCCGCTGTTACTCGATACAGTGGATACTATCACTCACTATAGCGGTTAATCTACTTACCGCAGTGGTTATTTCTCTCACCACAGTGGTTATCTTACTCGCTACAGTGGTTACTGACAGGGCCTTAAGCCAGCGCTGTCGGGGCCTGGCCTGCAGCGGGGATCTTTCAGGAACTATTAATGATCTTATCAGGATCGGTTACTGGATCGAATCGGTGGATAACCGTGTAAAAACGGGCTGTTAAACGTTAATTTTTAAGAAAATCAGAGCAGCCGCCAGCCTTATATCTTCAGAGCCAGCCTGAAAAACAGGCTGTAGCTGATAACAATGCCGTTTATCCACCTTTATCAGCGCCGTCTACTCGCTACAGTGGTTGTTCACTACTCACCAGCGCGGTTATTTCTCTCGCCATAGTGGTTGTTATACTCTCCGCAGTGGTTTTTTTTCTCGCTATAGTGGTTATTGATCCCTTCTCAGCCCTTGTGTCACAAGGCTCAGGCGGCCGCGGGGATCTGTTTAGGATCTCAATTTGATCTATTAAGGATCGACCAATTGGATCTGGCCTGTGGATAACGGGGATAAAAAAACCCAAACCAGACGCTATTACCGTCTCAAATGAAACTGCTTTTCTGCCGTGATTCAGCTTTAAGCCGTTTCAGCAAACATGACCAGACCTAAAGCTGATAGAGGACGGTTTAAACAGGCTCACCGAAAAAAATCAACGTCAGCGGGTTTTCCGGGTGAGGTCTGGGCTTAAGTTGTCGATCAGCCATCAACTTTTTCTGTAGAGAAATAAAACGTAAACTCACCCTGAAGAAAAATCACCTAACTATTTGATTTATATAACCTTATCTGGAGTTTTTCATGATGAAAACACCGTGAATTATTACGATATTCAACTGACATGCAGTAAAAAACTTTTGCCGGTAAAGGGAAATTACACAGCAGTAAAGCAAAAGTCAGAATGCGAAAGCAGAGTGATATGCAGAAGAGGAGGAGTTCAGACCTGCCAGACAAGAACCCGAACCATAGCGCAGTAGTCAATTTAGGAATCTGGATGAGAAAGCGAGAACTTATCTGGTTATCATCTGCGATTGAGATATAGAGCTGCATAAAGGGGAGTGCGGGATCTTCGCGAGAGCGGTTTTAACCCTCCTGATACTTATCCCGGCTTCCGGTTAAACTCCCCCTCTTTTCATCCGGCCAGAGCCAGAGCCAGAGCCGTTTCACGATAAGAATGCAGATCGCGGCCTGGCATTTTAACCAGACGCTCGCGGTCGCCCTCCTGAGGGATCATGCCGTCGCTGACATAGCGTTCGGCCATAATGCGCATTCCATATGCCATCCACACAAGCATGAAATTCGCCATGCTGGCCTCAAAGCCGCCCGGATCATCGCCCCCATAAGCAACAGGGCGGCCCAGCATCTCAGTCCAGATCGCAGCCACTTCAGCCCGGGCTACATTTAGCGTGATCAGGGCCTGAGTGAAGTCATCCCCGGTGACAGCATTCAGAAGAAAAAGCGTGTCGACGCCAGCAAAGGCTCTTCGAGGGAATCGATATCGCGCAGATCGCTTTTAAAAACGTCCACGCCGGCTGCAAAGCCCGAAGGTAAATTGCTTTGTTGAATTCATCTGCAGCAGATATACGACGGGCTGGTTTATGCCATAAAAAAGAGAAAGGTTAAAACTGATGATCATCCCCGAAACCGGGCGCCTTATCGCATCGCATGCACTGTGCTTACAGCTGCTGCGCTGTCAGGCAGGTTTAACCGAGAAAGGGATTCCGGTAAACGATTATGCAGCTGAATAGAGTTGTGAGGATCGCCTTTCAGTAAGGGGGGCCATTATTCATTGCCGCTCTGAACAGCAAAATGGAAAAGCACCCTGTCTGACCCTGCGCAACTGCACTTTTCACCAGACGATTTCACAGTTTACTTATTGATAAATAATAACTATTTTACGATTTTCATGATGAAAACACCCTTCTCACGGCGTTTCCTGCATCGGAACGCCACATCGTTCAGACGCTCAGCGCTGACTGTATCCTACAGAAAATGCCCGCGCCATCACCTCACATCCTTCAACACCCTGCCTGATTTCCCGACGATTTCTTATCGTCTGCACTGAAAAATCCAGGTTTTTGGCATTTTTCTAAAAAATTGGCAGATATGCGCTTTTTGTGTAGTATGCCAAAAAACATTAAATCAGAGGGGCTTATGAAGCGTGATTATGGTGGAGTGCTGGAAATGGCCACGCGCGCCAATTCCATGTTACATGGACTGAGTAACCATATTGAGCAGCAGCGTCAGGAGTTTAATCAGACCGGTTTTTACCAGACCTTCTCACGTAATGCCGTTGCCAATATGCCTTTGCTGAGCAAGCACGCGGTCGTCGCAGCTATCGGGGATATGGAAGCTGCAGGCTACCAGTTTGGCAAAAAACAGACAGGCAGTACCTCGCAGTATGCACTGACCATTCAGAACGTCGTCGACATTTATCAGCACCGTAAAGTGCCGAAATATCGCGACCGCCACGACGGCCCCTTTGTCGTCTTTGTTGTCAGCCTTAAGGGCGGGGTCTCTAAAACGGTCAGTACCGTTACGCTCGCCCACGGTATGCGCGCGCACCCTTCCATGCTGCATAACGATCTGCGCATCCTGGTTATCGACCTGGATCCGCAGGCATCAAGCACCATGTTCCTGAGTCATACCAACAGCGTGGGTTCCGTTCTGGAAACGGCCGCTCAGGCGATGCTCAACGATCTCGATGCAGACCAGCTTCGTGAACAGTTCATCAAACCTACCGTCATGCCCGGCGTGGATGTTATCCCGGCGTCAATTGACGATGGCTTTGTGGCCAGCGACTGGGAAGAGCTGGTTGCCGAACACCTGCCGGGGGTTGCGCCATCCGAAGTCTTGCGCCGTAACGTCATCGATCGTCTGGCAGGCGATTACGATTTTATCTTCCTGGACACCGGCCCGCATCTGGATTCCTTTATGCTGAACGCGATCGCAGCCAGTGATGTGCTGCTGACGCCTACGCCACCGGCCCAGGTCGACTTCCACTCCACGATGAAGTATCTGACCCGCCTGCCGGAAATGCTGGAGCGGATTGAATCTGAAGGCGTTGAACCGCGACTGAAGGCAAATATCGGCTTCATGTCAAAAATGACCTCAAAACACGATCACCTGACTTCACAAAGCTATGCGCGGGAAGTCTTCACAAAATCGATGCTGGACTGCAGCTTACCGCGGCTGGATGGATTTGAACGCTGCGGTGAATCTTTTGACACGGTGATCAGTGCCAACCCCTCCTCGTATCCGGGCAGTGCCGATGCCCTGCGTAAAGCGAAATATGAAGCTGAGCAGTTCTCAAGGGCGGTATTTGATCGCATCGAATATATCAGGAGCACCCTGTGAGCAAACCTATACAGCGCATTGGCCGCAAATTTGGCGACTCCGCGATAGCAAGCATGATCGACAGCAGCAGCCAGTCGCGGACTTTTACGCTGAAATCGGGCGCGAAGGCGACCTTTGTGCGTCAGCTGATCCCGCATGACGATATCGAAACCCGGACCAGCGTAAACCCGGCCATTAACGGACGGGACCAGAGCAGCCTGACTCCCGAGTCGCTGCAGGAGATCACCCGGACCATTACCCTGCAGCAGTTTTTCCCGGCCATTGGTCGCGTGAACGGTGACAAAATTGAGATCATGGACGGTTCCCGCCGCCGCGCCGCCTGCATTCTGTCGGGAGCCAGCCTGGAAGTCCTGGTAACCGCCGATGCGCTGAGCCTCGCGGATGCGCGTCAGCTGGCCGCGGATATTCAGACAGCAAAAGAGCATAACCTGCGCGAGCTGGGGCTGCGCTTTATGCTGATGAACGAGAACGGCATGAGCAAATCAGAGATTGCTAAAGCCGAAGGCATCTCTAACGCCAAAGTCTCCCGCGCGTTCCAGGCGGCTGCCGTACCCGCCGAATTTATCGGCCTCTTCCCGGTGGTGTCGGAACTGACATTGCAGGACTATCAGTTACTGCTCGACGTCTGGGAGGAAGCAAAGGCGGAGGCCGCAGACGTCACGGAACTGGTCAGCGGGATAGAGCAGCAGCTGGAGGCTGAGGGTTCACTGCTGAGCGCAAATGCAGATGAGAAAAAAAGTGCCATTCTCAATGCCTTTAAAAGCGCCCGTCGCCAGTTAAAAAAGCCCGCGCCGGTCAGCAAAACGGTGACGGAAAAACTGGCCACCTTTACCACGGCAAACACCTATGCGCGCCGTAAAACCAATGACGAGAAACGCACCGTACAGTATGAATTCAGTCGTCTGCCGAAAGAGATTGCTGAGCAGATTGATGCATCGATCCGTCAGATTCTCGCCACCATGAAGTAACCTGCCTCGCTGCAGCGTGAACGAAACCGGCTCAGGCCGGTTTTTTTATATCGCTTCTCTACCCCAATGACCTGCTCGCGGCTGTCAGCGAGGTATCACTCCAGCACCAGAACACTTGAAGTCGGCATCGTTTCCCGCTATAGCTAAAACGGTTTAGCGTTCAGGTCTGATTAAAGGAGTATGTATGTCAGTTCGCGTGTGGTGCCTCGGCGATGCCGTGGTGGATTTACTTCCCGAAATGCCGGGTCGGTTAATGCAGTGTCCGGGCGGGGCGCCCGCCAATGTCGCAGTGGGCGTCGCGCGTCTGGGGGGAAACAGCGCGTTTATCGGCCGGGTTGGCGCGGATCCCTTTGGTGAATTCATGCGGCAGACGCTGCAGGAAGAGCAGGTCGACACCGGGGCCATGATAAACGATCCCCGGCACCGCACCTCGACGGTGGTGGTCGGGCTGGATGAACAGGGCGAACGCTCCTTTACCTTTATGGTGCGGCCAAGCGCCGACCTGTTTCTTGAACCGGGCGACCTGCCTGCGTTCGGCCGCGGGGAGTGGCTGCACTGCTGTTCCATCGCCTTAGCGGCAGAGCCTTCGCGCAGCACCACGCTGAAGGCGATGGAACAGATCCGGGCCGCAGGCGGGCATGTCAGTTTTGATTTGAATCTGCGCCACGACCTCTGGCCCGATCCGGCACTGCTGCAGGCGGTGGTGAGCGAGGCGCTCAGCCACGCCGACGTCGTTAAACTGTCAGATGAAGAGCTTGATTTTCTCTGTCCGGAGGGTGAAGCGGCCGGGCGCATGCTGCAACTGGCGTCGCGTTATCAGATCAATTTGTTGCTGGTGACGCGGGGCAGGGAAGGGGTGCTGGCCTGTTATCAGGGCCGGGTTGCGCATTACAGCACCACCCCTGTGGTCAGTGTCGATACGACGGGCGCAGGCGATGCCTTCGTGGCAGGGTTATTGTGGGAACTCGCAAAGTCGGGTCTGCCCGCAAATGAATCGCAGCTGGCACGCGCGCTGGCGAGTGCCCAGCGCTGCGGGGCACTCGCCACCACGGCTAAAGGTGCCATGACTGCACTCCCCTGGCTCCACCAGCTTCACGAACTGACGGAGTAATCCCTGCTTTTTACCCCTGTTTTGCGAACTATCTCACAATCACTAAACCGGTTTAGCTATTTTCGTTGCGAAGGGAAATTACCCGTGGCTATGATTTGGCCTAAACCGGTTTAGCAAAAAGCCGGTGATGATAGCCTCCTTTCAGGGACATAAAAAAATGAAAAAAAGCACCATTGCAGTGACCCTTTCTACCCTGTTGCTTTCCTCTCCCGTCTGGGCCGATTCCAGCATGAGCAGTATCGAAGCCCGTCTGGCAGCCATGGAGCAGCGGCTTCAGGCGGCCGAGCAGCGGGCGGATGCCGCCGAAACCCGCGCGCGGGCTGCTGAGAAGCAGGCTCAGCAGCTCGCGGCGGTTCAGCAGCAGAATCAGGCCTCTGCCGCTCAGGTCGAACAGCGCACCGCGAAGCTGGAGCAGCATTCGGCCGATGAGGGCGGCTTTGAATTTCACGGCTATGCCCGATCCGGCCTGCTGATGAACAGTTCAGCCGCGAAAACCCAGGGCGGTCCGACCGTAACCCCCGCCGGGGAGACCGGCGGTCACGTTGGTCGTCTGGGTAATGAACCGGACACCTACGTTGAGCTGAATCTGGAGCATAAGCAGACGCTGGCCAGCGGGGCCACAACCCGGTTCAAAGCGATGCTGGCCGACGGGCAGCGGACCTATAACGACTGGACGGCCGCCAGCAGCGACCTCAATCTGCGTCAGGCGTTTGTCGAACTGGGCCAGCTGCCTACTTTTACCGGCGCCTTCGACAACGCCACCGTCTGGGCCGGTAAGCGTTTTGACCGTGATAACTTTGATATCCACTGGATCGACTCCGATGTGGTGTTCCTTGCCGGAACCGGTGCCGGTATCTACGACATGAAATGGAGCGATCAGGCGCGCAGCAACCTCTCTCTCTATGGCCGTACTTTTGGCGACATTGAAAACAACGAAAACACCGCGCAGAACTACATTCTGTCACTGAACAACTTTGTCGGTCCGGTGCAGATGATGGTCAGCGGCCTGCGGGCAAAGGATAACGATGACCGCCGGGATATTGACGGTAACAAAGTCAAAAGCGATGCAGCCAATACCGGCGTCCACGCACTGCTGGGCCTGCACAACGACAGCTTCTATGGGCTGACAGACGGTTCGTCGAAAACTGCACTGCTTTACGGTCACGGACTGGGGGCGGAGGTGAAATCCATTGGCTCTGACGGCGCACTGCTGCCGGAGGCCAGCACCTGGCGTCTGGCAAGTTACGGCATCACGCCGCTGGGCGGAGGCTGGCACATGGCGCCTGCTTTACTGGCGCAGCGCAGTGACGACCGTTACGTCAAAGGGGACAGCTACGACTGGGCGACGGTCAACCTGCGGCTGATTCAGGAAATCACGCAGAACTTTGAGATGCAGTATGAGGGCTCCTATCAGTACATGGATCTGCGTCCGCAGGGGTATAACAATCGCAACGCGGTCAGCGGCAGCTTCACCAAGCTCACCGTGGCGCCCACGCTGAAAGCCGGTGATGTCGGTGACTTCCTCAAGCGCCCGGAAATCCGGCTCTTTGCTACCTGGATGGACTGGGATCACCGGCTGGATAACTATGCCAGTGACGACGCCTTCGGCAGTAAAGGGTTTGATGCCGGTGGCGAATGGAACTTCGGCGTTCAGATGGAAACCTGGTTCTGACCGGCTGGCCCCGCATCCGGGGCCGGATAGTCACGCGGATAAAAACATAACAAGACAGAGGTATGTATGGACTATGTGAAGATTTCCCGGGCACTCCTGCCCCTGCTGGGTGGCAAAGCGAATATCGCCAGTGCCGCACACTGCGCTACCCGGCTGAGGCTGGTGCTGGCCGATGATGCGCTGGCGGACACCGCTGCCATTGGCCGGATTGAGGGGGTAAAGGGGTGCTTCCGCAATGCGGGACAGCTTCAGGTGATCTTTGGCACCGGCGTGGTGAACAAGGTGTATGCGGCGTTCATCGCCGAGGCGGGCATCAGCGAATCGAGCAAGTCGGAGGCGGCGGATATTGCGGCCCGTAAGCTCAACCCTTTCCAGCGAATCGCCCGTCTGTTGTCGAACATCTTTGTGCCGATCATTCCGGCCATTGTGGCGTCGGGGCTGCTAATGGGCCTGCTGGGGATGGTCAAAACCTACGGCTGGGTTAACCCGGAGAATGCGCTCTATATCATGCTCGATATGTGCAGCTCGGCGGCTTTTATTATCCTGCCGATCCTGATTGGCTTTACGGCGGCGCGCGAGTTTGGCGGAAACCCCTTTCTCGGCGCGACCCTCGGCGGCATCCTGACGCATCCGGCCCTGACTAACGCCTGGGGGGTGGCGTCGGGTTTTCACACCATGAACTTCTTTGGTTTTGAAGTGGCGATGATCGGCTATCAGGGGACGGTATTCCCGGTGCTGCTGGCCGTGTGGTTTATGAGTATGCTGGAAAAGCAGCTGCGCCGGGTTATTCCGGATGCCCTCGATCTGATCCTGACCCCGTTTCTGACGGTGATTCTGTCCGGCTTCATTGCGCTGCTGATCATCGGTCCGGCCGGCCGTATGCTGGGTGATGGCATCTCCTTTGTGCTCAGCACCCTGATCGCACACGCAGGCTGGCTGGCAGGCCTGGTGTTCGGCGGACTCTATTCCGTGATCGTCATTACCGGTGTGCATCACAGCTTTCACGCTATCGAGGCGGGGCTGCTGGGTAACCCCTCCATCGGGGTAAACTTCCTGCTGCCTGTCTGGGCGATGGCGAATGTCGCTCAGGGCGGTGCCTGCCTGGCGGTGTGGTTTAAAACCCGCGATGCAAAAATCAAAGCGATTTCGCTGCCCTCCGCGTTCTCTGCGCTGCTGGGGATCACGGAAGCCGCGATCTTTGGTATTAACCTGCGCTTTATGAAACCTTTCATTGCCGGCCTGGTCGGGGGCGCGCTGGGGGGAGCCTGGGTGGTTTCGGTGCACGTCTACATGACCGCCGTCGGCCTGACCGGTTTGCCAGGCATGGCCATCGTGCAGGCCGGATCGCTGCTGAACTATATTATCGGTATCGCCATCGCCTTCATTTCGGCGTTTGTGATCTCTTACCTGCTCAAATATAAAACGGACGCGGAATAATGAGCGCATCAACACGTCTGGCCGCCATCCTGCAGGCGGTCATGCAGGGTATGCCCGCGGCGCTCAGCGACCGCCACTATCCCGGCTGGCATCTGGCACCGGTGACCGGGCTGCTCAACGATCCCAATGGCTTTATCCATTTTGACGGACACTATCATCTCTTTTACCAGTGGAATCCGCTGGGGTGTGCGCATCAGCATAAGTGCTGGGGTCACTGGCGCTCAGCGGATCTGCTGCACTGGCAGCATCAGCCCATTGCCCTGATGCCTGATGAGGAGTATGACCGCAGCGGTTGCTACTCCGGCAGCGCAGTGGAGGAGAACGGCGTGCTGACGCTGATCTACACCGGTAACGTCAAATTTGAGGATGGCTCACGCACCGCGTGGCAGTGCCTGGCGCAGCAGAACAGCACGGGGGGATTCGACAAACTCGGCCCGGTCATTGCCGTGCCGGAGGGTTATACCGGCCACGTCCGCGATCCGAAAGTGTGGCGGCACGAAAACCACTGGTACATGGTTCTGGCGGCGCAGACCACGCAGCGGCAGGGCAGGGTGCTGTTACTGCGTTCTGACGATCTGCGCGCGTGGCTCTCTCTCGGCGAAATAGCGGGCAGCGAGCGGGGAGGACTGGGCGCCGCGGGCTACATGTGGGAATGCCCGGATATGTTCACGCTGGGCGACAGCACCTATCTGATCTGCTGTCCGCAGGGCGTGGCGCCGGAAGAAAAACGCTACCTGAACAGCCACGCCTGCGCCTGGCTGAGCGGCTCTCTGGATTACGCGCGGGCTGAATACACCCACGGCCCGCTGAATGAAATGGATGCCGGGTTTGAATTTTATGCGCCGCAGACCACGCTTACTGCGGACGGACGGCGTCTGCTGGTGGGCTGGATGGGCACGCCGGATGGCGAAGAGATGGCCCAGCCGACGGTCGCGCATCGCTGGATCCATCAGATGACCTGCCTGCGTGAACTGAGCTCACGCAACGGGCGGCTCTGTCAGCAGCCGGTTGCCGAACTGCAGGCGCTGCGCGAAGCGGAGCAGCACTATCAGGGTCGCGCTGATGACATGCCACCGATCGCCGCCGCGCGACTGGAGCTGATGCTGGAGAGTCAGGGAGATATCGAACTCAATTTTGCCGATACGCTGATCCTGTCGTGGCAGCAGGATGAACTGCGGCTTGCCCGTCGCAGTCTGGTGTCGGGCGAGTGGATCTTCCGCTACTGGACAGGGGCAGCCCGCCGGTTGCAGATCCTCTGCGACCACTCCAGCGTGGAGATTTTCATCAATGAGGGGGAGGGCGTGATGAGCAGCCGCTATTTTCCGGACACGACGGCGAAGCTCACCCTGCGCGGAGGCGCAGAACTGACGGCCCGCTACTGGTCGTTGCGTCGCTGCATGGTAGAATAACGGCCTGTTCCATCAACCGTGTCCTGCCGTGAGAAAAACCAAACGCGTTACCATCAGTGACATTGCCGGGCTGGCTGGCGTTTCAAAAGCCACTGCCAGCCTGGTGCTTAACGGCCGTGGCGAAGAGTTACGGGTGGCAAAGGAGACGCGTGAGCGGGTTCTGACGCTGGCCCGTGAACATCATTATCAGCCCAGCATCCACGCCCGGATGCTGCATGATGCCCGCAGCCACACGCTGGGGCTGGTGGTGCCGGAGATCACTAACCACGGTTTCGCGGCCTTTTCGCATGCGCTGGAAAATCTCTGCCGGGCAGCCGGTCTCCAGCTGCTGATCTCCTGTACCGATGAAAATGGTGCTCAGGAGAGGGTGGTCGTGAATAACCTGGTTGCCCGTCAGGTTGATGGGCTGATTGTCGCCTCCAGCATGCTGGATGACAGTGACTATGTCAGTCTCAGCGAACAGTTACCGGTACTGCTGTTTGATCGCCACATGAACAACACCGCGCTTCCCTGGGTGATCACCGACTCGGTCACCCCTACCGCCGATCTCGTTGAAAAACTGGCGCGCGCCTGTCCGGAAGAGATCTACTTCCTTGGCGGACAGTCGGCGCTGTCGCCTACCCAGGATCGTCTGACAGGATTCCGGCAGGGGCTGGCGCGCGCGGGGGTGACCCTGCAGCCGGAGTGGATTATTCAGGGTAACTACCATCCCGGCAGCGGCTATGAGATGTTTTCGGCCTTGTGTGACCGGCTGGGACGTCCTCCTAAAGCGATGTTCACCGCCGCCTGTGGTCTGCTGGAAGGGGTGCTGCGCTACATGAGCGAGCATCACCTGCTGACCCGCGATATCCGCATCGCCAGTTTTGACGATCACTATCTGTATGATTCGCTCTCCATTCCGATCGATACGGTAGAGCAGAATGTCCCGGCGCTGGCGCAGGCCTGTTTCTCTATGCTGACCACCCTGATCCGGGGAGACGATCCCTCCGAGAGTCAGCTGGTCTTGCCGGCCACACTGCGGCTGCGTGGTTAACAGATGCGGGTCAGATCCAGCGCCTGAGTTCGCTGTTCTCTGCTTCACAGAGGCATACAACGTCATTTACACCCGCCAGATCATTTTCGCCGTATCGTTATAACGATACGGCGACCTCTTAAGGTGCGTAATGCACTATGCATTCACCCTGAGACTGCGGCACCTGATTAGGGTACAGCCGGTATCGGGTAATGCATAACGAGCCATCGCTCACACGTATTAAAAAAACCATCGCTTCAGCTCAGGTTGTCAGGGGACACAGCGCGCGAGAAAAAATATAATGGCAATCGATAATTCAAAGAAGAAGATGCAAAAAAGTTAACGACGTTTAACCTCATTTACTTGCAAATATAGAATCATTATCTCTTTTAGCAACTTTGAATTTTTTAATCATTATCTTCAGCATTTCAATACACGCAGATTGCTGTAAATCAGGCGAGTAAAACGCGCTGATTACAGGCTTACAGGGAGGTCATAATGAACTTAATCAGCATGCGATACTTTGTTGAGCTGGCTGAAAATTTAAATTTCACCAGGGCTGCACAAAATCTTTCAACCTCTCAGCAAAATCTCAGTGTACACATAAAAAAATTAGAGGATTATTATGATACGATTCTCTTCCACAGAAAACCGCAGATTAAACTCACTCAGGCTGGCAGCGCGCTGTATGATTCTGCGATAAAGATACTGATGGAAAGCGATAATATCTCATCGCGATTAAGCGATATTAAAAATCATCACATTGGCACGTTATATATCGGGGCGACGCCCTACAGAGGAAGTTACTGGCTTCCTATGGTTCTGCCGGACTATATAAAAAAATGGCCCAACATTACGATAAACCTGACAAACGAAAAATCAGCCAGGATGGAACAGATGCTGATGTCCGGAGAACTGGATTTTTTTGTCGGGATAAAACAAGGGGATGATCCCCTGTTAAAAACCATCCCATTGATGAACGACAGGCTCTATCTTGCCGTAAATAAAAATCTGCTGATTGAGCATTTTGGCAGTGACACGGATAATTTTATCGCAGGATGCCAGCAGGGCACGACGCTTGATAAATTCAAAGACTTTCCCTTTATCTGTTTTAAATCGGATTACCGACTGCACAAAATTGTTAACGCATGCTTTGAGGAGGCGGGATTTGAACCGCGGAGAATATTTGAGGTTGACTCCATCGATGTTATGCTTGCCCTGTTTGAATTTGGTGTTTTTTTTCTGACTGAAATAAGAATACCCTCCTTACAGGAGCGCTATCCGGAAGGTGTGTTTCTGCCCGTTCTTCTTCAGAATGACTATGTTTTCAGTCCGCTGAGCATTATTTACCACAAAAACCGCTATCTATCACGCTATGCGCGTGACTTCATCTCCCGGACAACGGCGCTATTTGGTACGCCCGGACCTTTTTCACGGCATCGCTGACGCAACCCGCGTGGTGATAAGCCTTCCAGTAACGGAGTTGACGGTTTTATTATGAACCAGACTCCGGAATTTCTGTGAGGTTAATTGCAAATCTCACCGTTTTAAATTGACGGCTTAAGCGTGATTAACGAAGGCCTTATTGCAGAATAGTTAAATTAATTTTAAATAATGCATAAACAACATTTCCTTGTCGGAAATAAATAAAATATTTTTTCTGTTGGTGCGTATTAAAAAATAGAATGCCCGCAAGGTCATCATATTCACCCGGTTTCCGATAGGGTGAAGGTTCTTCTTTATTATCTGACAGGACTTTGTGAGGCAGGAAATGTGCGAAATCACCATTGAAAAGATAAAAGAGTTTTTCCCTCAGTTAGCAGCAGTCAAAAACAGAAGGCTTGCGGATGCTGCATGTGAAATCTGGGTTGAGGCATTTCGGAACAGTGCATGGGAGAACATTGAAGATGCACAGTTTGCGATCAGAGTACCGGATGTTTCTTTGGTTAAGCACACCGAGAATGTCACGGACAATGTCCTGCTTATTGCCCGGAATATCCATAAAAAATTCGGGTATGAAGTTGACACCGATATTCTGATTGTTTCCGCTGTACTGCATGACGTATGCAAGCTGGAAGAGATGGAGATGGGGGCGGGTGGGCCGGGCACCAGTAAAAAAAGTCAAACGGGTAAGCTTTATCAGCATGGCTTTTTAAGTGGGTATTACACCCATAAATACCGACTTCCGGAAGCAATTACGGCATTGGTCGTCGCGCATTCAGGACAATCTAAAGTTATCCCTCAGGGCATTGAGGGGATGATTTTATTCTATGCAGACATGATGGATGCTGATGTCCATTTTGTTCATGCCGGAACAGATATTTGTCTTACTGAAAAATAAAACGTCAGAAACAGATCATATTAATAAGGAGTCGCTCATGTCAGTGGGTAATCGCGTTTTCACCAGGAGAAAATTGCCGGATCCTGAACTGGTTAAAGCTTTCAGCAAAATTGCAGCTGCAAATGTGGCGGATTGTATGGGCAGATTATGCGGAATGAATCCGCAAATCAGACTGATGTCAAATCCCTCCGGCAGAATTATGTGCGGGGTTGCATTGACGGTCAAAGCCCGAGCGGGTGACAACATGATGCTCCATAAAGCGATGAATATTTCACAACCTGGCGATGTGATTGTGGTTTCCAATGAGGGGGAACGGAGCCGGGCTATCATGGGTGAAATCATGTTTAATTATTTGCAGGGCTTCAAAAAAATAGAGGGGATTGTTATCGATGGCCCGGTCAGAGACATTGATATTCTCTCTCAGGGAACATTACCTCTCTATGCAACCGGAACCACCCCCTCGGGACCTTACAAAGAAGGCCCCGGAGAAGTTAATGTCCCGATTTCCTGTGGCGGTATCATGGTCAATCCTGGCGATATCATCCTGGGTGACAGGGATGGCGTCATCGTCATTCCGAAAGACGACGCTTACTCTGTTCTGGAGAAATCAAAAATATTATCTGAGAAAGATAAAGAAAAAGCCGTCAATTCCGCAGCCGGTACGGTTGATCGTCAATGGGTAGACGATTTAATGGAAAGAAAGAATGTAGAGATTATTGATAATCACTATGAGTAATAAAATAAAACCAGGAAGAACGAAAAATGAAAAGCAAGATAACAAAGCTTGTTCCGGTCGTTATTTTCCCTGCGTTATTCTGGACGCTACCCTGTCCTGACGGACTGGATATTAATACATGGCATATGGCGGGCTTATGCCTTGCGCTGATGTGTGGACTCATTCTGAAGCCATTTTCCGAGCCCATTATCAGCCTGATTATCGTAGGGCTTGGGGCTTTTTTCGTGAAAGATCCCAACGCGCTTTTTTACGGATGGGGACAACAGAACGTCTGGTTTATCCTGGCCGTGTTACTGGCTTGCAGCGCATTCAGGAAAAATGGGCTGGGTAAACGCATGGCCTACATTTTACTTTCTAAATTCGGCAACACCTCCTTTGGCCGTTCGTCGCTTGGCCTGGGCTATGTCATGCTGATATGCGATCTGATATTGAGCCCGGCAACGGGATCTAACACATCACGGTCTGCGATTGTCTTCCCGATTTTCAGGGGCTTATCGGAAGCGCTGGATTCCCATCCCGACAAAAATCCCCGAAAACTGGGCGCATATCTTGAGCTCTTACAGCACGTCGTTACCATGTCAACAGCGGCGCTGTTTTTAACCGGAATGGCATCCAATGCCGTGATTGCATCGACGATAAACAATGTCGTTGGGATTGAGTTAACGTGGGCGCTGTGGTTCAAAGCCGCTCTGGTCCCCGGTTTACTGATCCTTTTTCTCAGCCCGATTGTGGTCTACAAGTTATTCCCACCCGAAATGCGTGACCTGGGAAATATAAAACCCATCGTTCTGCAAAAGATTGCGGAAATGGGCCCCATGAAGCGGGATGAAAAGATCATGTTTGTGCTTTTTATCTGTGCCATTCTGGGATGGAGTATTGGCTATAAGATTGGCATGGGACTCTATATTGTTGCCTTTATCTGGTTAGCGCTGGAGCTGGTGTTTGGATTGTTAAACTGGGATGACCTGATGGCTGAAAAAGGCGCCTGGAACATGTTTACCTGGTTTGGTGCTTTTTACAGTCTGACCGTGGCGCTAAATGATGGCGGATTCTATACCTGGATTGCGTCACAGCTTCAGCTGTATTTGAATCTTAATGCGATTAGCGGCTCTCTGGTTCTGGTGATTCTGGTATTACTCAGTCTGGTCGTGAAGTATTTTTTTGTTTCGAACTCCGCTTATATCGTTTCCATTTATCCAGTGGTGCTGACCTTAGCCAAAGCGACCCAGGTCAATATGATGGCCCTGTCGTTGATGCTGGTCTTCTTTGGCGCATACGGTGCTTTGCTTTGTAATTACGGAAACGGGGCAAGTATTTATTTATACGGGAACGGCTATGTCAGCCAAAAGGACTGGTATACAAAAGGCACGATAATACTCATCCTTATTTCTTTAGTGCTCTTTACTGTCGGTCTTCCCTACTGGAAATTGATAGGCATACTGTAATCTATAAATAACGAGGTTTTATTATGGGCTGGAAAGTGCTTTTGCCACAGGAATTGAAACAGGATGGACGACTTCTGCTTGAACGGCAGGGGCATACGTTAATTGACGGGCGTGGCTTTGAAACCGACGACGTGATTGCAGACATGCAGTTACACCAGCCGGATGCCATCATTGTTCGTGTGACCAAAATGTCTCGCAAAGTGTTTGAGGCGGCAGCACCGAATTTAAAAGTCCTCGTCCGGCATGGTGCCGGGTTTGATGCGGTTGATTTGAAGGCTGCTGATGACTTTGGCGTCAAATGCCTCTATGCGCCTGTTGCGAACAGTACATCCGTTGCGGAGACGGCGTTGTTACTCATGCTTTATATGAGCCGCAATGTCAGCCGTCTTCGTGCAATGCTGCCGGTCGACTACTATGCGGCAAAATTAAAAACGCCGATGACAACCTTAAACGGCAAAACCGTGGGGATCATCGGGTGCGGAAACATAGGCAGCCGGACCGCTAAACGTTGTCTGGCGATGGAAATGAACGTGCTTTGCTACGATCCTTACAAGCCTGCTAAAGATTTTCCCGATGGGGTTGAGGTCGTAAGAGACCTGGAGAGAATTTTTACGGAGAGTGATTACGTCTCACTGCACGCCCCCGATACCTCAGTGACGCATAACATGATTAACAAAGAAAAGTTAGCGATGATGAAACCGGGTGCTTTTCTGATCAATACCGCGCGCGGTGGGTTGGTCAATGAAGACGATCTGGTTGAAGCCTGTAAAAATGGCATCATCGCTGGCGCAGGACTGGATGTCATTGCCCATGAGCCGATGCACCCGGATAACCCTCTGGCGGCACTGGATAATGTGCTCATCACCCCGCACGTGGGAGGCAATACGGCTGAAGCCGCCATCCGGGCTTCTTACATGGCTGCTATGGGGGTTGCCGAGATGTATGAAGGTAAGGCCCCCACCTGGCCCATTCCGGTGATTGATTACCAGACTGCGCGGACTTACGCTGATACAAAAGAGAGTCATAAAACCCCCGCCGGGATGTTTGATTATTAATTCACTCCTGCACTGATAATTGATCCTGGCATTGCTAACACTCTGCATAAGAGCCTGTCGGACAACAGGCTCTTATGCCTGCATTAACGTAAACGCATCCTTTCACGAACAGCCTGTGCCGCTATTCTTCAGAGTGAAAAGTCGCAACAGGGCTGATGCCTGTAACGTTCTCACTTATGACCGGTGACGCATCCTGAGATTCCCCCTTGGGGGCAGAATCTGCGTGACGCCCTCCGCCTAATGCCTGCGCTGAATGCGGGAAAGGGAGGTCACGAGGCTGTTTTTGTCCGCCTCACTGAGGTGGGGGGCCGCGAGCTGCGAAAGCAGCCAGCCCTTGTCGGCGCCAGTCAGGGTGCCTGCCATCAGCCGCTGACTGATCGCCGTCAGTAACTGTGTATCCAGCCGTTGTATCTGCTGCCGGGTCTCTGCCAGATCCGGAACGGCCTGCAGGCTATCCGGCGTGGAAAGCCAGTCAGCCCGATAGCGATACTGAATGGCTTTACTGGCATTCATCAGGGCGTGAATAAAAGGTTCCACCGATTCCGGCTCAAGTCCTTCCTGCTGCGCATTGTGCAGCATGTTCTCCAGTACCACCTGCTCCCGGGGCAGATCCTCCACGGGTAAATGATGCTGCGCTTTATAACCTGCCACGGCTTTCATGACCTGCATACGTTCATTCAGGGCGGTTGAAATGGCCCCGAGTGAGACGGAAGAGACCGACCCGGCGAAAACGTTGCTGCACATAAAGAGTGAGGAGAAAAAAATCGCTACAAACTGCGTCATTTGCCTGCTCCATGAGTGAAAGGTGGCACTAATTTATGCATGAAACGATAACGTAGTGTGATTAATATTTTTACAAAATGTGAATGATGGCGGTACCGGCAGCGTTCAGGCAGGTTATTCATTTAACGTCGTTTTTTGGCTTTCAGGTTCATAAAAAATTCATATGATCCTGCCATCCTGATCGGTCAGCTTCCGCTCTGGTCAGGGGAAACGGGCTGCCATAAAAGGATAATCTGACGTTGAGGTAAGCGCCGGGAATAAACAGAAAAGGGCGGCTCAGCCGCCCGAATCGGTCAGGGGCATCCTGTTCTCAGGGAACAAAGACGGCACGAACACAGCCATCTTCTTTATGCTTAAACATCTCATAGCCGCGCGGCGCTTCTTCCAGCGGAAAGCGATGCGTCGCCATAAACGCCGGGTTGAGTTCATTCTGCGCGACATGTTCCAGCAGCCTGTGCATATAGCGTTGCCCGTGCTGCTGGGCGGTGCGGATGGTCAGACTCTTGTTGATCATCAGCCCCAGCGGAAACTTATCCATCACGCCATACACGCCCAGGATAGCGATGTTGCCGCCTTTGCGGCAGCTATAGAGTGCCTGACGCAGGGCGGCCCCCACATCCGTTTCAAGATGCAGCATCTGTTTCGTCTTGTCGTAGACCTGACTTAAGCCTTCCCCCCTGGCCTCCATGCCGACCGCATCAATACAGCTGTCCGGGCCGCGGCCGCCGGTCAGTTCCAGCAGGGCTTCGTGGATATCGACCGAGGTGTAATCCAGCGCGATGCTGCCTGCAAAGTCCCGCGCCATCGCCAGCCGCTCAGGATAGCGATCGATACCGATGACCTGATGGGCACCCATCAGCCAGGCACTCTGCTGAGCCATCAGGCCGACGCCGCCACAGCCCCAGACCACCACCGTGTCACCCGGATGGATGTTGCAGAAATCGGCACCCATGTAGCCGGTTGGTGTCGCATCGGAGAGGAACAGCGCCTGCTCATCGGTGACACCGTCGGGAACGACAAAGCAGTCATTGTCGGCAAAGGGGACGCGGACATACTCCGCATGCGAGCCCGCATAGCCGCCAAAAGCATGGCTGTAAGCGTAAATCCCGCCGGTCGGATGGCCCAGCGCCGTCTCCCCTTTTTCCCACTGCGGATGTGTGTTGTCACAGCAGGAGGGGAGCTGTTGCTGGCAATACCAGCAGGAGCCGCAGGAGATGAAGGAGGGCACGACCACCCGATCGCCGCGGCGGATATTTTTCACCGCGCTGCCGACCTCGACGACCTCGCCCATAAATTCATGGCCCAGGATATCTCCCTCGCGCATCGTCGGGATCAGACCGTCAATGACGTGGAGATCGGAGCCACAGGTTGTGGTAAGCCTGACCCGTATGATGGCATCGTGAGGGTTAATCAGACCGGGATCGGCCACCGTTTCAACGCTGAGATCGTTGACGCCATTCCAGCAGAGTGCGCGCATCTATTTCTCCTTATCCTTACGGCTGGCATGGCGGCCCGCAGGCTGCCCCTCCAGCGTGGGAATTTCACCGGTTTCAGCCAGGCTCTTGAAGCGATGTAACGCTTTGCTGGCCACCTCTTTCGGCAGCAGATCGAATAACGTGGTCACCTTTTTCCCCAGTGCCCCGCCCGGCGGGGTGAACTGCAGCGTCAGGGCGAGTTCGGTCCCCCATTCACCCGGCGCGGGGCGAAAACGCAGTTCACCTTCGTTAGGAATGTCCGCGCCGTCCAGCGAACGCCAGGCGATGACTTCGCCCGGCTGCGCTTCAACAATCCGGCTTTCCCAGCGGTAATGCCTGCCGAGAGGCCCTTCAACCTGCCAGTGCGCATCGCTTTTATTCACCGGTGTCACGCTGGCGAAGTGGCTCATAATCCGGGGCAGGGTATCCGGCTCAAGCCACAGGGCAAAAAGCTCGGTTGCCGGAAGGCCGATCGTTATCCAGCGCCGGAGCGTGAGGGTATTGTCACTGGTCGTTGTCTCAGATGTGGTTGTCAAAGCGTCCTCCGGGAGTTCTCAGTGGAACGGGATTACAAGATTTGAGTTAAGGACAGTGCGGGGGATTATGCGAGCGAAGCCGCGTCAGTCAGATCAAAGCTGCAAGCTCAGAAAGAGGTTAGGATGCCTGCCGGATAGCCTGTGCAGAGACGCACTCTGGCATTCCGGAACAGAGAGACCTGGCGCCGCCGGGAGGGACATTTACAGCAGCAAAAAGAGGGTGACAGGGCCGTGATTGACCTTTTTTCCACGAACAAAAACGTGGCGGAATATGTGAGAAAGCTGGAGAAACAGGCGGCCAGCCGCTCAGAGGCGAACTGGCATGAAGGACTGAAAAATAGCACCAAAAGCGCGCTGGAAAAAATCAATGCGGCTTATGAGGCTAACCTGATCGGTGCTGAAGAGAGCCTGAGTCTGAAGCAGCGGGTTTACCGGGTGCAGGATACACTGATCGCGCTCGCCTTGTGGTGACCTCAGCAGATCAGACCGCCCGCGCGTAAATCGGTGGGGGTAAAAAACTGATACTTCAGCACGCAGCGCCGTCCGGCATTGCAGGCCGTTCGCAGTGACGGAAGGTTGCCGGGCAGAATCGTGCCGGTCAGCAGCGCGCGCTCGCCATGGTGCAGATGAAGCTGCCGCAGCAAATGCCGCTGAGCGCTCGCGGCAAGCCCCCGGCCCTGACAGGCAGGGATAATGACTTCATCCATAATCTGGAAGCCTTCAATAAATGCCGTTTGCCGGGGCACACAAATAATCAGTCCAGCCATCCTCTCCTGCCAGACAATCAGACGGACGTGCCCGGCAGCGATATCATCCCGTAACTCCTGCCTGCTGGTGGCCTGCAACTGATCGCGAAGATGCGGCAGGGTCTGCCTGCTGACGCGATAGGCGTGATGAATCGCCGCGAGACAGGCGGGATAATCGCGCCGGCTGGCGGTGACCAGAGACAGTTCGCCTGTGACAGGTTCCGGCAGCGAAGCGGGATCGCTGAGGAAAATCAGCTGGTCAGTAAAGCCGATTTCAGCGTGAGTCACAGGCAACAGGACCCGCAGCCTGAGCGGATTCAGCACCTGCCACGCCCGCATGATGGCGTCAGCTGCCGCATAATCCAGCGCGCCATCACGTGCGATGACATCAATGAAGGGCTGAGCCAGGTCTCCTCCCAGATAGCGCGGCCCGGTGAGATAGCGCTGGCCGTTTATCGTCAGTTCCCGCTGCAAAAAGGTGTGCTGGGGCAGGCCGGTTTCGCGCCAGGGAAACGCGGCGGAAAAGTGATGATCGTGGCAGCGATCCTGTTCCCGGGCCAGCCAGCGGGCAAGCCAGGCGCTGAGACACTCCGACGAGACAGGAACAGTACGGTAGAGCGACACCATATAATCCAGCATAAGAGTCCTTATTGCCTGCCGTAAGGGAACGTCTGAGCCGTGCCGGTTCGCAGAGAAGGCTGCTGAGAGTGTAACGATATGCTCTGTTTTTGACCATCCCGACAGCATCGGTGACGCTCTGCCCGAGCGGGCGCGCATCTGAAGCCGGATCGGCAGGCCAAAAAAATGCGCGGATGAGCGTGTTATCTGTGCTGTCGTCAATCGCGACAAGGGGCGTCTGTTCACATCCGGCCCTTTTACGCCTGCATCGTCAAATTAATTGATGTATTAAGGCTTACTTGCCCAAAAAGAGACAACAAAAACCGTTATCCGATCTTTTACGTAAATATTACAGATTCAGATAATCGGCGGGCGGATCCTGCATTATGCTTTAAAGGCTATTCCATAATTATAAAGCGTGCCTTTTTTACACAGCAGGGGGTTCCATGGTTCATATTGATTTATGCACCAAAGAGGGCGTGATGAAAGCTTATGCTTTTCAGACGCCCATGCAGGCGATGAGCCTGGTAGAGAAAATAAAAGATGATGAGTTTCAGTGGTTTAATCTTGAGTGGGACGGGCAGCGTTTTACCTGTCCCTACCATTTTATTAAAAGACTCAGCAGCCGTTCTTATATTAAGTCATTCTGGCGTTAACGTAACCTGATTAATGACGTTATCACGCTCTCGCCAGCCAGTACCGTTCATCTGTATCTGAAAAAATAGTGGGTGGGGCAGAAATAGCCCCATCCAATTTTTTAGTGAAGCGCCGGTCATCATAGCTCAAAAAAGTTGAACGGAATGAAAATTTTTATCTGTCACCTCTGAGAGCAGCCCGGCACGAAAACCCTTTCCTTTTTCATTATTGCAGAAAAAAAAGAGCGCTTTATTTCTTTCCTGTTGTCGGTGCCTGTAAATAACATTAACAGCGTTATATTTCATCCTTTCATTAATCTGATCTACCTTCCTTTAACCAGTCAGAAAAAACAAGAAAGTTTAATTAACCAGCTATTAACGTGGTGGTTATTTCATATTGAAATTTTTTCTTTTCACTCTGCAATGTGCTTATTTTTCCATTGCACAGGGTGAGACTGTTGTCACTCTTTTAAAGCGGCGTGTCAGCTAGCATTAAAATAAAAAAATATTATTTTTCATGTGGTTATTTATTTCCGGTTTTCTGCGCATTTCATTCTGGCATGACCTCTGCAACAGCCGGGGAAAGAAACCACAAGGGAGTACCTTAAATGAGCTATAAAATTCTGCTTCCGCAGGAGATCATGAAGGAAGGGCGGGACTATCTGGAGAGTCGTGGCTACGAACTCATTACCGGTTCCGGCATGGAAGAGGAGGATATCATCCGCGATATCCCTGACTGTGACGGAATTATTGTTCGGCTTTCAAAAATGTCTGAGCGCGTATTTGCCGCAGCAAAAAAATTAAAAGTGGTTGCACGCCATGGCGCTGGCTATGACACCGTTGACTTAGAGGCGGCAAAACGCCACGGCGTCACGGTGCTTAATGCGCCTGTCGCCAACAGTATGTCCGTGGCTGAACTGGCGCTTTTTTTCATGCTGCACTGCTCACGTAACTTCCGTCTCGTCGAAGAGAAGATGCTGGAAGATTATTATTGGGCAAAACTGCGCACGCCAAAAGTTGAGCTGGACGGGAAAACCCTCGGCCTTATCGGCGTCGGCAATATTGGTTCACGCGTCGCCACGAAGGCGCTGCATGGCTTCAACATGAAAGTCATTGCTTTTGACCCCTACAAAACAGCTGCTCAGGTGCCGGACGGTGTTGAGTTAACTCAGGATTTTGACCGGATTTTCCGGGAGAGTGATTTTGTTTCGCTGCACTGCCCGGCGACAGAAGAGACCTTTGACTTTGTCGGTGAAAAGCAGTTTTCACTGATGAAGCCAGAGGCTTACTTCATCAATACCGCACGCGGCAAGCTGGTCGATGAAAAAGCGCTGTATCACGCCCTGTCGACCTCTCAGATTGCCGGAGCCGGGCTGGATGTCCTGAAGAAAGAGCCGTTCGATCCCGCCGATCCCATTTTTGCACTGAGTAACGTCGTAATTGCCCCCCATATTGGTGCCGCCACGAAAGAGGCCACGGACCGTGCCTCGCTGCATTCCGCCATCGGCATTGATGAAGTGTTATCGGGCAAAAAACCATCCTGGCCGGTGCCGGGCTTTTAAGGAGAAGCGTATGTCTATTGGTAACCGTATTTTCACACAGCGCCCCGCTTTTGACGTGGCGTTACTCGAAGCCTATCAGCAGCTGCCTGTGGCCAACATTGCTGACACCATGAACCGGATTGCTGTACTCGGTAACGGCATCAGGCGCATCTCTTCACCGGCCAGACCTGTCATGGCGGGCTATGCCATTACCGTGAAGGCGCGCGCCGGTGACAATCTGATGCTGCATGCGGCGCTGGATATGGCAACAGAAAACGATGTCATTGTGGTCTCTAACGAAGGCGATCGGTCCCGTGCGCTGATGGGAGAGATCATGATCGCTTACGCTCACTACGATCGCAAAATTGCCGGCATCGTGCTGGATGGGCCTGTCCGGGATATTGATGCCCTCTCGGTACTCGATTTCCCCATTTTCGCCACGGGTTCAAACCCCGCCGGTCCGTTTAAAGAGGGACCGGGAGAGGTCAATACCCCCATTGCCGTCGGCGGTGTCGCGGTGTGTCCGGGGGATTTGATCGTGGGCGATGCGGACGGGGTGATAGTCGTCCCGCTGAACGATGCCGCGGCGCTGCTCGAAAAAGCGACGGAATACGCCAGTTTTGACGCCGGTAAAGTTGCCGCAGCGAAGCGTGGCACCGCGAACCGCGCATGGGTCAGAAAAGCATTAGATGAAAAAGGCGTTGAGTTCATCGACGACGTTTACCGCTAATTCTTAAAAATAATGAAAAGCCGCGTCCCGGCGTCCCGGCGCGCGGCTGCTAAGCAGAGGTAATATCATCATGCTTTATCTGAAGCTCTTACCCATTCTTTTTTTCCCCGTTCTGTTCTGGATGATCCCGCCCCCGGAAAGCCTCTCCGCCCAGACATGGCACTTAGTCGGCATCTATCTGGCGATGCTGTGCGGTCTGGTTCTGCGTCCGTTCACCGACGCCGTGATTATGCTGATTATTCTGGGCTTCGCGTCACTGTTCATTGCGCCTGGCCCGCTGTTTGCCGGATTTGGCAGCCCGATGGTCTGGTTTATCATCAGTGCCTTTATCATCTGCAAAGCCTTCGTGATCACCGGCTTAGGTAAACGTATTGCTTACCTGCTGCTTCAGCGCTATGGCAAAAATACGCTGACACTGGGTTACCTGATGATGGTAACCGACACGGTGCTGGCACCGGCCACAGGCTCAAACATGTCGCGTTCCGGCGGCATCACCTATCCCATTTTCCGCAACATCGCCGAAGCACTGGGATCAACGCCCGATAAGGGCAGTCGCAGGATTGGCGCTTATCTCACGATTCTGATGTATGTCGTCTCGATGGGCACCTCCAGCCTGTTCCTGACCGGGATGGCAACCAACTCGATTACCGTCTCGCTGGCGAATGAGATCATGAATGTGAATCTCAGCTGGATGGTCTGGTTCAAGGCTGCCATCCTGCCGGCGGGCCTGGTGCTGCTGGCGGCCCCCTGGATCCTCTATAAACTCTATGCGCCTGAACTGAAGAGCATCGATAACGTCAATGACATTGCCGTTCAGGGATTGCACGAGCTGGGCCCGGTAAAGCGTGAAGAGAAACTGCTGATGGTCTTCTTTGTGCTGGGTATTCTCGGCTGGATGACCGGCTCTTTAACGGGGATCCCCTTCATTCCGGTGGGGCTGGCATTCCTGGCCTGTCTGCTGCTGTTCGGCGTACTGAACTGGAACGATGTAGCCAGTGAAAAATCGGCCTGGCAGACCTTTGTCTGGTACGGTGCGTTTTACGGTTGTGCGGTCGCGCTCTCCAAAGGCGGTTTCTATGTCTTTCTGGTCGACGTTATCAAAAACTATCTGGACCTGTCGCAACTCAGCGAAATCAGTGCCCTTGGCGTACTGGTTTTTATCAGCCTCGCGGTGCGTTACTTCTTCGTTTCTAACAGTGCCTTTGTGGTCTCTTTCTATCCGGTGTTATTCACGCTGGGCATGACCACGCAGGCCCACCCGATGTACATCGCACTGTCACTGGCCTTCTCTGCCGGGTATGGCGCACTCCTGACCCATTACGGCAACGGCGCGGGTGTCTTCACCTTCTCAAGTGGATATGTCCCGCAAAAAACCTTCTGGTTACTGGGTAGCGCCATGGTGCTGGTCAACGTGCTGGTCTTTTTCCTGATAGGGATCCCCTACTGGAAAATGATCGGTATTGGATAAAGGAAAAAGCAAAATGAAACTGGATATTCTGATTAAAAATGGCCGGGTAGTGGACCCGGAACGCGCCATCTTCCTTGACCAGAGCGTTGGGGTGGCAGGCAACCGTATCGTCGATCTGCAGTCGGTTGACAACCCGGAGGCGGAAACCGTTATCGACGCGGCGGGCTGCCTGGTGCTGCCGGGCCTGATTGACTTTCATGCCCACGTTTTTCATGGGGGCACAGCTATCAGCGTTAATCCCGATGTGATCGGCCTGCCCAATGGCGTGACCGGGGTTGTGGATGCGGGCAGCAGCGGCTGGGTGAACTACGGGCTGTTCCGTAACAGCGTCATCAACACGGCGCAGACGCGGATAAAAAGCTATCTGAACGTCGTCAATGTCGGCCTCTCCACGCTGGGCGGTGGGCCGACCGGGTATCTGGAAAATACTAACCCGGCCAACTTCAACGTGGAAAAGATTGCCCGGACGGTGAATGAACATCGCGACAATATTCTCGGTCTGAAGCTGCGTTACAGCCAGGATATCGCCAGAGGTCGTCACTTCAGTGGCGATCCCTTCTTCGCCACCGTGGAACTGGCCCGTCAGCTGAACACCGGGCTGTGCGTGCATGTGACAGATTCGCGTCTGCCCGCCGATGAACTGATTACGCATTTCCAGGCTGATGATATCTTCGCGCACTGTTTCCACGGCACCGGCCATGCCATCCTGCAGGACAACGGCGACCTCTTTCCGGACATCAAAGCAGCCAGGGATCGCGGCGTCATTTTCGACTGTTCGAATGGTGTGGCGCACTTCGACTTTGCCGTGGCGCGGAAGGCGATGGAGCAGGGGTTCAACCCGGACATCATCAGCACCGATCTGACCCTGCGAAATAGCCTGCGTACCGATAAGGTCTTCAGTCTGCCCTTTATCATGTCCAAGTATCTGAACATGGGGATGTCACTGTTCGATGTGGTGCGCGCCGTCACCACCACGCCTGCACGCCTGATGAAGATGCAGGGCGAGGCAGGCACGCTGGCTTCCGGCGCCTTTGCCGATATCGCTATCGTGAAACTGCGGCAGGAGAAAGTGGTGTTTGAAGACACCCGGGGTGAACGCTTAACGGGCGATCACTATCTCGACAACTGTGCGACCATCAGCAATGGACAGATTGTCTATCGTCGCCAGCGTTTCTGATTGAGAATCCCGCCCATAAAAATCTGCCTGCGTATGATCCTCCGCAGGCATTGTTCGTTTCGTCACGCGGCATCGGTTGCTGTCAGCGTGACGAAAGTTGCCGCTTTTCCGGTAAAACGATGGCGCAGAATGGCCTATGAAAAACAACGAAATTGCGATCCTCTCGGTGTCACAAACCATCACGCAACGCATCTCGAATGTCCTGCTTGAGAAAAAAATCGATATTCCGGTTTACGAATATCGCTATTTTGACGTGGTTGAAAAAGCGCAGCAGCTGATTCAGGGAGGAACCCGCATCCTCATCAGCCGGGGTGGCACCGCGGCACTGCTTCGGAATAACGTGGCGGTTCCGGTCATTGAAATCGCCCACGACCTGCACGGCATATTTCGTATCCTGATGGAAGCGCGCAAGAAGTCACAAAAAATCGCCGCCGTCGGGTTTCCGCAGTTCTGCCATGTTCTTCGTCATTACCAGAACATGACGCATGAAGAGTTCAAAATCTGTCAGGTCTACAACCACTATGACATTGATAACGTCGTCAAAAATCTGGCAGATAACGATTATGATCTGGTGATTGGCGGCCTGACCGTCGCGGAAATGGCCAGAAAGTACGAACTGAAGGTCATCATGGGGGATACCGATAATATCGCGATCGAGCAGGCTCTCGATGTCGCGGCGAGCACGCTGAAATATATCAACAGGGAGAGCACGAAGCTGGCGATGGCCTGGTCAGCCCTCAATCAGTCGCGGGAAGGGATCCTGTGGCTGGATCAGTCCGGTGAAGTCATCAATATTAACGCCCGAGGTTTTTCGCTTTTTCCCTGCCGGATCGGGGATAAGATTTTAAAAAACGACGCGTTTAAAACGCTGTTCAGCTGCATCATCAATGAGCGGGATATCACCGACGAGGTACATGAGATCAAGGGCGACGCCCTCCGGCTGACGGTGAAACATATCCCCGGTCAGCAAAATTTTTATACCCTCATCACCGCCGTCAGAGCGGGACAGCACGAGGGATGCGCTCCGGTTCCGGCGAGAAAGCCTGCAGGCAGCAGCTTCACCACGGTTTACACCTTTTCGGACATCGTGGGCCGCTCGCCTGAGATGCTGTCTGTGATTGAGCAGGCCAGACTTTATGCGGCTCACGATCTGCCGGTGAATATTCTCGGGGAGACGGGCACGGGTAAAGAGCTGTTTGCCCAGAGTATTCATCACGCCAGTGCACGCAGCGCGGGGCCTTTTATTGCCCTTAACTGCGCGGCAATCCCGGAGTCCCTGCTGGAAAGTGAACTGTTCGGCTACGCTGAGGGTGCGTTTACTAATGCAAGGCGGGGCGGCAAACCCGGTATTTTTGAAATGGCGATGAACGGCACGGTGTTTATCGACGAAATCAGCGAAGCCCCGCCCGCCGTGCAGATCAAATTGCTGCGGATTCTGCAGGAAAAACGGTTCAGCCGGGTAGGAGGCGAGGGGCTCATCACCGCCAGTTTCCGCCTGATCACCGCCAGTAACAAAGACCTGGGGCAGATGGTGGCCGCAGGACAGTTCCGCCAGGATCTCTTTTACCGCATCAATATTCTGGAGCTGCGGCTGCCGGCGCTTAGAGCGCGCCGGGGCGACATTATGCTGATTGTCGACGCGCTGCTGGCCAGCCAGAACCGGACGCTGACGTTTAGCGACGAAGCGGTTGCCCTGCTCAATAATGCGGCGTGGCCGGGCAATATCCGTGAGCTGAAAGCCGCTATCCTGCGGCTGGTGGTGCTGCATAAGAGCAGCACAGTCGATGCCGATGCATTGCAGTCACTCTGCCACCTTTCTTCAGCTGCGGATGAGCATGAAGCGCCACCCTGCACGCTCAGTGACGAGGTGAATTTACTGGAGAAGCAGGAGAGAAAACTGATCGCGTCGGTGATCAACAGGACCGGTGGCGATCGCGCCCGGGCCGCCGTGATGCTGGGCATCAGTCCCACCACCCTGTGGCGAAAGATGAAGCGATATGGACTGAACCCTGGCTGACCGGCGTGCGCTGTCGGGCAGCGCCGGAACGGTAATTATCCGGAAGGAGAGGTAAATCTTCTTCTTTTCTCCCCTTCAGCCGTGCCATCAACGGTTACACTAAAGGGATACTTAATCCGGATTCCGACTGCAATGCCCCACGAAAAAATACGTCTTCGCTCCCTGCTGACGCTGCTTTCTATTGGCGGCGTCATCCTGACCTCCGGTCTGCTGCTGGGTGCGCTGCTGCTGTTTCAGAAGGCCAATATTGAAGACAGCCTGCTTGAGGGGAATATTGCCTATGCCCGCAAACTGGCGGATACCACCGATCGTTATCTGGCGACAGCGCAGCGCGAACTGGCGTGGAGTGCGTCGCAGATCAGGGACCTCGGCGATCTGACGCAGCTGAAAAGCGAAACCGATCGCCTGCGGATGCAGTCGGGCTTTTTCAATTCGGTCGTGGTGGTGAATCATGACGCTATCATTGCCGCAACTTCACCGGAAAGTCTGAAACTGGTTGGCGTAAAACTCCACTCAGCGGCCAGCCTGCAGGCGATTTCCACCAAAAAGCCCTTTATCTCCGCGCCGTTCACCTCTGCCGCCGGTAACTATGTGCTGTTTTTATCCCAGCCGCTGTTCAGCGCCGATGGCCGCTACCTGGGCTACATTGGCGGCACGATCTATCTCAAAAAACAGAGCATGCTGAGCGACATCCTGAGCCAGCATTTCTATACCAAAGGCTCTACGGTAAGCGTGGTCAGCAATGACGGTCTGATCATCTTCAGTCACGACCCGGCGCAGGTCGGCACGAAAATGCAGCTGAGCCCGGCGCTGCAGAAGCGGCTTGAAGATACGGAGAGCGGGCACTTCACGCTGGAAAACGACGGTCAGCACTATCTGATTGGCTATGGTTCGCTGCATAAAACCGGCTGGAACGTGTTTATTACCGGCACCTCGGAAACGGTCAGGCATCTTCTGATGCGCACGGCGGAAAACGCTATCTGGTTCACGCTGGGTATTATCGTGCTGACCACGACGATGATTACTATTCTGGCAGGGCGTATCGCCTCTCCGCTTGAGAAACTGGCAGACAGAGTCCGCACTGGCGGCAGCGAAGCGCAGGCGGAATCCCTCTCCTCGGTCAAAACCTGGTATTACGAAGCCGACCGGCTCCGGGAAGCGGTGCAGGAGCATCGTCATGCCGTCGCCGGACATCTGGCGGCGCTGAACGATGAAGCGATGACTGATCCCCTGACCGGACTCTGCAACCGGCGCGGATTCTCGGCGCTGGCGGCGCAGAGTGACAACGACCATGAACAGTGCGTGATCGCCATCGATATCGACCATTTCAAAAAGATCAATGACTGGTACGGACACGATGCGGGTGATGCGGTGCTGGTAAGTCTGGCGGCGCTGCTGCGTCAGGCCAGCCGCACGGGGGATATTGTCAGCCGGTTTGGCGGAGAAGAGTTTATTCTGCTGCTGCCGGAGACGTCGCTACCGGACGCCGCCCGCACGGCGGAACGTATCCGTGAGAGCGTCAGCGCTACCCTGTTTCCGTTTGTCGGGACGATGACGATATCCGCAGGCGTCGCGTCGCGGGATCACAACAGCGAACGCGAAGCGCTGTTGCGGCGTGCGGATGAAGCGCTCTATGAGGCAAAAGGCGCCGGACGCAATACCGTCGTGATTGCCGGCTCGGCGGGGTTCAGCGTGTTTGATCCGGCCCGGTAGAGGGCTGACGCTGGCGCAACCGGCTCAGCATTTGCTGCGGAGTCGCCAGCCGAGCCACTCATCCAGCGCCGCTTCCGCCAGTGGCCGGGAATAGAAAAATCCCTGCGCCTGATCGCAGCCAAATTCGGTCAGCGTGTTGACCGTTTCCGCATTCTCCACGCCTTCGGCCAGCACCGTATAATCGAGATCTTTCAGCATCGCAATAATACTGCGGGCAATAACCCGCGAGCCGGTATCACTGGCGATTTCACTGATCAGGGAACGGTCCAGCTTGATCACGTCCAGTGGCATACGTCGCAGGTAGCTGATGTTGCTGTAGCCGGTACCAAAGTCATCCAGAGAGATCCCAAATCCGCGCAGTTTCAGCATCTCTAGCCCCTGCATCGCGGCCGGGCTCTCCAGAATCCGCTCTGTCTCCAGACACTCGATGCCCAGCAGTGAAACCGGCAGCTTTGCCTTGATCATCTGCTCTTCAAGCTCGTCGGCAAACCCGCTGCGGGAGAAATCGCTGCTGCTGACGTTGATGGTGACGGGCAGCTGAATATAGCTGTCACGCAGCCGGGTAAGGCGGGTGATGGCCTGCTCTGTCACCCAGCGGGTCAGCTCGCTGAGCAGTTCAGTCTGTCCGGCAAAAGGCAGAAACTCTGCCGGAGAAAGCTCGCCGCGCTGCGGATGCCGCCAGCGGATCAGCGCTTCCAGCCCAATCGGCTTTCCGCTATGCAGACAGATTTTCGGCTGATACGCGAGCCACAATCCTCTGTTTTCCCGTATCGCCAGGGCCAGATCGTGCATCAGCGTAAAATCCTGAGTATGCCGTGTGTCGGTGGCTTCACTGAAACACATCGACGCGACATCCCGGGCGATCGCTTCATGAAGGGCGCTGACGGCGCGGCGCAGGATCTCCTGCGCGGGCATCTCACCGGTGATGAAACTGGCCTCACCGGTATGCGTCATCAGCGCGACAGACAGCCCGTCGCCCAGATCCGCGCTGATGCCCGTCAGCTGCTCCGCCACCCATCCGGCACTCAGCCGGCTCTCCTGGCGGGTTAACAGGGCAAAACGCCCGGTGGCCACAGTATAGAGTATCTCGCCCGGCGCCGGGCGCAGGCGCAGAGGCAGCAGCGTGGCGACATCTTTCAGCAGGCTTTCAACCGGCCCCATCCCCATCGAACGCGCCAGCTCGTAGGCGCGCGGCATATCAATGCAGTCAATCAGGACCAGTCGCCGTGGCGTCCGATCACCCGAGGCGGCCAGAAACTGGAGGTCGCGGATAAGCCGCTGACGGTTAGGCAATCCGGTGACGGGATCGGCAAAACCTGCCGAATACCAGGCTTCCAGGAATGACATGACCAGGGTGGCCAGCATCGTGAGCATGGTGACCTGAGCCGGACTGAAAGGGTGGGGCGTGGTGTCGGTGACACACAGGGTGCCCAGAATCATGCCCGTGCTGTTTTTCAGCGGCGTACCGGCATAGAAGCGGATAAAGGGTGCGCCGATGATCAAGGGGTGCGTCGCAAACCGTTCATCCAGCAGGGTATCCGGGATCACCACAGTGCTGTCGCTGTCGACCGCATACCGGCAGAGCGAATCTTCGCGGCTGGACCGCGTAAGGGTAAAATTATGCGCGGCCATCACATGCTGCAGCTCATCATCCAGCACGGAGATAAAACTGCCAGGAATGCTGAGCGCCTGACTGGCCAGCCGGACAAACTGACGCAGCACTTCATCACGACTTTCGTCGGGATTGCGCAACGCGCGCAGGGTTCGCGTGCGACCATCATCGCCGCCGCTGAGACTTATGAACATGAATTCCTCCGCCCCGGCTGGTTACGGAGCGAAATTAAGCAGAAAAATTGCAGAGTAGTGTGTAATGAGTACAGGCAATTTCCGTAAAAATAAAGTGTCCTGACAAATTTATTACGTAACGGAATGCTGAGCGCGGCAAAGGGTTACCGGATCGGCTTTCTTCAATAAAATATTTTCAGAACGGCGATTCTTTTATTTTGTCGTCAAAAAATTTGAATTTCTTAAATATCCTGCCAGGATAGAAAGAACAAAAATAGTGCACTATATAATAACGCACTAAAGCAGATGACAGAACTTATTATTGCCCGACTTTTACACACACCAATAACAACATCAGGGAAACCTTATGAACTCACTCCGGCATTTCACCATCCGGCGCGTCGTGCTGTGGATGATGATCATTTCACTGGGCGTGGTTGCACTGGCTGGCGGCTACAGTAGCCATGTGCTGCGCGACATCACTCGTCAGACCGATCGCACCGCCATTCTCACTCAGCAGCTCAGCTTTCTGACGCAAAGCGCTATTGCCATGCAGAGCGGAAGCGCCGCCGACAAAAGTGCGGTGATGGCTGCCATGCCGGAAGGTGCTGACTGGGAGCGTCTGCGTACGGCACTCACCACCACACCTGCAGACTATGCCTCTGCAGCACGGGCGCAACTGAACAGCATCACGCAGCAGCTGGCGCAGCATCAGGCGCCGCTCAGGGCTGACCGGCATCAGCTGCAGGCTGTACTGCTGGCGGCGCTGCTGGCGGCGTTCGCGTTACTGCTGTTCTGCGATCGCTATCTGGTGGTGCATCTGGTGCGTCCGGTGGCAAAAATTCGCGGTCACCTGAAAATCATTGCAGATGGCGATCTGACGCAGGAGCCGGAAGATCTGGGCCGTAACTGTGTCGGACAGCTGGTTCCGCTGGTGAAAGAGATGCAGCACAGCCTGTTGCATATGGTCAGCGCTATCCGCGACAACGCCGCCATTCTTCATCGTGAAGCCGCTGATATTGCCGCAGGTAACGCAGACCTCTCCGATCGCACCTCCACCCAGGCTGCAGCCCTGGAGCAGACCGCCGCCAGCATGGAAGAGATTACCGTCACCGTGCGCCACAACGCGCAGAACGCCCGTGAAGCGCGGGAGCTGGCCGTCAGTACAACCGATACCACGCAGCAGGGCGCGAAGCTGGTGCAGACGGTGACTGCGGCCATTACCAGCATTGCGGAAGGGTCAGAAAAAATTCGTCAGTTTACCGCCACCATTAACGGCATCGCGTTTCAGACCAATATTCTGGCGCTGAATGCGGCCGTAGAGGCAGCGCGTGCCGGTGAGCAGGGCCGCGGCTTTGCCGTTGTGGCCAGCGAAGTGCGCTCGCTGGCGCAGCGCAGCGCGGCGGCGTCTAAAGAGATCGAAGAGCTGATTTCAGATACGGTGGCGCGGGTTGACGATGGCCGCCGGGCAGCGGAGAGCGCCGGCACCACGATGGAAGCCGTGCTGCGCGGCGTTGGCGGCGTGAATGAGCTTATCGGGCAGATTGCGCTGGCGTCAGATGAACAGAGTAAAGGCATCGCACAGGTCACCGTCGCCGTTGCTGAGCTCGACCGCGTGACGCAGCAGAATGCGACGCTGGTGCAGCAGGTGTCAGCCACCGCAGGCAGTCTCAGCGGTCAGACGCAAACGCTGGGCAGCGTCATCACCCGCTTTACCCTCCCGCATCAGGCGGCTGCCGTGGCGAACAGACGCGAAGCCACGGAACAGCCTGGCGGATGGGCTGCCTTTAGTCAGGCCTGACCTCAGTCGCCCGACGAGGAAGGTGCCTGTATGAAAACCGCGTGCACGTTCGCGAATGATTATTACATCGCGCTCTGACACCTTATTTTTTAAGGGCTGAGCGTGCGGCAATAATCGCGGGATGAGTCTGCAACTTATCCTGTCGGTTATTCTTTTATCGATGTGTTTATTATTCAGGCATCGTCAGAAAGATAATTTGCCTTATTTAATCATCGCACGCTGCATTAACGGATTCCACAGGACGGCCTGCTGTGCCGGGCGATTAAAACATAACCAGCATTTATGCTTTGGTCGGGCGCGTGATGGCGTCCGGCCCTCTTTACGGCCACCCTAAGCCGGGAGTTTCATATGGGAAATCAGATTTTACAGCGGCCTGTCGCCGTGCAGTGCAACGTACGTGAACTCCGCCTTGCCGCCGGGTTTTCTCAGGAGATCGCCGCAGAGCGTTTCGACCTCAGCCAGCGTGTCTGGCAGACCAAAGAGGCGTCAAAAAATCCTGCGCGGCTCAGTCAGGGGGAATATGAATTGCTGATGCTGCTGGCCGGGGAGCATCCGCACTTTGAGCTGGTAGCAAAACAGAAAAAATAGGGTTTTCAGCCGCTGTTTTCTATGAAGTTAGAATATGGCAGGCCGATAAACAGATTAAGCGAAGCGCAGCCATCGGCTGCGCCAGATTTTACCGACGGGCCTTTCTTCCGGCAGCGGGTCAGCAGCGCATGCTGCCTGGCCTGTCTGATTGAACGTGTCCTCTTTATGCTGTGTCATGCCGTCCACAGTACCGATCCGCAGAGGAAGTGATCCTGAAACGTCCCGTTTATCATGATGCCGAGGCGGCGCGCCTCGATGCACTCAGGCAGTACCAGATGATGGATTCACCGCCAAACGATGCGCTGGATCGTCTGACTACGCTTGCCGCCAGACTGTTTCAGGTGCCCGTCGCGTTTGTTTCCCTTATTGATGAAAAGCGGCAGTTCTTTGCTTCCCGTTACGGACTGAACATTACGGGTACGTCACGCAACGTCGCGTTCTGCCATCACACCTTAACGCAGGGGCGGATACTCTGTGTGCCGGATACCCTGCAGGATCCGCGCTTCTGCGACAGCCCGCTGGTGCATGGCTATCCCTATATCCGCTTTTATGCCGGTATTCCGCTCTCCACGCCGGATGGTCATCACATCGGCACGGTCTGCCTGACTGATACCCGTCCCCGCGCGCCGCTGACCCCAGAAGATCGGCAGCATCTCAGCGATATTGCCGCGCTGGTGATGGATCGCATGGAGATGCACCGGCTTAAATTACTGCGCTATACCAGTCAGCAGCGGCTGGAGGCGATCTCCTCTACCTCGCCTGACGCCATTATCTGCACGGATCTGCAGCGCGGCATCACCTTCTGGAACCCTGCTGCTACCGCTCTGTTCGGCTACAGCGCGGAGGAGATGCGCGGTCAGTTCGTCAGTGAGCTGATCCCGGCGCGCTGCCAGATCGACTACCGTAATGAACTGGCCCGGATTACCTCCGATGAATCGGCGATCTCGCGTCCGCGCTCTCTGCAGATCTGGGGACTGACGCGTAACGGACGCGAATTTCCGGCCGAGGTCTCTTTCTCCGGCTGGCGTGAAGGGGGAGAGCGGCTGGTGGGCATGATTATCCGCGACGTTACCGCCCGTCATGAAAGTGAGGCTCGGCTTTGTGAGCTGGCCTCTCTCGATATGCTGACGCGCCTCGCCAGCCGCAGCGCGTTTATGGATCAGGTCGCTCAGCTCACTAAAGCGGAGATCCCCTATACGTTACTGATGACCGATCTTGATGGCTTTAAGGAAGTGAACGATACCCTGGGCCATGCGGCCGGGGATGCGCTGCTGTGTCACGTTGCCGAACAGATTCGTACCGTGTGCACTGGTGCGGTGACGGCGGCGCGCCTGGGCGGTGATGAATTTGTCATTCTGCTGACGGGGGGCTGCGCGGAGGCAGCGCTGACGGCAGAGAAGCTGATTGCCGCCGTTCAGACGCCGTTCAGCTATCACGACTCACCGGTTGTGGTCGGCGCCAGCACCGGTATCGCCTCCTACCCGGAGCACGGGCGGGATCCCTCTGCGGTCATGTCCGCTGCCGACCTGGCGCTCTATCGTGCCAAAGCGTCGGGCAAAGGCTGCAGCATCCTGTTCACGCCCGCCTTTCGTGAAGCGGAGCAGCAGCGCCGTCGCTTTGAACGCGAACTGGAGTCCGCGGTGCGGCAGCAGCAGTTCACGCTCTACTATCAGCCCCGCTACGACGTCGAAAGCGGCAAGCTCACCGGCTGTGAGACGCTGGTGCGCTGGCAGCATCCGACGCGCGGCCTGCTGTTGCCGGCTGATTTCATCGCCATGCTGGTGAAGAGCCCGCTTTCCGTCACGCTGGGGGAGTGGATTATCCGGACGGCGCTGGATCAGGTCCGGCAGTGGCAGGTGCGCGCGCCTCATCTTCGCGTCAGCATCAATCTGTTTCCGCGCCAGCTGGTGGGCAACAGCCTGGAGAAGGTGCTCCGGGAGAGTGCCGGTGGCGATGCCGGTTTTGTCGAGCTGGAAGTGGATGAGCCCCTGCTGACGGTGCTGGTTCAGGATATGCCGGTGCAGGTTGAAGCTATCCGCCAGACCGGCGCCTCATTCATTATCGACCATTTCGGACGGACGCTGGGCGCGATTAACCTGCTGCGCTACAGCTTTGTGTCGGGCTTTAAAATCGATAAGTCACTGACGCGCGAGCTGGGCTCCAGCATGCGGGTGCGTATGATGTTCCGGGCTATCGCCGGGCTGGGTAAAAGTCTGGGTATCCGGGTCGCCGCCGAAGGGGTCGAGGAAAAAGAGCAGATCGCGTTTGTGACGACGGCAGGATGCGACATTATGCAGGGGAACGGGCTGTGCCAGCCGCTGAGTCCGGCCGATTTTGAAGCGATGCTCTGCGCAGAAACGCCGTCTCTGCCTGCCGCGGCCATCGCGGCCGGGTCAGGGGCCGCTCTGCGCTGATCGCGCGTCACTGAGGCGGGGGAGAGTCATCTATGGCCTCTCCCGGCCTCAGGGCCGGTACTCCTGTTTCAGCAGGCCGAAGATCCAGTCATCCTGCCACGCGCCGTCCAGAAAGAAATTCTGCCGCAGTGTTCCCTCCTGAACGAAACCCGCCGAGAGCAGGGTGCGGCGTGAGGCTGCATTACCCGCCGTTACCGTGGCGACCAGACGACGGTAATCCAGCTGCTCAAAGCAGAGCCTGATGGTGGCATGCAGTGACTCGCGGCCGTAGCCTTTTCCCTGCGCATGGGCGGCAACAATAAAACCGAACTCAGCAATGCCGTCTCCGCGATCGATAAACCCGCAGAAACCTGCGGGGAGCCCGCTGGATTTTTCCTCCATCACCAGGCAGAGCCAGTGCTGGCAGCCCTTTTCCCATTCAGGCAGGCGAACCTCAAAAGAGCGGGTTCTTATCTCTTCGGCGCTGCGCGGGTCACAGATATATTTCATCACCGATCTGTCCTGACTGACTGCCAGATAGAAGGGCCAGTCCTCAGGGTTGAGCGGCCGGTAGGTCAGACGTGGCGAACGCATTTCAGACAACATAGCCGCCTCCATGGCGTAACGCTTTTCGCGATCTCAGGGATAGCGCAAAAATAACACAGAGACGCAGAAACAGAACATGCGGCACGCATTTTCCCCCTTCCTGACCCGTTCAGTGACGGCCGGATCGGCGAAAGGAGCCCGATCCCGCAGTCTACCTCCCGCGATGGCAGGCCATCTGGTCACTTCGTTGCTACGCTTGAGCAGAGCCGTCTGGCTTGCCCCCCAACCCTGACGAGAGAAACCCGATGGATTTGACACAGTTTGAAGCAACCGCCTGGGCTGCGCTGGAGGCGGCCGCCGCCGATCCACAGGACGCATTTCGTTATCTGGCACTCTGTACCGTTGACGCTGAGCAGCGCCCCCAGGCGCGCACGCTGGTCCTGCGCCAGAGTCGCAGTCCCCGTCGGATGCTGACTTTTCACACTGATGTCCGCAGCCCGAAGTGGCAGGAGATGGCGGCCAATCCGGCGGTCACCGTACTCGGATATTGTCTGCAGCGCCGCCTGCAGCTGCGACTGGCGGGCCGGGTCAGCTGTTATGCGGCGGGGAGTGATATCGCCCGGCAGGCCTGGCAGGCATTACCTCAGCACACCCGGCAGACCTATCAGGACGGGCCGCCGGGCGAGATACCGATACCGGCGAATAAGATGCCCACTGTTCACGCCGCAGACTCTGGCGAGCCGCACTTCGGCGTGGTGATCCTGCAGGTCACCACACTGGAGGGCTACCAGTTACAGCGTAACGACAATCAGCGCGCCCTGTTTCGCTATTCGCCTGACGGCGAACTGAAGGCGTGTCAGTGGCTCAATCCCTGAACGCAGACGTCTCTGTTTCCCGGGCCAGCCTGAAAAAAGGGCTGGCCCTTTTTTTGAGCAGGCTAAGACAGCAATCTGACTGTCTGACACAGTAAGAACCTTTTTTTATCTGCCGCCTCGGTTATGCGATTTTAGCGCCACGTTATCCTCATATGGCTGCGTTTATCTGCATTTTCCTTTCTTTTGCCCATCTTTGTGCCAGGCTTTAACTAACCGAAAAGCAGTGACTTATGCTCAAGGCCAGGAGAAGTACAAATGATCGCTCTGTATGACAGGCAGGTTAACCATGAACAATCAGCCTCCTGAAAAATCAGGGTCAGCGGATAACGAGCAGGTGATAAGCCTTGCTGAAGAAACGGCAAAGGTGTCAACACAGCGGATCAGTGACGGCGTTGTCAGGGTAACCCGGCAGGTCACTGAGCATCAGCAGACGATGGCGCTGATGCTCCGGCAGCAGACGGCGACGATAGAGCGCATTCCCAAATCGGAAAGGCTGGCGGCGATGCCGGCGATCCGGGAGGAAAATGGCGTTCTGATCATCCCGATTGTGGAAGAGGAAGTCGAGATCGTTCGTCATCTGGTGCTGAAAGAGGAGTGGCACATCCGCACGGTCGTCAGCGAGGCGGCGACAGAACAGGTCGTGACCCTGCGCAGACAGCACGCTCACCTGACCCGATCCCCTCATCCAGAGTCATCCGAATCCATCAGCGAGGAACACAACATGGCGCGTGAAACAATCGTAACAATGTTCAGCAATCTCTCACTGGCAGAGGGGGCAAAACGTAACCTGATCAAAGCGGGCTTCCTGGATGATGATATCGATATCATCTCCGGCGAACGGCTACGGACAGAAGGTCATGAGGCCCGCCATCCTGGCTTCTGGCAACGCCTGTTCGGCAATACGCTGGAGGAAGATCAGGCCGAGGTGTATGAAGATGCGATGCGTACCGGCGGGGTAGTGCTGTCGCTGCGCGCTGATGAAGATGAGCTGCCACGCGCGCTGGGCATTCTTGATGCCCATGAAGAGCTGACGGAGCGTACCGCCGCCGTTCCCGGTGACGCTGCGGTTGACAATGGCCTGACGCCGCCAGCCAGCGGAACGTTACCGGGTAACGAGACGGTTAATCCGCTGAACAGTGAGCGCGGCACGACCCGCACCGCGCTGACCGGTGATGAGAGTGATGAGGATGTGCTGCGTCTGGCTGAAGAGCGACTGGAAGTGGGCAAGCGACTGGTCAGCGAAGGCTCGACCCGCGTCCGTCGCTATACGGTCACCGATCGGGTGTCTGAAAATGTCTCGCTGCATGAGCAGCACGCCGAAATCTTCCGCCGCCCGGTGAACGAAGCGGGTTCGCCCGATAATGTCGACTGGTCAGAAAAAACGGTGGAAGTGGAGGAGTCGCACGAGCAGCCGGTGGTCAACAAGACCGCGCAAATCATCGAAGAGGTGGTGCTGCGTAAAGAGGAGAGCGACCGGGTGGAGACCATCAATGACTCGGTGCGCCGTCAGCAAGTCGACATCGACCATGCCCGGGCAGATCACACCCGCGCCGCACCGGTCAGCGGCCAGGGCACGGCGACCGATCCCCTGCCTGAAGGCACGCGACAGGCCCGCGCGGAGCAGGATCACCGCTCGCTGACGCCAGACCATCCCGATCACAAAGAGGGGCTGATGGACAAGGCCGGGGACAAAATTGCGGAAGCGAAAGAGAAGGTCGAAGACAAGTTTAAAAAACCGTGATGCTCTGAGGGCCGGAAGGGGGGCGTCTCTGCCCCTTTCCCGGCTGACTACAGAAGGTCATGTACCTCCGGCCCCCCTTGCCGATTCAAGGCGTTACTCCACTCCATAAATTGTTAAATCCCGGTTCCCTGACTACCCTTGCTGATGTTTTTCAGAAGCGGGCCAGTGCGTCCGCCAGATTAGCCGCTGCAGTTTTCGGCCATTCATCGCAGGCGATCATCAGTCGGCCGCACTTCACCAGGCAGGGACATCATGACAGAACACCGTTTTACCGAGACATATCGCGCTGAAGAAGGGGAGATCGATCCCTTTATCTCCGTGCAGGGCGCGCGCACCCATAACCTTAAAGAGGTGTCGCTGCGTTTTCCCCGTAACGCTATGGTGGTGTTCACCGGGGTGTCCGGTTCCGGTAAATCGTCGCTCGCCTTTGATACGATCTATGCGGAAGCGCAGCGCCGGTTTATCGAGTCGGTTTCACCTCACGCCCGCCGTCTGATCGATCAGGCCGCGGCGCCGGATGTCGATAACATTGATGGACTTCCGCCTGCGGTGGCCCTGCAGCAGAGCCGGGCGGGCGCGCAGGAGCGATCGACGGTCGGCAGCCTCACCCGGATCGCCGTCACGCTGCGTCTGCTTTATTCCCGTGCGGGCACCAGACCGGACGGTGTTCCTTTTATGACGGCCGACTATTTTTCACCGAACAACCCAAAGGGTGCCTGTCCCCACTGCCAGGGGCTGGGAAAGGTTCACACTGTCAGAACTGAGGCGCTGGTGCCGGATAGCTCACTGAGCATCCGGCAGGGGGCTATCGCCGCCTGGCCCAGGGGCTGGCACAACAAGAATCTGCGAAGCATCCTTGACACGCTCGGCTACGATATCGATGCGCCGTGGCACACTCTGTCTGAGCGTGACCGGCAGTGGATACTGCTGACCGAGGAGCAGCCGTCGGTGCCCATCTACGAAGGTCTCAACGCTGAGCAGCGCGAGAAGGCGATAGCGGCAGGCGTGGAACCGGGGTACACCGGCACTTACACCAGCGCCGCAAAAATCGTGTTGCAGAGCTATTCGGGCGGCAGCGAATCGGTCAGAAAACGGCTGGCGCGCTTTGTGGCGGTCACGCCCTGTTCTGAGTGCCACGGTAAACGACTCAACCGCGATGCGCTCTCCGTGACATTTGCCGGGTATGACATAGCCAGCCTGAGCGAGCTGACGGTTTCCGCGCTGGCGGAACGCTTTCGTCCCTATGCCCGTGGCGCCTCTCCCGATCTGCCAGAAGAGCCGGCGCTGCGTGAGGCGGTCATCCGGATGGCGGCAGACATCTGTATGCGGCTTGAGCAGCTTGACGCGCTGGGCCTGGGACATCTCGCGCCGGGGCGTCGCACCACGCTACTCTCCTCCGGCGAGCTGCAGCGCGTCCGTCTGGCAACCCAGATGATTTCGCGCCTGTTTGGCGTGCTGTACGTGCTGGATGAGCCGTCCGCCGGGCTGCATCCTGAAGATGTGAAAGCGCTGCTTGCCTCCCTGAAAAGGCTGGTTCGCGCAGGCAACTCGCTGATAGTCGTGGAACATAACACTGACCTCATCGCGGAAGCGGACTGGCTGATAGAGATCGGACCCGGTCCGGGCGGTTACGGCGGGGCGATCGTCTACAACGGCGCCCCGGCGGGGGTGAAAGAGGTCGAATCGCCCACCTCAGGCTATCTCTTCTCCCGACGCTACACCGGACTGCGCCAGCGGCAGTCGCCGGAAAACTGGCTCAGGCTGGAAGCGATCGACTGCAACAATATTGTCGGGATGGATATCGCCCTTCCGCTGGCTAGAATGACGGCCATCACCGGGGTGTCAGGCTCAGGGAAATCGACGCTGCTGAATCGCGTGCTGCCGGCAATGCTCGGTCATGCGGATAAAGAGTCTGACAGCGAGGAGGGGGAGGACGAGGATCTGGTGCCCGATGTGAAGGGACACGTGGTCAGCGGAAGCGACGCCTTCGGCCGACTCATCAGAATCGATCAGCGTCCTATCGGACGGACGCCGCGCTCCAACCTGGCCACCTATACCGGCTTTTTCGACATCATTCGCCGACTGTTTGCCGATACCCCCGAAGCGAAGGCAAAAGGCTTCGACGCCGGGCGGTTCTCATTCAATCTGCCTGCCGGGCGCTGCCCTGCGTGTGAGGGACAGGGGCAGATCTCCATTGAGCTGCTGTTCATGCCCAGCGCCACGGCCACCTGCTCCGTCTGCGCGGGCAGCCGATACAACCCCGGGACGCTGGAGGTAAGGTGGAACAACCTGACGATTGCGGATGTGCTCGATCTCACGGTGGACGAGGCAACGGCGGTCTTTAGCGGCAACGAAGGGATTCAGCGTTCGCTGTCGGCACTGACGGCGCTGGGGCTGGGATATCTCCGGCTGGGGCAGCCCGCCACAGAACTTTCCGGCGGAGAGTGTCAGCGTATCAAGCTCGCCTGGGAACTGCAGCGGGTCCAGCGCACCGCCACGCTCTACCTGCTCGATGAACCTTCGACCGGATTGCATCCGGCGGATATGGATAAGCTGCTGCGGGTGCTGGATGAGCTGGTTAAACGCGGCCACACGGTCATCATGGCAGAACATAATATGCGTATCGTGGCGGAGTCGGACTGGGTGATCGATCTGGGGCCGGGTTCGGGCGATAAGGGTGGACGGATTGTTTCATCCGGCTCACCGGATGCGGTCAGTCAGTCATCAGAGAGTCTGACCGCTCCGTGGCTGTCAGCCCAGCTGCAAAAGCGAGCGGGCGATCCGGATTAATCGGGCCGGGCACTCTGGCTGAACCGTGGCGCATTAGCCTGCAGGGCCTCCAGCTCACGCGCGTCGTGACTGCAGAAAAAGGTGATCTCGCTGCCGCGCTGACAGGAGAGCTCCCGCAGGCGTTGCTGGTTGTGTCGTCTGGCGCCGTTATCCATCGCCATCATCCACTGGTAAAAACGCAGTCCAGGCGTGCAGTGGCGCGTCTGCTGGCGCATTTCGCCCCGATAGAACCACGCATCACCACCGTGCAGCAGCCAGCCGTCAGGCTGCTGAATGGCGATGCCCGCGTGACCCGGCGTGTGGCCCGCCAGCGGCACCAGCAGAATCTCCGGCGGTAAATCCCGCAGGCGATTAACCGCTTCAAAACCAAACCACGTTTCGCCCTGCGGCTGATAGGTCTCCCAGTGGCTGATCCCACCCCATTGTCCGGGACGGTAACGTTCCCGCGACAGCCAGCTATGACGCTGATGGGCCGTGTCCACCTCCTGCTGTAGCAGGTGGATGCGCGCCTGCGGAAAATCGGTCAGTCCGCCCGCATGATCAAAATCGAGGTGGGTCAGAATAATATGCCGCACATCCTCAGCCCGGAAGCCCAGCGTCCTGACCTGTGACAGGGCGGTCAGTTCGTCGCGACGCTGAATATTGTTCAGCGCGCGGAAAAAGCCGGACAGGCGGCTGCCCGGCGCGTGGATATCCTGGCGGCCAAAGCCGGTGTCGACCAGCACCAGACCGTCGTGGTCCGTCTCAATCAGCAGGCAGTGACAGACCAGATGCGCTTTGATGCCTTTGCTGAATCCATCATAAAATGCTCCGCCCAGTGGGCACATACAGCCACAGTTGAGGTGGTGAATTTTCATCGGGCCTCCATTGCAATCATCGGCAGAATGGCTGAGGTGCTTCGGCTCGTCTCCGGCACGCAGCAGATCAGCCTGGCTTTAGAGTGTAGAGAGGGTTGTAACAGTAGGCGGAGCGGTGAAGCGGATAACCGGGCAAATTTGCCGGTTATCCGCCAGAAAGCAGAGTTAACGATGGAAGAACGGGAAAGCGCCGGTGAGCAGACCGCCCGCCATCAGCACCAGACTGACCAGAATCCCCCATTTAATCGCAAAGCGCTGGTGGTCGCCGATATCGACTTTTGCCAGACCCACCAGCAGATAGACTGACGGCACCAGCGGACTCAGCAGATGGAAAGGCTGACCGACGATAGAGGCGCGGGCGATCTCCTCTGCGGTAATGCCGTAGCTGGCCGCCGTCTGCGCGATGACCGGCAGTATGCCGAAGTAAAAGGCATCATTCGACATAAAGAAGGTGAATGGCAGACTGACCAGCGCGGTGAAGACGGCCAGATAAGGTCCGAAGCTGTGCGGGATCACCGCCAGCAGGCTCTTCGCCATGGCATCCACCATGCCGGTGCCGGAGAGAATACCGGTGAAGATACCGGCGGCAAAAATCAGCGCGGTCACAGCCAGCACGTTACCGGCATGAGAGCTGATGCGCGCTTTCTGCTCCTCCAGGCTTGGATAGTTGAGCATCACGGCAATCGCAAACGCCAGCATAAACAGGATCTGAATCGGCATTAACCCGACCACCAGCAGCACCAGCAGCACGGTGGTCAGGATGAAGTTGGGCCAGAACATCTTCGGACGGCGGTTGGCGGCGCACTCATCGGCATCGCCCAGCCCCAGCTCAATGTTGTCGAGATGGTGATCTTTCAGCGTCATGACGCCTAAACGCTTGCGCTCACGCAGGCCAAACAGAATGGCCATCGCGACCAGGCTGACGCAGGCCAGCAGCATGGCGGGCAGCATCGGGATAAAGATGTCGAGGGCGTCAATGCGCAGGGCGGCGGCGGCGCGGGCGGTCGGGCCACCCCAGGGCGAGAGGTTCATGATGCCGCTGGCGAGGTTGACCAGACAGGTCATCATCAGCACGTTCATACCCAGCCGGTGATAGAGGGGCAGGAAAGCCGCGATGGCGATCATGTAAGTGGTGGAGCTGTCACCATCCAGTGAAACCAGCAGCGTCAGCACGGCGGTGCCGACCAGCACTTTAAGCGGATCGCCGCGCACCAGCCGGAGAATAAAACGGACCAGCGGGTCAAACAGGCCGGCGTCGATCATCAGACCAAAATAGAGAATCGAGAAGGTCAGCATGACACCGGTGGGGGCCAGCTTTTTGACGCCATCCAGCATCATTTCGCCCAGTCCCGCGTAAAAACCGCCAATCAGCGCAAAAATGGTTGGTATCAGGATCAGCGCAATTAAGGCTGACATGCGTTTGGTCATGATGAGATACATGAAGCAAACAACCATGGAAAAACCCAGTATCGTCAGCAAAATAACAGCCCTCACAATGGCGTAAAAGTAATGAAAAGGTGGCGTTCAGTCAGGAAAATTCAGGAAATTGCTTAGCGTGGTAACGATTAACCTGTTGTTTTAATTAACCCTGAGCAGAAAGATGATATTAAATTGTTATCATTTTTTAGCATTTCTTTAACAGGGAAGGGTGATCGGGATCATCTTTAAACGAATGTTAAACGAGATTGTGTGACTGAGATCAAACGATAGGGGGGCGTCAGAGGGAATTACGGGCCAGACGGGGGCTGATGCAGCGGCGAAAAGCCGTCAAGGGGAAGCGGCTGAGCGCGAGCGCTCAGCCGGATGGGCTTTAATTATTCAGCAACTGGATAATCATCTCAGGCGTTTTGTTGGCCATTTTGCTGACAGCGGTCTGCCCCTGCTGGATAATCTGGCTGCGTGCCAGCTGGCTCGCTTCTTCCGCATAGTCAGCATCCTGAATACGGCTGCGGGCGGTGGCGGTATCCACACCCTGCTGCGACAGCACATTCCGGTTCGACTCGTAGCGGTTAATCTTCGCGCCATAGAGCGACTGATAACTGCTGATCTTCTCCAGGGCTGAATCCAGCGCTTTCATGGTGACGGAGATGTCACCGCTGGTCAGCAGCGTGGTGTTATTCAGCTTCAGCGTTTTGGTGTCCGAGGGCGTGGCCGGAATCGAGTCCGACTGCACCGGCTGACCATAATCCGCACTGGTAATCACCTCCATCGGCTGGCTCTTATGCGGCGGTATGGCGGGCATCCCTTTCGGCTCAGGCAGGATCCCCCAGGTCAGATTGCTGGTGAAAGATCCGTTGCCGACCACCACCACAATCAGATCTTCGCTGACGGTATCCAGCGTGATGCGCTCCAGCCGGTTGCCGGTAATGGTGCCGTTGTTGAAATCGCCGCTGGTGGCATCTTCATAGCGATCGCCGTCACCACTGTAGGTGATGTTCATGCCGTTGTAGCTGCCGCTGTTACTGCCCGCCAGCGCCCAGCTCGATCCCCCTTCCAGCAGAGAGGAGCTGTCATAGGCCGCGTTGCTGTCAAAGCCGTTACTGCTGGTCAGCAGGCGCGATTTTGCGGTCGCCGCATCGGTTATCCCCTTGCTGGTCCAGGTGTAGTCGGGCGCGCTGCCTTCCAGCGGCGTGCCGACCAGATGCTTACCGTCGCGGGTAAACAGCTGAAGGTCATCATCCTGACCCAGCGAGTCGATGGTGATGGTAATCGACGTCGCGCCTGCCGGAATATAGGCCAGCGGGATCACCCCGGAGCTGAAGGAGTAATTCCTGCCCGAAACCGGAAATTTGGTGTTGATGGGATCAACGTTGCCCAGCTTGGCGGGCGGGAGATCGGGATTATCGGTCGCCAGCGGATAGCGGCCAAAAATCTCGGTATGATCGGCCACTTCATCAATCCCGGCCAGAATCTGCTGATACTGGGCGTTAACGCTCTGCCGATCCGCATCAGAGAGCGTGCCGTTCGCCGCCTGCACGGAGAGCGTGCGGGCCTGAATGAGCAGATTGGCGATGGTGTCCAGGCCGCCGCCTGCCGTCTGGGAGTAGCTGATCGCGTCATTGAGGCCGCGCGCAACAACCGCATCGGCATTCACATTGGCCGTCATGCGGTTGGCAATGGCCTGGCCCGCCGCGTCATCTTTAGCACTGTTAATCCGCATCCCTGATGAAAGTCGTTCAACCGTTCGTCCCAGAACAGAGTCAGTGCCGTACCGCGTTTTGTTCGCTATCGCGGCGGTGTCGTTATGGTTGATTGTTAACATGGTCGCTTCGAACAGGGAGAGGAGTCTTTGATTTATCGGCAGGGTGATAAGCAGCTTTAACCTCTGCAGTGACAAAAAACCAGCAGGGGCGCGGCCAGGCGGGCAACCTGCTGATGGTTAACCGCTTTTCAGATAAAAAATATTTAAGGGTGAAGCCGGGCAGGAAAAACAGCTGCTGCGCGCTGGCGCAGCAGGCAGGGGGATCAGTTAAAGACCATGCCGCCGTCGATCAGCAGAGACTGGCCGGTCATGTAGTCGGAGTCGGGGCTGGCGAGATAGGCCACGCAGGCCGCCACATCTTCCGGCTCAGAGAGACGTCCCAGCGTAATGCGTCTGGCGAACGCTTCCGTGCCGTAACCGGCAGGTTTTCCGGCCGCTTCCGAGATCTGCCGATCGATCGCTTCCCACATTGGCGTCCTGACGATGCCGGGACAGAAGGCGTTGACCGTGATGCCGGCCGCGGCCAGGTCGCGCGCTGCGGTTTGTGTCAGGCCCCGCACGGCAAATTTACTGGAACTGTAGACGGCCAGCTCCGGGTTGCCGACGTGTCCGGCCTGAGAGCAGGCGTTGATAATTTTGCCGCCGTGCCCTTCAGCCGCAAAGGCCTTTATCGCCGCCTGCATACCCCAGATCACGCCTTTGACGTTGACGTTGTAAACCTTGTCGACCACCTCTTCGGTAATCTCCGCAATCGGCGTCGAGGGGGCAATACCGGCGTTGTTGACGATGACGTCGAAGCCCCCCAGCGCACGACGCGCCTCCTCAACTGCCGCCATCACCTGATCGCGCTGCGACACATCTACTTTCAGCGCGATCGCTTTACCGCCCTGCTGAGTAATCTTCTCCGCCACCTGACGGGCGGTGTCCTGATTAAAGTCCGCCACCGCGACCGCCAGTCCATCTTTCGCCAGACGCAGGGCAATCGCTTCACCAATGCCCTGGCCTGCGCCGGTTACAAATGCCACTCTGTTTTTCATCGTGATTTCCTTTTTGCATGAAATTAAAGAAGCTGGCTCAGATGCAGCTGGCCCATCAGCAGCGGGTTATCGGCGTAATCCACCGGGACAGCCACTACCGCAGGTCCCTGAACATCCATCGCTTTACGCAGCGTCGGCTCCAGTTCTGCCGCGCTGGTCACCGCAAAGCCTGCTGCGCCAAACGCTTCGGCATAGGCTTTGAAATCGACCGGGCCAAAGTTAACGCCGGAGACGCGCTGATATTTTTTCTCTTCCTGTATCGCCACCATGTTGTAGGCGTTGTCGACCCAGACGATGTGCAGAATGTTGGCTTTCAGCCGGACGGCGGTCTCCAGCTCCATGCTGGACTGCAGGAAGCCACCATCGCCCGAGACCGAAACGACTTTGCGCTGCGGGTCGACCAGCCAGGCCCCGATTGCCCACGGCAGGGCGACGCCCATGGTCTGCTGACCGTTGGAGATCATGATCTGGCGGGCGCGGAAGCTGTAGAGATAGCGGGCGATCCAGATGTGGAAGCTGCCCATGTCCACCGTGAGGCTGACGTCGCTGTTAATGATGTCCTGCATGGCACGCACGATGCGCAGCGGATGCAGGGCAAACTGATTGAGGCTGGCACCCTGCATCGCCAGCAGTTTCCGCTGCTGCTGACGGTCATCGAGGATGGTGGCGGCTTCCGGCGTCAGCTGCAGCGGCGCGGTGATGCGCGCCGCCAGTTTACGCAGCGTGGCGGCGATATCGCCCACCAGCTCGGCGTCCGGCAGGTAGCGGTTGTCGGTCTCTGCGGGGATCACGTCGATGTGAATCAGCGTGGCGTTGCCGCTGTTCCACATGGCCGGTTCATACTCCACCGGGCTGTAACCGATGGTGATGATCAGATCAGCCTGTTGCAGCAGCCGATCGCCCGCCTGGTTGTTAAATAATCCGACGCGTCCGGCAAAGCGTGAAAAGTGCTCCTGGCGGATGGCACCGGCGGCCTGATAGGTACTGGTGACCGGGATGTGACTGCGGCTCAGCAGATCGTGGATCGCCTCGCTGTTCTCGGGCTGACTCGCCATCAGTCCCAGCAGGATGACCGGATTTTTAGCCCCGGCGATGGCCTGGCTCACGGCATCGATCATCGCGTCCGGTGCTGCGCCCAGGACGGGACGCGCTTTGCTGCTCAGTGCTTTGCCGGTAACAGGCTGGTCGACAATATCCTGCGGCAGGCTGACAAACGCGCCGCCGCCCCGGCCATGTTCGGCGTGACGAAACGCATTCGACAGGCACTCGGAGAGCGCGGAGGGATCGGTGACCTCAACTGCATATTTGGTGATCGGGCGGAACATCGAGACGGTATCCATGCTCTGGTGCACCTGTTTGGCGCTGTCGGAGCGTTTTACCTGGCCGCCGAGGGCGACCACCGGGTCCCCTTCGCTGGTGGCGGTCGCCATGCCGGTGATCAGGTTAGAACAGCCCGGTCCGGAGGTGACCAGCGCCACTCCCGCATTGCCGGTAAGGCGGCCTACGGCTGCTGCCATGAACGCCGCGTTCGCCTCGTGGCGAACCGGAATCGTCTGGATGGAGGAGTCCAGCAGGGAGTCAAAAACCTTATCAATCTTGGCGCCGGGAATACCAAAGACGTGGCGGACGCCCTGCGCCTCAAGCTGCGCGACCACCAGGTCAGCGCCACAGGTCCAGAGCGTGGTATCGGTTGGAGTTTTCATCGTCATTCCTCTGATTAGCTTTCGACCGCACGGATGGCAGCGTCAAGATTGGCGGGGTTCAGGTCGGCATTGAGAAAGTCACTGTCCTGCGGCAAATCCACGACCAGTTTGCTGATGGCACCGAAGGTCAGGGTTCCCTGTTCCAGCGCATAATCCAGAATGTGTCCACCGCCTTCGCGATCGTCGGTAATAAAATGTTCGTGATAGCCCGCGACGTTAATCCCCTGCATGTACTGGGGTGTGCGGAAGCCGATCAGTTCCCCCGCACGCTGGCGGAACGCAAAGGTCGGCTGATCGCCCAGCACTTCCGGCATGGAGCGATAGGGGCGACACTGGCACGGCACGGTGCGGGTCTCGACCCGGCTGAAACGGCCACTGATCCGCAGCGCGCAGAACTGGTTGTCGGAGGTGATTTCGCTGTCGATCACCTGATGGATGGCCTCACGCGACATCGGCCGGTCAAACTCAAACAGATATTGCGGTTTGAAAAAGGTCATGACAGCAAACGGGGTTTTCTGCGCCGGATCGGCCGGATGGGCGCTGCCATCGGCGTGCAGCTGGTAAACCTGACTGTCAAAGGCGATCAGCTCGCCATCCAGCCGGTTAAAGGTGCCCAGGCCAAAATCGCCTTTGCGCAGAAGATCGGCAATCCGCGTGTTCCCGTCATAAACGCCGCTCAGTAGCGCACTCATTAAAGAGGTCTGATAGATAACACTTTCTGGTGCATCCTGGGAAAGCGTTAAGACAGTTCGTTTTAGTTGATCCTCACAGGAACAATCAGTTACACAATTGCTCATTTGATGCCTCGTAAGTTAACCGTTAAGCCGTGTTAACCTAAGGGTGAACCGATTCAGTCGTAAGATCCAATAGCGAAACCTGTTAACTTTGAGACGTTTTTGATATGGAACTGCGCCACCTGCGTTATTTTGTTGCCGTTGCCGAGACGCTTCACTTCACCCGCGCCGCCGAAATGCTGGGGATATCGCAGCCGCCGCTGAGTCAGCAGATATTGCGGCTGGAGCAGGAGATTGGCACGCCCCTGCTGAAGCGGCTGACGCGCGGGGTGGAACTCACCGAGGCCGGCGAGGCTTTTCTGGCGGATGCCGTGCAGATTGTGCAACTTGCCGACCAGGCGCTGGAGAATGCGCGCGGGATTGCCCGTGGGATCAGCGGCCAGCTGTCACTGGGTTTTGCCAGCTCGGTTGCCTTTAATCCTCATATCTTTACCCTGATCCGCCGCTTTACCGGGCGTTATCCGGCGATGGAGTTGCTGACGCGCGAAGAGAACATGTCCCTGCTGATGCAGGATTTGCAGGAGGGATTGCTGGATGCCGCCTTTATCCGGCTGCCGTGCGAAAGCAGCAAGGCGTTTAATCTGCGCGTCATCTCCACCGAAAAGATGCTGATTGCGCTGCCGCGCAGCCACCCTCTCAGCGGCACACCCGTCCTGCCCTTATCGGCCCTGGCCAGTGAAACCCTGGTGATTTTCCCGCGTAACGTTTCGCCCAGCCTGTATGAGCTGATTGTCACCGCCTGTCTGCGGGCGGGGTTTTCGCGCCACACTTTCCAGCAGGCGCCGCAGATCACCACGTCACTCGGTATGGTGGCGGCAGGGTGCGGGATTGCGCTGGTGCCGGAGTCGATGCGCTGCGTTGATAACCCGGACGTCAGCTTCAGCGATATCGAAAATAACACGCTGTTCACCGACGTGGCGTTTGCCTGGCGGCGGCATCACCCCTCGAAAGCGGTGCTGCATCTGCTGTCGCTGCTGGCGGAACAGTCGGCTTCAGGCGAAGCGGGTTGATAAGCGCCAGCTATTGAACTGAAAACAATAACCAGCTGGCGGGCGGTGGGCGGGATATTAATAATCGGGGCATGACTACATACCGCGTAAGAGTCGGGTTTCATAACCCGTCAGCCCTGACATTCAGGCAACTGGATGAAATTCTGGAGCCGCAGCGATTCTGGAGAACAGATTCGGCGGGTGGCCAGTTCCGCTATTTCATGGAGTATGAGTACCAGTCTGACGTGCGCGACCTCTGTTCGGTCTGTTCGCTGGCCTATACCCAGGCCTGTAAAGTCAGAAAGTGCCCGCTGATTCTGGTGGAGGTGATGAACTGAGCATGCCAGGCGATCCCGCGGGATCGCCTGACACCGTTTCAGCGCGACCGGCGCTGCATCAACAGGCTTAGCGCGGCGGGCAGCACGGTGAGCGTCACCAGCGTCCCGCTGACCAGCCCCCCGATAATCGCCAGCGCCATCGGCCCCCAGAAAACCTGATGGGCGATGGGGATCATGCCGAGGATCGCGGCGCAGGCGGTCAGCAGGATAGGCCGCGCGCGGTGATGCGCCGCCTGGCGGATGGCCTCACCCGCGGCCAGCCCGGCGCGGGCATTCGCATCCACTTCACTGATCATGATCACCGCATTGCGGATGATGATACCTGCCAGTGCAATAATCCCCAGCAGCGCCACAAAGCCCAGCGGGGTGCCGGTCGGCAGCATGGCGGAAACGATGCCGGGCAGGCCGAAGGGGGCCATGCTCAGCGCGAGCAGCATGCCGGAAAAGCGTTGCAGCTGAATCATCAGCAGGACCAGCATGGCGCAGAGCGTCATCGGCAGCAGGGCAAAGACCGAACTGTTGCCCTTGTCCGACTCCGCTACCGTGCCCGCTTCCTCAATCGTGTACCCGGCAGGCAGGGAAGCACGCAGGGCGGCGATAGCCGGTGCCAGCTTTTGGGAGACCGCTTCCGCCCGCTGGCCGGGAGCGATATCCGTCTGCACCGTGATGTAGGGCAGCCGCTGACGCCGCCAGATCACCGGATCATCCACGCCCCACTTCAGGGTCGCCACCTGGCGCAGCGGGATTTTCTGACCGCTGGCATTGGTGATCATCAAACCCGCCAGCGTCGCCGTATCCTGCCGCTCGGCGTCATTGCCGCGTAGCACCACATCAATCAGCCGGTTGCGGTCGCGCAGTGTCGTTACCACGCTGCCGGACATAAGGGTATTCAGGGCACGGGCTATCGTCCCGGAGGAGAGTCCGGCCGCGCGGGCTTCGGTCTGATTGACGGTCAGCGTCATGACGCGCTCCGGTTCTCCGGCGGTCAGATTGACCTCGCGGGTCAGCGGTGAGCGGGCAATCAGCGCCGCCAGCCGGGACGCCGCCAGCCGGACATGACCATAATCCGGTCCGGTAAGGCGGTATTTCAGTGGCCAGCCAACCGGCGGTCCCAGCTCCAGCGGCGAGACCCGTGTGGTGATATCACTGAAGTTCTCAGCGAGCCTGCTCTCCAGCCTGCGCTGCAGCCGGTCGCGCACCGTCAGGTTTCTGGCGACCACTACCAGCTGTGCGATGTTTTCATTCTCCAGCAGCACATCCATTGGCAGATAGAAACGGATGGCACCCGACCCTGCGTAGCTGCTGAAGCTGGCGACATCGCGGTCATGGCGCAGCACCTCTTCCAGCTGTGCGGTCCGGCGCGTGGTTTCAGCCTGCGTCGCACTGGCGGGAAGCGTGAGGCTGACCAGCAGTTCGGGGCGGTCGGACGCCGGGAAAAATTCACCCTGCATAAACGTGGTGGCGTACAGGCTGACCAGCAGCACCGCCAGCGCCGCGCTCACCGTCACGCCCCGATGACGCAGAATGACTTCCAGCAGCCAGTGATAGCCGCGCATCAGCACGCCCGGTCGCGGGTCGGCATGATTCAGTTTTGCCGACAGCAGCCAGCAGCCGGTAAGCGGAGAGAAGATCACCGCGACGACCCACGAGCAGAGCAGCGCCAGCGCGATCACCACAAACAGCGAGTAGCAGTACTCGCCGGCGCTGGAGGCGGCAAACCCGACCGGAATGAACCCGGCGATCATGACCAGCGTGCCGGTCAGCATCGGAAAGGCGGTGGTTTTAAACGCCCAGGTGGCGGCCTGCCACTTACTGTCACCCGCTTCCAGCCGGGCCACCATCGCCTCGACGGTGATCATGGCGTCATCCACCAGCAGCCCCAGTGCGATAATCAGCGCACCCAGCGAGATGCGTTGCAGCCCGATACCGGCCAGCAACATACCGGTAAAGGTCATCGCCAGCACCAGCGGGATCGCCGCCGCCACCACCAGTCCGGCGCGCAGCCCCAGCGAGATAAACGACACGGCTAACACAATCACTACGGCTTCGCCCAGGATTCGCACAAAACCGCTGACCGCCGTTTTTACCACCGCAGACTGATCGGCAACGCGGGTCATGGTGATGCCGTGCGGTAACTGACCAGCCAGCGTCTGCATGCGCTGATTCAGCTGCTGACCAAAGTCGAGCAGGTTGCCGCTGGCGGCCATGGAGACGGCCAGCCCGATAGCGGGCACGCCATTGACCCGGAACGTCGGGGCGGGCGGTTCGGCGGGTTGCAGGCTGATCGTCGCGAGATCGGTCAGCGGGATAAAGCGATCGCCGATATGCAGTGTCATCGCCTGCAGGCTGTCGACGGAGGTCAGGGTGCCGCTGACCCGCAGCGCAATATTCTCGCGGTCGGTGCGCAGGCTGCCCGCCGGAACGACCTCGTTCTGCGCGTTGATGGCGTCGCTGACCTGCTGCAAATCGAGACCCATGCCATTGAGCTTTTGCGGAGAAAAGGCGATAACCACCTGTTGCTCCTGCACACCCAGCAGCCGGGTTTTGCCGATGTCGGGCAGCGTCGCCAGAGCGCGCCGCAGGTTATCGACGCGGTCGCGCAGCTCACGGGCGGTAAAGCCCTCAGCCGTGAAGCCATAAATCGTGCCGAAGGTGTCATCAAACTCGTCGTTGACCGCCGGACCCTGCACGCCCTGCGGCAGAGAGGTGCTCACATCCTGCATCTTTTTGCGCAGCTGATACCAGATGCCCGCGACCTGAGACGGCGGCGTATCGTCACGCAGATTGACATAGATGACCGTCTGCCCGGCGCGGGTCTCACTCTCCACCGTATCGAGAGAGGGGAGTTCCTGCACCTTCTGCTCCAGCACGTCCGTCACCAGCTGCACCATGGTATTAACGTCGGCGCCCGGCCATTGGGCAGAGACCACCGCGGTTTTGATGGTAAACGCCGGATCTTCATTACGTGACAGATGTTCATAGCTCATCACGCCCGCGGCCATCACCAGCAGCATAAAAAAGACCACCAGCTGCTGATGCGCCAGCGCCCAGCCAGAGAGGTTAAAGCCAGCCGGTTTTTTCATGGTTCCTCCTGTGCAGGCAACACTTTTTCGCCGGGCTGCAGGGTGGCGACGCCAGCGGTAACGATGCGCTCGCCCGGCTGAATACCGGATGCGACGAAGATCTGCTGAGCGTCAAAGCGGGCCAGCACCACCGGGCGAAGCTGCAGACGGGAAGCCGCATCCACAACCAGCAGCGCCGGCTGGTCGGCTAAGCGCGTCAGGGCGCTGGCGGGCAGGGCGATGACCGGCGGTTGCGTATCGGGCAGATTGACCATAACGGTGGCGCCGGGGGCCATCGCCTCGGGCGGCTGATTCAGCGTGACACGCAGCCGCCAGGTGCGGGTCTGCGGGTCAGCCTGCGGACTGATGTCACGGACCGTGCCGCGGGCCTCGGTGCCGGGGTCGGCAAGCAGCGTCACCTTCAGCGGTGTGCGCTCAGCGATCTGCAGCCGCTCGGTGGTGGTCAGATCAAACACCGCATCGCGAGCATCCCCCGCGGCCAGCGTCATCACGCTTTGTCCGGCGCTGACCACCTGACCCGGCTGAACCGTGATAGCGGTGATCCGGCCCGCAGCAGGGGCCGTCAGCCGGGTCCAGCTGAGGCTATCCTGAGCATTTTTCAGCGCCGCTTCGCTACTGAGACGGCGGGACTGCGCGCTCTGCCAGTCCGCCTGGGCACTGTCCAGCTGGCTGCGGGCGATAGCACCGCCGGGCATCAGCAACCGCATCCGATGCAGATTCAGCGCGGCGACCCGCTCCGTAGCCCGGGCGCTGTCGAGATCGGCCCGGGCGCTGCTCAGCTGGTTACGCGTCTGATCGTTTTCCAGCGCCGCCAGCGGTTGCCCGGCACTGACCCGATCGCCCAGTTCAGCCGTGCGGCTGACGACCCGCCCGTCGAGCCGGAAGGCCAGGGTGACTTCGTCATGCGCCCGGATTTCACCGGTCAGCCGCAGAGAGGCCGCACCGCTTGGCGGTGGCGCGGTCACGGTTTTTACCGGGCGGGGCGGAGCTGGCGGCGGGGCCGCACTGTTATCGCGGCAGCCGGTCATGATCAGCACCCCGGACAGCACAAAGACGAACGGCACCACGAGGTGAACAGAGAAGAGATGACGCCAGATCTGGCGGGCAGCATCAGATAAGAAGTCTGTCATAGCCGGGTTCCTGTAATGAGTTGTGCTCATTGAACCCGGCCCGTGTCCAGAAACGTTCCATGAACCATCAAGAAATGGTCAAGTCAGAACAATTTATCGATCCGGGAGTGTTATCCGAATCAGCAGGCCGCCGTCGGCGGGTAGCGAGGCGGTGATCGTCCCGCCGTGCGCGTCGACAATGGCTTTGGCAATGGACAATCCCAGTCCGCTGCCGCCGGAGTGGCGGGCGCGTGAGGAGTCGGCGCGGGTAAAGCGGTCAAACAGCTGTGGCAGGAAGTCCGGATCCACGCCCTGACCGTAATCGCGGAAGGTCAGTATCGTGGCCCGGGCGTCCCGGCTGGCGGAGATGAGCAGCACACCGCCGTCCGCCGCGTAGCGCAGCGCATTTTCGCAGAGGATGGTCACCACCTGCCCCAGCCGGAACGCATCGGCGCAGAGCAGCAGGTTGTCAGGGGCTTTCACGCGGAGGGTCAGGCCTGCCTGCTCTGCCTGCGGCAGCAGCCAGCCGGTGCGCTCACGCAGCAGCTCGGCGGGGTTAAAGCACTCCGGGTTCAGCGTAAGCTGCCCCGCATCCGCCAGTGACAGCAGATGCAGTTCGTCAGTCAGCCGGCTCAGTTGTGTCAGCTGCTTCATGATCATCGCCAGCTGCTGGGGGTCGGCCGGAAAAACGCCATCCAGAATGCCCTGCAGACGGCCCATCGCCGCCGTCAGCGGAGAGCGCAGTTCATGCGCCATCGCGACGTGAGAGGCGCGCAGCTCGCGCTCGTAACGCGCCAGCTGCTGTGTCATCTGATTAAAGTCTTCGGTAAAGCGCACCAGCTCCTGCGGGGCCGCGTCAACAACCGCCGCCGGGCGGCCAAACTCCCCCTGCGACACCGCACGCGCCGCCGTTGCCAGCTGGCTGAACTGTGCGGAGAGCGGACGCGCAAAGCGCAGCGCAATCAGTACCATAAGCGGAATGGTGACCACGACCAGAAGGATGACGGTCAGCCAGTCAGAGGAGGCCAGCGACGGATCGGAAAAATTGATGCCCCAGTATTGATCGACAATCTGATGGAAGCGCGCCGGATCGCTGGCGGGATGCTGGCGCAGCCGGGTGAACTCCTCCACCAGCGCGGGGGGCATCCGGTGGTAAACCCAGACCGCCTGCACCGCAAATCGCAGCCACATACAGAGGGCGATCAGCACTACGCTGCCTATCGCCAGCAACAGGACCCGGATGCAGATCCAGCGCCACAGTGAGGTGTGGGTTGCGTTCTTCATGGCTGTCTGAACCGGTAGCCGACGCTGCGTACCGCCGGCAGCACATCAGCGATGCCGGCGGCTTCCAGTTTACGGCGCAGGTTGTAGACATGGGTATCGACTACCCGCTCCAGCGCATCACTTTCCGGCAGGCAGTGCTCCAGCAGAAACAGGCGGGTAAAGGGACGCGTCGGAGCGCGCATCAGCGTGACCAGCAGGGAAAACTCGGTGGGCGTCAGATCGAGCCGGTGTGGGGCGTCGCTGTCACCCTCCACGATCGCGGTGAGCGCCTCGGGATCGACCGTTAAACCAGCCCAGCGCAGGACCCCGGCCGCGGCCGCGGGCGGCTGGCTGCGGCGCAGAACGGCCTGCACGCGCGCCACCACTTCACCGGGATGATAGGGTTTTACCACATAGTCATCGGCCCCATAGCGCAGCGCACCGATGCGATCGGGCGCGTCACCCATCGCCGTGACCATGATCACCGGGGTATCGTCACGCCGCCGGAGCGCCGCCAGCACCTCGGTGCCGTTCATGCCGGGCAGCATGATATCGAGCAGGATCAGATCGGGCTGCCAGCGTCTGGCCGCCTCCAGCCCGCCCGGTCCGTCACCGGCTATCGTAACCGCATAGTTTTCACGTTTCAGGTAAGCCTCAAGGACGCCCGCTGCATCCGCGTCATCTTCAATAATCAGTACACGTTTTTCCTGCATTTCCGGACCACCTTGACTGTTTCTTCATAAATCCCTGGCCGTTCATTGATACGCGCCTCGCATACTCACCTCCGGTGACGCGGTACTGACTCCCCAGCTCCGCACCGGATGTGATAATGAGGAAACGTGATGATAACCGGAAAAATAACGCTTCACATGGTCTGTTTGTCGCTGGGTTTCAGTGCCGCCGCCGCGATGGCCGAAGAGAGTCCCACGCCGCCTCCCAGCATGACGCTGGGCATTGCGGGCATCAACGCACCGCGCTACAGCGGCGCAACGAGGAATCACTGGCAGGTGATGCCGGTGATTCAGGCGCGCGACGGAGCGTTTTTTCTCGATTCGCAAAAAGGTATCGGCTATGACCTGCAGGCGGATAACGGACTTTACCTTGAGCATACGCTGGGCTACGGGCTGGGCCGCTCAGACCAGAACTCCTCCTGGCGTGACGGGGATGACCGGCTGCGGGGAATGGGAAATATCAACGCGACGGTCAATACCGCGCTGGCGCTGGGCTGGTCTGTGACGCCGTGGCTGGTGCTGGAGGGGAAAGCGACGCTGCCATTGAGTGACAGTCAGGGCGTGCAGTACCGGACGTCGGTCACCCTGATCCCCTGGCAGACCACGGACGATACCGTGGCGCTGCAGGTGGCCGGTCTGTTCGGTGATGGACGCTACATGAACACCTGGTACGGCGTGAACAGCCAGCAGAGTGCGCGCAGCGGGTTTGCACGGTATAACGCTTCAGGGGGATTTTATGGAACGGACGCCAGCCTGACCTGGAGTCATCAGCTGACCCCTGCCTGGGCAGCCAGCGTCACGGGTGACTACAGCTGGCTCGATAAATCTGCCTCCGATAGCCCCATTGTCGCACGGCACGATGGGGCCGGGGTCACGCTGGCCCTCAGCTACTCCTTCTGAGCCACATGGGAATAAGCGGGATGCGCAGTCACCGTGCTCTGCTTGTCGCGCTCATTCTGTTATATCTGCTGGTCTTTACCCTGACCGGTGTCGCACTGAGCCTGTTTGATGCGCCGGAGCCGGGCTGGTGCGACAGGGAGGCGACAGAGAGGGTCGGGCGCCTCCCTTATGCTGACGCTGTCTGCGGGCCACATGACCCTGACCGGTCAGCTAATTATTCTTTGGCTGGCGCTGGAGGAAATTCCATGTTGCACCCAGCATGCCGGAGTCGTTGCCGTAGGTGGCCGCATCAATACGAATATCAATCTGATACTTTGCCAGCTGCTCAGCGAGTTCTTCAAGGAAAGGTTCCCGCGCCGTAATGCCGCCGCCAATAAATATCATCTGCGGATCAAAGACGCTGAAGAGGTTATATAAACAGGCCGCGAGATCCTGGTAGAATTTTTCCACCACCTGCTGCGCCATTTTTTCCTGGCGGTCGCAGGCGTCAAACACATCTTTGCCACTGACGTCGTCGACAGGCCGATCGGTGAGCTGACTGTAATTCTCCCGCAGCGCGGTCATGGTACAGCTCTGGCTCATGGTGTGGCGTTCAATGTCGCTGCTGGTGGGGCGTGAGGTCAGCAGACAGCCAAACTCACCTGCCCGGTTCCGGCCACCGCGAATCAGCGCACCGTTGCAGAAAGCGGCTCCGCCCAGCCCGGTTCCGATGGTCAGCATCAGGAAATCGTTCAGTTTTTTCGCTTTGCCCAGCCAGTATTCCGCCAGCAGGGCACAGTGCGCGTCGTTTTCCACCGTGGCAGGCAGGGATGTTTTCTCCGTCAGCCACTGGCTCAGATGAAACTGGTCAAAATCACGGATGGTGCCGCCCATCTCAATAAAGCCTTTATCGGGGTCGATATAGCCTGGCGTACTCACGGCGATACCTTCACAGCCGGGATTCTTCTCCAGCCAGCCCACTATTTCTTCCAGAATTTTGTCCCGCGCGTTGTGGGAAATGTCGGCGCTCTCCTGCGTCAGAATGTTTCCCCGATCGTCCACCACGCCCATTTTTAAAGAGGTACCGCCAATATCAAAAGCTGCAATATTCATCAACGTTCTCTGAAATGATGTTGGTGCGATTAATTGTAGTGTTGAAATAAAATCGCAGGCGGCCGGGCAGCCGCAATTTTGTCAGGAAAGGTACAGATTTATAAAGCTGCTGCTGGGTAATGACCACAGACATGCATCTGATATTGAACGCGCTGATCAGGGATTAACCGTACTGCCAGCCGCTCCATCAGGATAACGAAAGCTGACATGATGCGCGCCGTTCTGCATGGGTGTCTTCACAATCCGGTCACGCTCATTGTGATCAGCAGGAGTGCGTGCTGAACTAGCGGTACAGAGGGGGGGACTATGCAAACCTGACTATCCGCATGAAAGTCAGATTTCAACATTAACCCGGTCTTACCGGCTAAGCAGGCTAATTAAGGGCTGGTTAGTGCTTCTTGAAATGAGCTGAATTATACTGTCGGCAATGACAGCAAATTCAGTGATTTCTTAATGATTTACATTATCGATGACCAGATTGCTTACAATTCTGATGACTGCACGCTGAGCCATCTCCCTACTCAGGAGACGCTGAGTCTGAGTATTTCATCAGGCCGCTTATTCGAGCAATTACTGAATTCTGAGGGTGAAATACTGGCGCGTGAAACCCTGTTGACCGAAGTCTGGGATAAATATGGCCTGCGTGGATCTAATAGTAATCTGAATCAGTACCTGAGTATCCTGCGCAGAGCGCTCGCAGCTTATGGCTGTGAAAATCTCATCATCACCATTCCGAAAATTGGCATCCGGCTCAATACTGAAATCAAAATCAGACACGAATCTTCTCAGGCTATTGTTGCGGCGCAGACTCAGAATTATGAAATGCCGGTTGAGAATAATGATGCTGGTCAGGATAGCCATGCTGCGTCCTGCGTTTCTCATAAGGAGGATAGGGCAGTAGAAAAATCTGCTGTTACCATCAGGACAGCCCAGATTGCGCTTATCCTGATGCTGTTTCTGGGGGGCGCGTTCTGGTATTTCTCTTCTGATTCGTCAGCACCAAAGACGGCCTCTATGAGCACCATCAAACTTGAAGGCGGCTGCGAGGCGGTGATTATCCCAGGTCTGGACGTGTTCGGGAAAAAGTCAGTTTATAAGCAACTCTCTGAAATTCTCAAAGAGAATAATGAGACTTGTGCGCCAGGACGACGGATCTATTTTGATAAAAATACCGCATTTTCTACCGCTGACTACGGCAGAACAACGCTATCCGCATGTAACCTGGACAGCAGCGGCAATATCGTTTCCTGTGACAACATCTATTATCTTGACTGGAGAACGATTTGAAACACAACACTACTCTCACGCTAATAATAACACTAACCTCGTTACTACTATTCTCTTTAGCAGGTGTTAGCTATTTCAAGCGTCAGACTGATGATCTCCCTTTCCGCTGTTCAGCTTTCAGCCGTTATGACCTTAGTCGCCATGAAAACAATAAAATTGAGTTTGTTGTTTCTCAGAATCTACGTTTTATCAATCTGCAATCAGGTTATCTGTTATTAAATGGGCAGGCTACTTATGGTGATAAGGTAACAATACTCAATCGTCGTATTGCCCTGAGCGAAGGGAGTAAAATAGAGCACGACACTTATCGTTATAAAATCAGAAAGATCATCTCCTCCACCAACGATACGACGCCAGATGCCATCTTTAATCTACTGCTGGCTGAAATTACTCTCGATCCTGGCTATCTTCAGCTTGATATCACTCAGGTCGATAAAAAGACCTATCTGGTTGGCGGTCCGCTCTCATTCCTTTTTAACTGTCAGCGTTACTAAACCAAAGAACAGCAGTTTCCGATGCGGGTAAACGGAATGAGATAGTCACTTCCTGCATTACTGATTGATGCAAAATCGTCGCTGCTGACTGAAGATTGTATACTAATTCAGCCAGGCGTTTCGTTGCACACATAGGTAGGAATAGAATCAACCATAAAAATGAAATTATTATTTTTTTGTTTAATCACTCGCATATAGATATCTCTTTCTGATGTCACAAAGAAATGGGGAACATACATCTTCATCTCATCATCGCTGAGATTATCATCAGGCAGTCGGATGTTTTTTGTAGAAAACATATAAAAAATATCACCATTGCGCTCTAAGTTAAAGGAGACTTTACGATTAAATGTATTTTCAGGATTATTTTCTGAGCGTCCTGTTATGTGAACCAACCCAAAGTTACCCCGGATCATATAATCCAGAGACAGTTTATATTTGTCGTCATTATAGTGCTGCACTAAATTGGCATGGCAGCTGAAGTTTTCTGGCTGCCGACGCTGAATATAGTGATGAAGTAAATAAGTTGTTTCGGCCACAATAACTGCGCCCAGTAGAATCCATACAAATTTTCTAATCATCCTGAGTTAAACCTCTGAAATAATACTCTGAAATACAGGTGTTGGTCCTGGTCATTGGTTTGTTGCAGCGTATTACTGAAATTCTGGGCAGCATTAAATAATGAGTTATATAGACCCATGGATAATTGCTGCAGTTGGTATCCAGCTTCTCAAAAAGAGAGAGAGTCTTTATCTTGTCCTCTGGCGTGGCATTCTTATCCGCGATGAAAATATGGCAACCACTGGCCTCGGCCAGAAAAATGTAGTGACTGAAGTAGAGGCGGGAGTTGATGGAAGTATTATCTTTCACGCCTGCAATCAGAATTAATAGAATTGTTGCCACCAGGCCTGCTGCCCATAGTGATAAAGAGCGGGGCTTCTTTTGCACTATCCTGTCTGATGGTGCTGTCTGAGCTGCGTTATCTGCTGACTGCGCTTCCGGGGTTGCCGGCAGCTTATTACTCTTTTCTGCATCCGCCATTGGTGGAAGATCTTCATGCTGTTCCTGCGCCAGAAAGTGCTCATCCATAAAATGCGCATTTTCATCGCTGTGTGTTGCCAGCTTTTCACTACTGCGCTTGGTTATTTCAGTACCACTGGCCAGTGTCAGCCCCACTCGCGGGATCGTTACGACTGGATCTTCAGGCAGTCCAACTTTTTTCAATCCTTTTCGCAGGATTGAAATGTTCTGATAGAACGTATTGGGAGAAACAAGCATGCCATTTTTCTCCCAGACGATGTCCATGAACTCTTGCTGAGTAACAATCTTTCCATCGCGAGTGATGAGCAATAATAAGCAACGACCTGCGGGGGAATTCAGCACAACTGAATTTCCCGGCTCTTTCAAGTTACGCAAAGTGCTGGTCGCAGGATGAAATTCAACAAACCCATTAATAATGTAATGATTATGCATCTAACGAAACCCGGAGGAAATGCTAATTGTATCTTTTATTTCTCCTTTAGTTAATTTAACAAGGTGAAGTGCAGTGCATATATGCTAGTCAAATGAGCAGGCGTATTAAGGTTATTTGAAAGTTGTAACTTGCGTTGAGGAGTTAGCGTTAAAATGGAGAGTATGAATTGGCGTGGGTAAGAAGGAATTAAGCTCATTTTTTTGAGGGTGACATTACAGGTATTAACATACCCTCATCAAAAAATAATATTGACTCTATGGCTTATTTGTAGTCAGCTGCATAAATAAAACAAGGGCCTGTTCCGGCCCTTGTTTTAAAATATTAATTAGACGTAAGTACCATTGATTACACTTGAGGCCCACTGGGTGACCAGGCTGGTTACCGTCTCTGGCTCGTCCCAGCCAATAATTGCAGCACCAACGAAACCAGTGATTCCGCCCATTACACCGCCAACAATCATGCCAACGCCCTGACCGATAGCTCCAATTCCGATCAGACCACCACCGTCACCACCATGAGCGCCGCCTACCAGAGCACCAGCAGAAGCTGCTGCTACGCCGCCGAGAATGGCGCTGGTTAATGAACTCCAGATACCAGCACCCGCTACTGCTTCAATTTCCATCATGTTTAAATCGCGCATATTATTTCCTTCACTTTAAATGATTAAATCGGGCCTTTGGTTTTTGCCAGCAGCCAACGAAAAAAATTATGCATTTATTTGTGATATATATAAATAGAAGTTATTCTATTTATGGCTTTACCAGGGTTTTCTATAAGTATTAGGTGATGTCATATTCAAAAATATGTTAAATTCTGATTTGTTCATGCGCGAAATTTTGCACGCAATGACGTAAGCGACTTATTTCGTTCTTCATTGAGATTTCATCAGGGTAGAGTGATGTAAAGTTAATGATGTCACTTTCCGAATTGAGACATACATAAGTAACCTGCCAGACACGTTTTCCACTTCCTGGGTTAGAAACGAAATTGTAGATTACCTCGACGGTTTCCTGGAATGCACTGTCAGCCGTAAAATCTTCCATTTTAACAAGGTTGAATTGCTGAAAGACTTTTTCTGCATTGTTAATTTGCATAGTGATGTTTTCAGCCAGGCTTTTACCGGCAGGCAGGCGCTCACGATTGATTGTGATCTGTTGCCCGGATCTGAATGCTATAATATCTATAGTTTGTGTTTTAACATCTTCATCAAAATGAATAGTGCCTTCGAGACATTTTAAACAACGCTGCATATTGAATCCTCAGATTTATAAAAAGGCAATGCACACTGCTTTTTTGCATGTTTAGTTGACAGCTAAAGTAGCATGCGATGAGTTGATCAAATTTAGAAATTCGTTTTTAGATATCTCTGTTGTTCCATAGCGGTTAATCTGAATAATGCGATCGGCACTTAAAATCGTTTGTGGTCGATGTGCAATAATAATTCGCGTTACACTCATGTGCCTGATGGCATCATTAATGGCACTTTCTTTAGAAACATCCAGATGGCTGGTTGCTTCATCCAGAATCAAGATACGTGGATTTCGATAAAGTGCACGTGCAAGAATGACTCGCTGAATTTGTCCGCCTGAAAGCGAGGATCCCATATCGCCTACCATGCTGTTATAGCCCATCGGCATAGCCATGATGTCATCATGAATCTGGGCAATACGCGCGGCTCGTTCAATCCGATGCCGATCCAGATTGGCATCAAAGAAAGCGATGTTGTCCATGATTGAACCAGCGAACAGGATATCACTTTGCATCACACTACCAATCATATCGCGATAGTTTTTCATGCCCAGTTTAGTGTGCTCGACGCCGTTGATACTGATTGTTCCGAAATCAGGTTTGAGCAGGCCCAGCAAGATTTTTGCCAAAGTTGTTTTACCCTGTCCTGATGGGCCGACTATGGCAATAGACTGGCCAGCTTCAATGGACAGATTAAAATCAGAGAAAATATCTGCTTCAGTTTCTGAATAGCGGAAAGAGAGGTTGCGGATATCCAGACTTATCGGTCCATTGTCATTAGCTAATATGACATTACTTTCCATATCCTGTTCTTTTTCTGTCAATACAATGTCAGAAAGGCGTTCGCCATGCAGACGCAGCATTTTGAACTCGATTAATGCGTTAATCAGGCCAGCTGAACGTGAAATAAATTGATCTGAAAAGGAGATAAATGCCACCAGCATCCCGCTTGTGAAGTTGCCATCCAGCACCTGCGCCGCCGCCAGCCAGATTAATATAATTTTGCCAATGCCTGAAATTGCTCCCTGCAATGTATTGAAAAAGATTGAGAGTTTCTGCGTTGTAATCCCTTTATTCGTCGATTCGACGGTTTCGTTCGTGTAGGTGGAAACGCGCAGGTCTTGCTTGTTGTTAAGCTTGATGGCCTGTACGCCACGGATGGACTCCAGCAGCTGCGACTGAACTATTGCGGAGGCCATCAGCTGGTCTTCATTAGCGCGCCGGAAGGGTTCAAAAGAAATCCAGCGGATGAGCGCATACAGAAGGAACAGACCGACCACCACAAAAGTCAGTGTCGCGTTATAGGTGAAAATGACTCCAAGTGTCACAAGTGCCATCACGCCGTCGAAGATAGACGAGATGAAGCGACCCGTCAGAGTACTTTGAATATTGCCTAGTGAACTGAAGCGAGAAAGAATGTCGCCGACATGCCGTTCCTCAAAGTACTTCAGGGGTAAGCCCAGCAAATGGGCGCATAGATTTGAAGACCACTGAACACTCAGCATGCTGGAGAACCAGGTGGTGACCCAGCTGCGTAATGCTGAAATCATACTCTGCAAGAGAGTAATGCAGATAAACGCCACGCCCAGCAAAGTCAGTAAATCGCCATCTGCCGAAACCAGCACCTGATCGATAACCCACTGCATATAAAATGGTGTGATGATGCCGAAGAACTCCAGCGCAAGTGATAGTAAGGCCACCTGAATAAAAGCGGATCCAATCCCTGACACATTGCGGATCAGGTTGAGCATTGAGATGGATTTCTTCTCGTTCTTCTTCTCAAACGTTGCAGCAGGGTACAGCTCCAGTGCCACACCGGTGAACGATGTTGAGACTTCATCCATCAGCACCTTTCGTACGCCACGCGCCGGGTCATGGATAAGAATTTTGTTTTTCGCAATACTTTTAAGCACAACGAAATGGTTCATGTCCCAGTGCAGTACGCAAGGCAGATTCAACTTGTCTAGCTCATCCAGTTCGAGCCGAACTGCACGACACCCCATGCCTAAATGCTGAGCAAAAGACATAACATTCGCCAGGGTGCTACCTTTCGTGGAGGTTGGGAATCGTTGCCGAAGTGAGACCATATCAATGTGATGGCCATAATAGCCAGCGATCATCCCGATGCAGGTAAGGCCACATTCAGCGGCCTGTGCCTGGCGTAAGACGGGCAATTTCTGGCGAAATGACAAATTCAGTTTGTGAAATAAATCCATTATAAACCTGGCTAAAGAGTAAAATTTAAAGAGAAGTCATTTTTCCCAGAGCATGCAGTGGTTCAAGAACCCATTCGTAAATACGACGCTTATCAATAATAAAATCAGCCTCCAGTCCGCTACCTGGACGCAAAGAGCTCTGCTTGCCGTAAGCCTGAACCGTTTGTTTATCCAGAGTGACTTTCACCTGATACATCGATTCCTGAACCTGGCTGTCACCAGTGATGGTCGCGACTTCCTGAGGTGAGAGCGCAGATTTTGAAATTTCCAGCACTGTGCCGTACTGCTGACCAAATTTCTGCCAGGGGAATGATTGATAGCGAAGCACTACTCGCTGTCCCGGTTGGATAAAACCAATCGCCCGGCTGCTCAGCATGATGCGCGCCTGCAAATGTGCGTTATCTGGCAATATCATTGCCAGCGTCTGACCTGCTGTTACAACCTGACCCTGTTTTACCAGCACTGCGCTGACGGTGCCTTTTTCAGGCGTACGAAGCTCTACTGAGCGGCGTGATTCGTTTTCCATCATCGACTGTGTGATTTCTGATAGCTTCTGTTGCAGATCGTTTTTCTGCTGAGAATAGGTAATGGGCTGTTCGCGTAACTGCTGTCGTGCCTGTGCCAGTTGCTGACGAACATCGATGCGCTGACGTGCGACATCCTGCAACCTGATGCCAGCATCAAGTAAGTCATTCTGCTGTTGCTCTACCTGCGTATTTGAGGCATAGCCTTCCCTGCGCATTGCCGCGATTTTATTGAGTTGATTTTTGGAGAGCTGAATTTGTTGAGTGCGTTGCCGGTAAATTTTTTCCAGCTCAACAGATTGCTGGCCAAGCAAATTAACCTTTTCCTGTAACGATTTTAACGTCTCACTATTAAGTTCATCGAGATTGAGCAGTTGATTATTCAATCCCTGTTTCTGAAGCTCCAGCTGTCTGGCGATAGCTTCGCGCGTAGAACCATAGCGCGTAGAAATCTCCGAAGATACGGTGGCAATCTGGCTGCCTTTTTTCAGTCTGTCACCTTCACGAACGGGAAGGGCGATCACCGTACCGGCGCTCATCGCTGTGATGGTCATCATGCCGTTTTCTGGTACCAGCACCCCTTTTGCGGTTTCCCGTTTGGTATAACTGCCAAAAATGCAAAAGGCGGTCAGTATGGCTACCAGCATACAAACCAGAGTAATGATTACCCACCTGAATGGCGGGCAATACAACGCCACTGACCCTAATACTTTGGTCTTTTTCGCATCCAGTGATTCTTTACGAAATAAGTCGTTATTCATGAATTAAATTTCCGATCACAATGCACCACAGTTAAAGCTTTTCATCGCGTTAAAGTCGAGTGAGCCAGTGGCAGTTTTTAATTTGACGATTGACTGGATTAACAAGTTTTGTGCTTGCGCCAGATCCTGAATTGCCTGGAAGTACTCTTTTTCAGCATTAAATTCATCAATCAGCGTCCGCTGGCCAATTTCCCGGCCATAACGTGTAGCGATGAGGCGTTTATTTGCTGAGGTAATTGCCCGTTCATAGGCTTTGATTCGCGACTGGCTATTGAGGACGGCAGATGCCGCTTGCACAGCTTTTTCTTCGGCTCTGCGCCGGGCATCAATCACTAAATCTTTGCTTTGTTCGTAGCGGTGCGCGGCCTCAAGACTTTGCGAAATCTGGCTACCGCCTGCAAACAAGGGTACTGAAATGTTCATACTGATTTGTGTGTTATCAGTTTTGGATGTTGTGCCGAAGATAGTGTCCAGATAGTTGCCATCTTCGGCGCGGCTCCAGTTTTTTCCATATCCCGCCTGAAAGGTTATCACTGGCATGTGACCGGATGTTGCGGTCAGAATATCAGCCTCACTGGCTTTGCGAGTCTGAATGGCGGCCAGAACGTCGAGATTATTTGTGGCGGCGGCACGTTTTAATTGCTCCGGCAGGAGTTTTTCATTATAACGCACGCAGCGCATGCTTTTATCTGAAATATCCTGCGCGTTGAGTCCGGTAAGTTGACGGAATGAGACATTAGCATCGTGGAGATCATTTTCTGCCGCCAGTTCATCGGCAACTGCTTTATCATAGTTGGCCTGTGCTTCGGCTTCATCCAGCCGTGTGCCATCTCCCACTTCAAGAGCCTTATGAGCCTGTTTAAGCTTAGCACTGAAAGCGGCCAGAATACGCTGATTAGTTTCCAGTACGCTACGCTGATAGACTACGCCGTAATAGGCGGACGTTACATCACTAATCAGTTTTTGCTGGGCAATCAGCAGATTCACATCTGCAAGATCGCCGATGACCACACTTTTGCGCCAGGTCGCATATTTCGACATGTCAAAAACAGGCTGTTGCAGGTTGAAGCTATAGCTATGCCGGGTTACACCAGCAGAATAGGCCGCATCCGGCTGATCGGATTTACTCCAGGAACCATCGAGAGAAATCGTCGGCAATAAACCAGCAAACCCCTGATACTTTTTTTGACCATCAGCGTTATGCAGGCTTCGGGCAGCGTTAATTTCTGCATTATAGATATTGGCCGCAATCAATGATTCCTGAAGAGAAAGTGCCCAGACCTGACTGGATAGCAATAAACTTCCCGCTACAGGGATAACGAATTTAATGAGCATGGTTTTCCAAAAATATTAAAAAATCAGAAGAAAGCTTTTTGATGCAAAAATATTAACAATTCGTTTTCATTTCGCAGGTTGAGTTTGTTCATTGCATTTCTTTTCTGGGTCGAAACAGTGCTCATGGCGCGGCATTTTTTAGAAGCTATTTCAGACAACGTATGACCTTCCTGGATGAGATTAATAACCTCCCACTCTTTTGGTGTCAGATGAGCATATTCCTGCTGTAAAACTTCCTGTAAAGAATGAGAAATATAAGGTTTTTCTGGAGTGACAAACATAACGGTTTTGAGTGCTTTAATCAATTCCTGTGGCGTATCCTGTGAGCTAATCATAATATCCACGCCTGCATTTGCTACTTTTTTTAGCAGCGCTTTGTTCATGTTTTGGGCCAGGAATATAGTAGTGATGTTTTTAATTTCATGTAGCCTGGAAAGTGCTTTTTTTATCTCATCCTGCTGAAAGTTATTGTCAAATAAACATGATGAGTTAATTATTATGATGTCGATTTTGTTTTTCTCGGCTGCTGCTATCATGCTTTTAATATCGGGGAAGCGATGCAGATGAAGATGGTCAACATTCATCTCCTGTTGAATGAATGAAGCCATCAAATCGTACGACATATGATATTTATGTAAAAATGTCACATTTAATGTCGTGAGCATATTACTTTTCACGGGCTGCTTAACTCTCTATTGTATGGGGTCTTTTTTCCATAATCATCAATCACACTCCAGCGTAATGTACGTTGGATCCCTGCGTTTATCGCGGGGAATGAGATCGAGGAAAAGGGCGCAATCATATCGGCTTTCAGATGTTTTTCACCCAGACTGATGCTTCCTAAAGTTATGTAGTAAGGGGTGGGGTTGTCCACCTTCAGCACGGCGTTCTCTTCATTGGTGTGATTGAGAGTAAAGCGTAACTTTTCGCCGATATTTTCGTCAGGTTCTTTAAGTCCGGATGGACGCACAAATATTTTCAAGCGAATACGCAACGGCAGGACTATTTTCTTTTCCTCTGCGGTTTCCTGCTGTGTATTTGGAGGAATCTGATAAATATTCAGCCAGTATACCCGTTCGCGGTCTTTAGGCATTCCATCACGTGAAAGTAACATTACCCGCAGGTTGCGGGACTCTGCTGGAGCCAATTTGAACATTGGCGGTACCACAATAAGCGGTGTGCTGATACGATCTGGCGGACTTAGTGGTTCATTATCATCTGTCCACATCTGAACCAATGCTGGGGAAGTGATTGAGTTCACGACGGTAATCGATTCTGCGACACTGTTTTCGTTGAAAACGAGACGGCTTTGAGTGCTGTTAACAACGGCACTGGCAGTGCCAGTGCTCATAATAAGCGCACCGAAAAGCAGCAGGTTATTGCAGACTAACGATAATCTGTGCTTGCGCATTAACTGAACCTGTTTTTACGGTTAAACCTGGAATTTGTTCTAAAGACGCCGTAAAGGAACCCGCGTATGACATGCCACCAGAAGCATTAATACCTGTTACATTCATGAGATCGGCAAACCCATACCAGCCTGCTGTATTCCCGGTACCGGTGTCGGTACTGCTGGACAACAAGTTAAGCGCACTTGTACCAGATGAATAAATTCGGATACCAACCCCAGAAGCTACGCCATTGGCACCATAATTATCGTCAAGTAAATAGCTTATGCCACCCGAACTGTTTTCCAATTTAAGCTCACTTGCTTTTGATTTCGCTGAGGGGGAGACCAGAAAACCCACAGCGACCGGTGCGTCATCGTCATCGGGAGTCGTACCCGATATTGCGCCAGCATTACAATCTATCGAAATATTAAAGGTTTTAGTGCTGGCCACATCATTTTCTAAATCGCTCACTGTAATAGGCGGTAGATTAACTACCTGGTCAAAATCTCCCAGGGTGCAGTTATTACCATGAATGACATTGGTGGTACCGCCTCCCATGGTCCAGACGGCTACGGAATGATCACTCTTCTCCGGGCTGTTGGCTAAGGAACCCGTTTTGGCGTTGTTATTAATAGTCGGCGTTCTTAAGGTCACGTACCCTTGTGCTGATGTCGCCAGTCCAAATGCATTTCGTCGTACTATTCCAAAATCTAATTCGGATTTAACCAATTCAAATGTTGCGCTGTCGAATGCGGATGCTGGTATATAAATTTTCGAGCCAATGACAACATAATCTTCTTCTGTAAGCTTGCGCTCCTGCCAGGAGTTGGTGTAATAAAGCCCGGTTCTCTGATTAAATATTCGATAAGCAATACTCTTTGAAGGTGTCTGGTAGCCATGTTCGACGTCGGAAACTTCTTTGCCACCATAAAACTCTCCGCTTACGCCAGGTAATGCATAGATTTCATAGATATCATCAGCATCGGAAAGGTCGCATTTAAACACAATCTGATTAGCTGAATAGGACACTTTCTGCCCTTTTTCCAGGATAGGGAGATCTGCGACGGCTAATACCGTTCCGGCAGGCGCAATTGACTGTGCGGCTGTACCCATAATAATTGTTCCAAATGAGATAGATGCCGCAGTCGTGGCAAATACCCCACCCCAATTTTTAGCGGTATATCCTAAATCTGCCACTTCCTGAGGAATCGAACGGGTCGTTTTGCCTATGGAGGTGACCTTGTAGCAGGTTGCCTGAGCTACTGGCGTTAGTGCTAATAATATTGAGGCGACCAGCCATGGTTTCAATTTAGTGATGTTACGTTTCATGATTGTACTCATCGAAATAAGGTTCACTGGATACATGTGCCGCTTAAATTGACAAAACTGTTATCGCTCACCTTTTTAGAAGGCAATTGATAGTTAATTCGGCATTTATTGCTGTTTCCCCAGCTAACAAATAACGTACCCGAGGCATGAGGAAGACGAGCGTAAATCTGGCCATTTTGACCCGCCATTCCAACGCGGTTGCCCTCGCTGTCTTTAACATCTGCACCCATTGGTACTGGTGTACCGTCTGCCAGTCTGGCAAGAATCAGTGTTGGAGTTCCCCACACAGTTTTGAATGTAACTTTCGGTACACCGCCGAGCACGGGCACGACGCGCACATTACCGCCTTCCAGCTCAACATCCTGAGACATGGAGTTACCATCAATGCTGATGGTGTTATAGCGGTACGGTGCCAGCGATGGCACGATGGCATAACCGAAAGGATCGATTTTGGCACCTTGCCCGTTATTCACAATCGCCCCACTCGCACCCCTGGCTTCTACCAGCGCAAAGGTATCACTCGTATAGGGACCATAGGTGACGCCACCACTATGGATAGCCAGTGTGCCTGAAGTTCCCAGGCCAAGCTGGTGATAATCATCGCTGCGGGAATAGGACGCGCGAACAGTTCCCAGACGGGTACGTTCCTGCACATTAGTTCCCCAGCGGGTGGAGTGCTTTTTACCCTCTCCAGCATTGCGGTATTTGTCATAACTTGAATAGAGTGAACAGGTAAAATCACTATTCTGTCCTGCAGAACCAGAAAGCGTCGTCATTGCTGAGGTTGTATTGTTATCCCTTGTCATATCAAGAGAAACCGTCGAGCGGCTATCACGCCAGTCGAGCGGAATGGAAATGCCAATGGACACCACATTTTCAGTGTATTTCTGAGTACGGCTTGAATCGTAATCACGGTCATTCACACTGTATATGTTGTTACTGCTCCAGGTGGAGCGCTGCCTTCCAGCATTGATGTTATAACTTATCCTTTTCCACATATTGTTGTAGGAAAGCTGTAGCTCGGTAATACGCGACCGATTGTTATAATAGTCAGTGCTACTGCCGCTCAAGGCGACGGATCCATATTGCTCCATGTTCTGACTGATGGTTGCCGTAAAGCGGTTGCGCTGTTTGATTGTGTCGGAATAGTAATTCGTACCGCCATCCTGCTGCCGACGTACACCCAGCACATCTTCCAGATCGCGATAACCTGAAGTGGAATAGCGGTAGGCTGCCAGTACCAGGTTAGTATTAGTCGGGAAGGTTTTGCTATAAGACATCTCAGCGCGCCAGCCGCTTTGGGTCATATCGTTTTCCACCTTAGCATGTGACCAGGTGGTATTAAGTGATAATGCGCCCAGCTCAGAGGCATAGACACCCCCCATCAGCAAAGCCTGGTAGTTGTTGGCGAAACGAGCCCCTGAATTTGAAGTAAAACTATTGCTGAGGCCATACTGCAATACACCTTCTGTGAAGGCATTCTGAACAGAATAATAATTTCTGACTTTACCGGCGGCGAACTGATAGCTGAGATTGCCCGGACGCATAGAGTTGGGCACCGCAGCGTAAGGGACGGTGAAAAATGAAGATTTGCCGTCAGCTTCGATGATTTGAACTTTTAAATCACCCTGACTACGCGTGTTATAGAGATCGTCAATAAGGAAAGGGCCAGGTGGTACCTGCGTTTCATATATTACATTCCCGGCCTGTCTTATAAGGACTCGTGCGGTGCTGGTAGCAACACCACGTACTTCTGGTGCATAACCGCGGCGAGCTTGCGGCCACATACGTTGATCGGTGGCCAGTTTCACACCGTTAAAGGACATTGAGCCAAACATTGAGCTGTCGGTGTAAGTGTCACCGACCATCAGCTCGCTGGATATAGCTGGCAATGGACGCTGTACCCAGGTGCGCACAGAGTTCCATTTGTAATGATCGCCACCAGTACTGCTTTCCATATAACGCAGGTTGGCCTGATGACGCAGTTGCCACATACCGAGATTTCCGCCAGCATTAATCATGCTCCACATATAGTTGTAGTGGGAATCACGAACAATATTGCGGGTAAAACTGGTATTGTGACGTAAAAATATCAGTGGTGCACCCGCATCCCATTCTGAAATAGGGATATAATTACGCGGTTTGCGGTTAAGAAAAATTTGAGGGATGAGAAAGTCCAGTGTTAGTGTGGACTGCTTAATGTTCCATTTTCCCTGTTTTGTGATATCAGAAAGTAACCAGCATTGCTCTTTACTCGCATCCGGCAGACCAGATTTCAATTGGAGTATTTTTACCATTTCAGCATCGATGCAAGGTTGCGCGCTTTTATCTGCGGCATCCTTTTTACGAAAATTCACCGCTACCTGACTTCTGACTTTTACTCCGTTCAGGCTGACATCAAGGATCTGTTGACCTTCAGCAACCGCTACCTGCTTTTCATTGAACTGCTTAAGGTCAACGCCCTGTGCAAAGCCAGATCCTGCCAGTAAATGATTATCGAATCGGTATTCTTCAGCGTGAGCAGCTTGTGTAAATAATGCGGCTTTTACTAAGCAAGTAACCAGAGCAAGATGAAAGCCATTTTTTTTATTTTTGAATTGGATATTCATGTGTCACCGTTGCCCCATAATCATTGATTAAACCGATTTCAATTCCCTGGGTGTTACCTGTGGTTTTCCCTGACGTTAAAGCCACATCAACTGAGGAAAATGGGGAAATCATAGGCGCCGCTTTTTTTGCCACTGCATTTCTGACCGCTACCTTACTCAACGAAATGTAGTAGGGAGAGGTATTGGTGATTCTGATGCCTGATGGAGAAATATTGCTAAAAGTTAAATAATCAAATATTTTTTTAGGGTTAGTTTTTAGTGAGGCTGGGCGATAAAATAATTTCATCCTGTTTTTTAATAAAACCACCATCTGGTTTCCTTTATCACCAGAGAGGTTTTCTGGCGGGAGTTGCAGGAAATTAAAGTAAAAAACAGACTCTCGATCCTGCGGTAATGTATTACCGCCAGTAAAGAAAATACGCATTACCTGACCATCTTTTGCTGCAATCCGGAATGTCGGTGGTGTAACTACGAAGGGTGCTTTACCGGTAGCTGGCGTAGAATTATTATCGCCACTGTCAAACCAGGCCTGGATGACATAAGGGAAGTCGTCATTATTTTTTAGCTGCACATCGACGGATTTAGCATCAGAAGGATAGATTACGCGCGAGCCGGTCATCACAACGCTAGCAAGTGTTGATCCGCAAATGAAAAAGGAAAACAAAAGCAATAAAATGCTACGCCATGATAAACGAATTATAGGTAAGCAAGACATAATAGCCATCCGTTAAGATAAGAAAATTATTGCCAGAATCAAGATCAAAGAGAAGCAGGCCATCCATGGCCCGATTTAATCTAAATAATGTTTAGAAAATTCACATCCCTGATAATTTACTTATTAGTTATAGCTCACTGCATATTGTAAGGATGCTTCAACAGCACCGGCAGATGCAGCCTGGGTAGCATAATATTGTGCGGTATAAGTCGCAGATGCGTCTTTCTCGCCGGCTGCCAGGAGTAAATCGCCCTCGCCGTTGAATTGGCCCAGGTTAAAGTCGATGGCGCCACCTTTAGTGTTCAGAATCTGGATTTCAACGTTCTGCGCCGCTTCATCTGCAGCTGCAACGTTGCTCAGGTTACCTTTTGCGCTCACGCTGTTTCCGTTGAACAGGGTAGAAACAGTTGTTGCAGTGTCGCTATCATTACAGCCTGTAATGCCGATATCGAAGGTTGTCTGACCGGCAGTACTTCCACTTTCTTTCAGAGCATCAACATTGACGGTTGGCAGCAGTACCGTTGGTTTTGCAGTGTTGCCATTAACTGTTACTGTACAGGTTTGGCTATCTACTCGTCCCTGAAAAGTAATAGTGTTGTTAGATGCAAAAGCCTGCGAAGCGAACAGCACAGACATTACAGATGCAGATAAAAAGGCGATTTTTTTCATCATTAAATTTCCCTATCGTATAAAGGTATTAGGTTTCAGATTGCTTCGGATAACATGAAACCTTGGGTGGCCAGGATAAGAGAGTCTTATTTGGCGTAGAAATATTAAAGTTCCACGCCATTCACCACATGTGAAGTAATCTTAAAAACTCTTAATTTAACTCATACCCTGGCTGAGGGATCTCATATGGCAATATAGGTAATTTTTTTGTTTTGCTGAGTTTTTTATTTCTTTAAAAAAGTATTTGTTTTTGGTTTTTTCCTCGGCGGCAGAAAGATGAAATACATTCATAAATAGAGCCAGTTCTTTAGCGGGGAATCTAATTTTGTGTGTTTTATTGCATGCCGGTTAATGAAAAGTGTTCGTTCTTGTTCCCGAAGTTAATTCAATGGCATCTGTTTTAAATTATGAGGCGAGTGCTTAAGGCAGTCAGTTTTCCAGCAGGTACAGGCCACATGATTGGCTGCGCCTGCAATTTATAGTCGTTGAACCATGGCTGTTTCTTCATTTATGAGGGCTGCATGGATAAAATGAATTGATATGCCAGGGGAGGAGGCTATTAATCTACGCGGCTGATGCCTTGATAAATATGCTATCTTCCAGGAAAGCCGGGCGTTATGGTTTTTCTTACCTGAGAGACTTATAAAAGATTAAGTGAAATTAAGACTATGGTGCTGGTTTTAATATTCTGGCATGAGCCCACCATTCATAATGTGATAACCATGTGCGTGGAATTAAGCCTGTCTAAGGAATGGTGTCTTATTGCTTTGGTTTCTATCTTCTAAAATAAAGGACGTAGCACAAGCTGTAAAAATGTTGCCAGCGAAGAACAGGACGCCACGGGCAACTCTGAGGATTAACTTAAAAGGTATTGATAGTTTTATGCTCATCAGAAATTGCTCCATGACCAGATGTTTATGCTCTTTTGTGAGTAATAAGTAAAAAACGGGCGACAAAAAACCGCTCTGGATCAGAATTTAAATCTGATTAATATGAAAAATATAAATTAAAAATCTAAATAATATGCATTTTATAATTTAAATGCCTGGATGACTGTGCATATGGTTTAATGACTCTCAAGAGGTAATAAATGTTCTTTATTTTAGAAGGGAGAGTTAACAATGAGGTCAGTATGATTTGATTATTCTCATCGCAAAATTAAGCCATTTTTCTTCTGATGTCTGATAGTGATGTATCAGGTTTATAACATTTAACTTCAAATGATTATGAACGATTCACTTTTTCTGAAAAAGTTATAAGACTATCAGTAACGGACCATAAGCTGGCTTTATATGCTGATTAAATGACTTTTTAGTGGTGTAATATCTGGTTTTTATGCCATGCATTGGCCGTGTGCTCTTTCATTTCGTTTTTTTATGGTGTTGAATTTTATCGTGACGGTTTTACTATAGTGAAACCAATAATAATTTACATTAAGCTCGAATTGCGGAGGCGAGCTGGGGCGTGCAGTATACCAGGCGAAAAAGAGACTATAAAAACCGATGTTACAAATTTTACTACTAATCACTAACCCTGTGTTAGTTAGATTGAGTTGATTATTATGTATAGAGTAACCGAAAATCATGAACGAATCATCGATGCATTGGCAGGATATACTCAAGTTGCTAATCCAGACGAGATCTCACGCGGCAAGCGTCGTTATCATCTGACTAAAGATAATGTACGTCGTGTCATGTTTATTCTGGATGGGGATTTTTTGCTCAAGCTTAAAAGCGAAAATAAGGTCCTCAATATTTTATCCGCTCCTTTTGTGGTTGGTGTCACACCTGCACTGGATGAACCTCCGGTTTATCTTGAGAGAATTGATTATGGTAAAGTCAGTTTCATTGATTATGATGTGTTCTGGCGTCTCATCTTTGAAAAAGATCTCTTTAATGATGCGATGTCCATTTTATCAGGTCAGTATTCTGATTTGATGAGCTACATTCAGCTGCCTAAAAAGAATTCATATGATGAGGTTATTTCTCTCATTGGCCGCTGGGAAAAACTACCGGCACACCTTAAAAAACGCTTTTCTGCGCTTTACCTTATTGAGAATAGTTCGCATCTTTCTAAAAGCTCCATATGCAGAGTGTTGAAAGAACTAAAAGAAAAGGGTGAGCTGGTACTGGTTAACGGGAAGTTTACCTGAAGTATTGGTGCTAATTTTGAGGTGCCTAAGGGGAAAAATGGAATTTCATGTCATTTGTACTAATGAGAATTATTTCTTCAGGCTAGGCATCTCAAAAATAATTGAGAGAGCACTATTATCTGATGCTAAGGTGAACTTTTTATCTGGCTTCAATAGTTGCAGCTTAAAGCAGGCTGATTTTATCCTGATTAATGTGTCACAATGGCGTTTGTACATGTGTCAACCTGCTTTCCGCGATCGTAAACCCGGTAGCATCATCATGGTTTTTGTCGATGAATATGAAGATGTCATTCTGAACCAACTGCCTGTTTGCTACCGATCTTTGCTTGTTATCCCACGTTCTGATTCTGTCTGCACAATATCCAGAAATTTAACCCGCTTCTGGCTAACCACTCAGGATAGAGGGCCAGGCTTCCAGCCATCAGATTGTCTGCGCTGTGATTTTGCGCGTATAACGGTAGTCCAGTTACAGGTACTCAGTTTTTTGAAAAAGGGCTATAGTGTGAGACAGACAGCAAAACGATTAGACTTATCAGCAAAAACTGTATATGCGCACAAATATAATGTAATGAAAAAGTTCGCATTGCGGGGAGATATGGAGTTCAACGCTTTTATCAACGATCTCTCACTGCTTGAACTTTATAGAGGTGTGATTAACTCCGTTGAAGCATAAGTGTTCGAATAAGCTTCATTACGCCACGCCATGTAGCAGGTTCACTGGGTACTTAGCGGGTCGGCTACACATGCTTTATTGATGATTTTCTTCATTATCGTAAGTCTTAATGGGTTTTGTGAGAAAATCGTCAGAACAGACGGCTTGTGCACTTAACATTCTGTTTAGGCAGTAAGATGAGAAAATATTGAAAATTTATTGATTTTTTTTGTCTGTAATCGTCATGATCTCCGCGCTTGTGCAACGTTCATCTCTTGGTGTATAAGGCTGATGGTCAGACTGCCATATGCTTAACAAGACACCGAAGAGTTCTTTTCAATGACTCTTAGAAATCCACGGTGGATAAGCATTATCCCCATGAGTCTGAATTTAAAGCGTCAAACAGGACAGGACTGATAACCGTACGAAGGATAATGGTGTTACGCTTAAAAGGATACGCCTTACAGATATACTGTACTGGGGGCACGTTCTGAAATCCAGTCGGTCTGCTGATAGCAAATGATGACGCATTCTGAATTCTGTTTTAAATTGCTTTTATTTTCTGTATTGGCAGTAAAAAGAAAATTCTAATCGGCAGTGTTGTATACATCTTCTATCTGTTTACTGTAATGAATTTTTTTTCAGACTCAAATGTGAAAGCTTAACCTGATAGCTATTCCTCAAATGATCAAGGCAAATTTTTATAATTATGTGTTCAAAAAGATTTTCGCTGCCCTTTACTTAAGTCACACTTTAAGCGTTTCTCATCAGAGGTTTTAATGAAAACTGTAAATAAGATAACTGGCATCACATTGATATTTGCATTGAAACTGACAGGGTGTGCATCGCATATTGAAGAACCTGGGCGTTTGACGATGCGCAATCCTGCCAGTGAATGGTGCCTCCAGCGGGGTGGAGAAGAAGTGAAGGCGGTTTCCCCGAAGGGGAGTGCTCTATATTGCCTGCTACCTTCTGGCGAACGCATTGAGCAGTGGGCACTTTTTCATCGTGATCACCCGCATTAAAACTGTATCCATCAGCCTGAGATTGCCCGCACTGGATGCCGGGTAAGTAATATTCTTTAATTTCGCCCCCCCACTATCCTATTTAACTGTTTTCTGGCTGCATGCTTCACGAATCAACCTGCATACCAGAGCAGAAATGCCATCTGTCTCAAGGGTATTCTGAAACGACAAACAGGATGAGTGGTATAGGATTAATGATGGCACGATCAATGTTTAATGGGTCAGTGCCACTTCCATTACGTATTTTATTTTTGAAAGGTTTTTGTCAATGTATGCTTTTTGTTTTATCTGGAGGTTTCATTTGACAGCATGGGTAGGGCGGTAATTTAAATATTTAAACATTCATTCTGATTTGAGATGAATTAATTAATGATTAAAAACAATAGGTTATGTAATGGTGATGGCTTGCATATCCCATTACTTTGATTTAAGTCAACTCTTTATATTGACCGGCATTTAGCTCAGGATTGTCGTAGTGATATTATTTCCTTAATTAAGGATTTCCTTAAATAAGAACAATGTCATGAGGGCGATCTATTGAAATATTTTGGAAGCGCAGCGCTTTGTTACACGTTTATTATTTGCACTAAATCCTATGCGGGTATTATGCGTCATGATATCGACGTGCAGGAATATCGCGATTTTGCTGAGAATCTGGGACGTTACGCCGCCGGGGAAAAAAATATACCGGTCTGTAAAAAAGATGGCTCCTTATCAGAATACCTGCCATTCGCTATGCCCGACTTTGGTATGGTCGCTAATTATGGTTACAGCACGTTGGTTGCACCCTCCTATGTTGCCAGCGCACGCCATAATACGGGTTATCAGTCAGTCGGATTTGGTAAAGGTGCACAGTACGGTGCAACCTACCGTTTAATTAACCGCAATGACTCCACGATCTCAGATGTTGACTTTCATCTTCCGCGTTTGAATAAAGTTGTTACCGAGGCTGCGCCAGCAGAAGTGCTTGATAAGACGACCATGCGTACGGCAGATAAGTCACGCTTTTCCTGGTATACCCGTATTGGGGGCGGTAAGCAGACTCAGGTCAGTGAAGATCAGACAACGCAAATCACTTTAAGCAGTGCTTATAAGTGGGTCAGCGGCGGTACCATCAATGCGAAGACGGTAACGACCCCGTCCGGGACGTTGCGCGCGATTGATTATGGTCCAGACAATCCGCTCACCTCCCCGCTCGCGATTGGTACGCTGGGGGGTGATAGCGGCAGTCCGATTTTGGTTTTCGACGAACCCGATCAGAAATGGAAAGTCGCGGGTGTATTACATGGCGGAACTACTGCGGCAGCTTATGGCAGTACTATCATGTGGGAATATATACCTGATGGATACATTGAGACGATCACGGATGCTAATACCTCGCCAGAGGTTACAGACGTGGCTGGCGCGGGCACAATCCTGTGGGAAAAGGAGGCTATTACTCAAAATAAAGCATCATGGTCCTGGAGTGGTCTGGACACAAAATATGCAATGACTGCCCCGTCTCAAGCCACAAATGAAGAACTCGACGGCACTAAAGATCTTCGTTTCAATGGCGCAGGTGGAATCATCTCATTGAGTGCGCCAGTGAATATGGGGGCTGGCAAACTTCAGTTCTCCAGTGACTATACGGTTCTCTCTGCCCCTGGCGCAAATGCAACCTGGGCTGGCGGCGGTGTTGACGTTGACGCAGATAAAAAAGTTCTGTGGCAGGTGAATGGAGTAGCCAATGATGCCCTGCATAAGATCGGGGCAGGGACACTGCACATTAATGCAACAGGTAAAAACCCGGGCTCACTGAATGTGGGGGAGGGAACCGTTATTCTCGATCAACAAGCGGATGCCTCAGGCAGGAAACAGGCGTTCTCTTCGGTCACGCTGGTCAGCGGCCGGCCAACTGTGGTTCTGAATGATGAAAAGCAGGTGCCTGCTGATCAGATCTTTTTTGGTTATCGGGGAGGACGGCTGGATTTAAATGGTAATGCACTCAGTTTTAAAAAGATTAACCATACCGACAGTGGGGCAATGCTGGTAAACCACAGTGATTCGGCGGCCACACTGAACATCACTGGCTACACTGCCGCTGACGTCCCCTTTTATAAGTTCAGCAGCAGCAATCCCAAGGGCATACCAGGCACAATCTATGTCTACAATAACCCTTACACCAAAGATACTGAATACTTTCAATTAAATACCTCTTCCTACTGGTATTTTCCTACCAATAAGTCTTCAACGTCGACGTGGACCTATCTGGGAACTGATCCGGATGAAGCAATCAATCATCGCCTGACGCAGCTTAACGTTCAGGTCTTTCGTGGTTTTCTGGGTGAAACCCTGGAGAATGCGCTGAATGGCGTGATGAACGTGAATATCTTACCGCGTAATTCCACCGCCATTACTGCACTGACAGGCGGGATGAATTTAAATGGGAGTCTGGATATTACCAGCGGAACTGTCATTCTCTCAGGACAGCCGGTTCCCCATGCAGGCGGCGTTGTTGTTGAGGATGACTGGAATACTTCGCTGTTTAAAGCCGAGCAGATTACGGTTGGTTCGGGAGCGACGTTACAGGTGGGAGAATATGCGGGTGTCAAAGCCAACATTTTTGTTGCTGATTCGGCAACGCTCTCTTTTGGCTATAACGATAGCGATTTGGCAGGCGACAAAAGCTGGCGTTGTTATTCCGCCATCTATTCTGATGCTGTTTCCTGCAGTCAGCCTGTACGCAGCGAAGCGGCACTGGCCCTGCTGCCCCCCAGTGAGGTGGAAGGCGATGTTCAGCTCGCAGACAACACTTCCCTTTACCTTGGGAAGGTGAATTATCAGGGTTCAGTGACATCAACGGGCAGCAGTGCGATGACGCTGGCTTCCAACGCACACTGGACGATGACCGGCAACAGCACTATTAAATCGCTCCTGGCAAAACGTGGAGCAACGCTTTCAACGGTGCCTTCAGAAAGCTGGAGTGCCAAAACCCTGTCTGTCGACAGACTGGATGCCACAGGTTTAAACCTGATGTTGGGCGTTAAACCCGCTACGCTGGAAAGCGATAAACTGATTGTTAAAGACGTAGCAAGCGGCGGGGATAACCTGCTGGATGTCAGCCTGTTCATGAGCGGGCAGGATGAGGTTGCGCTGAAACAGGATCTGGTGATGATTGATGCCCCAGCGGGTACCTCACACAGTTATTTCTCTTTTGCAGACAACTTCAGCGGCTTTAGCGTTTACACGCCAAATTATCAGGTGAAAGACGAAAACAACCGTGTTTTATGGGTACTGAAAAATAATCAGACGATTGAATCTGAACCCAATCCGCAACCGACTCCAGGAACTGACGTCACACCTGAGCCAGAACCTGCACCAGCACAGGACATGACGCCAGATCCTGCGCCGGCATCAGACGCGACGCCGGAACCCGAGTCAGTACCGGACGTGACGCCCGCGCCCGCCCCGGAATCAGATACAACGCCGGAGCCCGCGCCCGCCCCGGAATCAGATACGGCGCCGGAACCCGCGCCAGCACAGGATGTGACGCCAGCGCCCGCAGCCACACCCGATTCCGCATCGCTGCCAGATGTGCCGGCTGAAGAGAATGCGACTGCTGACATAGCGAGAGAAGAAGAGCCAGCAGTAAAGGCGACATTCAATCCGGATGACTGGTTCTCTGTTTCCGACAATCTGCCACTGATTCAGCGAACGCGTGCCTTAATTGCTTCACGGCAGTACATTTTAAGCGAAGCTGTGAGTCAGTTGCACAACCGTACCGACAGCCTGCGCGCTTCGCCAGAAAACAGCGGTTCATGGGCCACTATTGAACAGAGAAAAGGGCATTTCCTGGGACTGGACAGTAGCCAGCAGACGCTGAATGTAGGCTGGGACAGCCACAACGGTACGCAAACAGCGGGTATCAGCGCCAGTTACACCCAGGGTGAAATCAAAGGGGCTGGCCATGAAAAACATCGACTGGCGACAGTGGGGATTTACTCTTCCTGGCAGTCTGATGTCGGATGGTTTGTCGATGCGGCCAGTTATTACATGCACCTCAATCAGGAAATATCGCTGGATCCTGCCTTATATATCCACGCCAGTAAGAAAGAGAGTCAGATGCTGACGGGCAGCCTGCGGTCAGGTTATCAGTTTGGTCTGTCTGACAATACGCTGTTCATTTCACCCTACGTGGGCGTCAGTGGTGGCACCCTGTCTGGTTACACACTGAGAGGAAAAGATGCCGGCGTTTCACTGAGTTCATCAACACCTTATTTCACGACCACAGGCATTCTGGTACATAAACGCGGGCTGGGTGCATGGCTGCCAAAGGTGAATCTGAATGCGGGCATCGAATATCAATATTCGCCGGGTGAAAAGGGCTCAACGACTACGCTATCAGACCGCCAGTCGAGTCGAAAATATAGCGCCTGGTCTGATAACCGTTATCGCAGCAGTATTGGTTTTCAGGGCGTTATCACCCCTGATCTTGCACTCACTGCGAAAGTGGATACCAGTTTTGGTGGTGAATTTAAAACGGATTATAGCGGTCTGATCGGTCTGTCATACCACTTCTGATCATGCAGCTTCTCCTGCTTGCAGAGCATCACCTCAGTACCGGGTGATGCTCTGCATGATCCGCGAATTCACTTTTTAACTGAACCAATCAGCACACCAGCCGCCAGACCTCTGCCGGCACTTCAGTATAGGTCTCATTCATTATCAGCTCAGCTTTACGATGATCGTAAGCACCTTCAAAGGAAGAGAGATCGTCATAAGGCAATTTTTTCCGCATATAGCTTGTCACGATATCCAGGATATCCGTGGAAGGGCAATTTCTTAATTTTTTCAGATAATAGACTTTGTTCATAATATGTTTGCAGATGTTACTCATTAAATTGAGCCAGTGGCTAAGCTGATTTCCGCAGGCTCGTGGTTATATCCAGGCTGTCAGCAAAAAGCGCGCTGGCAATGAAAAGCCTGTTGAATGAACGATTTTTATCCGGCTACGTCAGGTATTAATCCTCCCTGCGGATTAGCGCATTGATTATTTGCTGAGACGAAGTGCTCTTCCATAATCCCATAGCAGATTGAACAGACAGGTATAAACCAGAAAGAACAGCACCAGCCCGCATTCAAGTTTTAACGCTGAAAGCAGCGTCATATCCAGCCACCATGCAGCAAACGGGATTAATACCATCAACAGACCCGCTTCGAATAACAGGGCATGAAGGCATCTTACCCACCAGGATTTTTTCATGCCTTTTCGCATCAGGAATCCGTCGAACAGCAGGTTAAACAGATAGTTCCATCCCATCGCCAGTGATGATGAGGCTATCGTCAACAGTGCCGACTGCGCAGGCGCCGCGGAGGCGCAGATCATCAGAATGATGAACACCAGACAATTGGCGACCACCTCAAAGACGATGGCATGCAGCACTCTTTCTGTTGTCGTGCGCATCGGGGATAAAGCGTGTTCCAAACCAGATTCTCATAATGTCGTCAGTACGCAGATCTGCCCTGGCGTGCCGTAATATCCGTCGGGCCCGCCCCGTTGCGATCTTTCTGCCTGCCTGTTAATTGACTGATGCAGGCTGTCCGGTTCTCTCTGAACATGCAGTTCACAAACGTTAAGCCGGACCAGAAGCAATATTAACGCCACCCAGAAGTCATTAAAGATTAAAGCTGCGAAAATCGCATATATAGTTTTTTATTTTAGTATTCAGGTCGGCTATGGTTTTTTAGCCTGAACGGGGCGTCTATGTTGGGCGTCAGGTTAAGTGACAACCCTTATCGGGACGAGGTTAACGGTGAGGACAGCGGCCGCTTCACTTCCGCCGCAATGGTCAGCGTAATGTTGACGCGATCGTCTACCACGCCGACCAGCCGATCCACCCGGAATGCCGTGCGGGAAATCGCGGTCGAGGCATGCAGGGCCAGCGAATCTGAGGCGGGGTCAAAGGCCTGTCCGCTGTCGAGCGTGGCCAGCATCACCACTGGCCGGCTGACATCTTTGACCGTTAACAACCCGAAAATCCGGTAATCAGCACCCCCCATCGAGGCAACGCGGCTGCTGACGAAGTGAATCTGTGGGTAATGCTCTGCATCAAAAAACAGATCGCTTTTCAGTTGCCAGGTTAACAGCCTGTTTGAGGCGACCAGCGTCGCGACCGGAATGGTGACGTCAATATGGTCATCACGCTCTTCATCAGGATTAAGCGTCACCGTGCCGGTCACGCCGCGCAGTGTGGCCTGAGAAAAGTCATGACCAAACACGCCATGAAAGGCCGATCGACGTTTTCTCAGGCGCGATGGTATAGGTAACGGGGGCGGCGTAAAGCGCCGGGCTGAACAAGGCGAGCAGAGCGTATAAGCAGGCGACACGGTTCATCACTATTTTCTCATTCTGAGCGGGCTCAAACCCTGACGCCTGAATCCGCGATTTTATTGACTTTGTAACACTGTTTTACCTTTCTGTCGTGACGTATGTGACAAATATTAACGCACTGTCATCTGACATTCACGAAACGTTAACGGTGACCGCCGTCTCAGCGCAAAGATAACGGGAAATATTAAGAATACATTAAGGTGAAAATAAGAACTGCGGCGTTCGCCGGGACTGTAAAAAGGCGGAGATTAATCGTCTTCGTTCTTCAGTAAGCTATTTTTGTCTGAGTGGATCGCTGATCGGATGGAATCGAAAGCTGATAATCCAGCGGCGGATTGCGTTGTTTTATAAACAAATCATCAATCAATCAAAAAGAAGTCTGCCCGGAGGCGATATTAATGCATGTCGGTGAACTTTTTCAGAAATGACCAAATGAACCCTGCGTTAATTTATTGTTATTCATTCCCTTCATTTAATGTTCAGTTAACTTTCGTGCGCTAGTTTGTATTACCAGTCCGGCAACCCCTATTCCAGAAATGGACGCCTGGGGTAAATAACATCTCTGCTGGCGGATGATAAATCGCTATTTAAGTTCTGTTTCCGGCGTTGTGCCTGATTAAGTTCGCGCGATCGCTTATGGGTTTGATCTGCAGGAGTTTTAGCATGGATTTTTTGCCTTTTTCCCGTCCCTCATTGGGGGATGAAGAGCTGTCAGCCGTGAAAGCGGTCTTTGACTCGGGCTGGATCACAACCGGCGCTCAGTGCGCCGGACTGGAGCAGGCCTTTGTCCGGCTGACCGGCAACCCGCACGCCATTGCGGTCAGCTCTGCCACCGCCGGAATGCACGTCACGCTGATGGCAATGGGAATTGGGCCCGGTGATGAGGTTATTACGCCCTCCCTGACCTGGGTTTCCACGCTGAATCTGATCACGCTGCTGGGCGCCACGCCGGTCATGATCGATGTGGACCCTGATACCCTGATGGTGACGCCGGAACTGATTGCGCAGGCGATTACGCCCCGGACCCGCGCCATTATTCCGGTCCATTACGCTGGCGCACCGGTCGATCTTAACCCGATCTATCAGCTGGCTGAGCAGCATAACATTGCCATCATTGAAGATGCGGCACATGCAGCAGGCACGACCTACCACGGACAGCCGATCGGACACCGCGGTACGGCAATTTTTTCGTTTCACGCCATTAAAAATATCACCTGCGCGGAAGGTGGCCTGGTGGTGACCGATGACGCCGCGCTGGCCGATCGCATACGCAGCCTGAAGTTTCATGGTCTGGCCGTTGATGCTTTTGATCGCCAGACGCAGGGCCGTCTGCCGCAGGCAGAAGTGATGATGCCCGGCTTTAAATACAACCTGCCCGACATCAGCGCAGCCATTGCGCTGGTGCAGTTACAGAAACTGCCCGGTTTTATTGCACGCCGCCGCGAGATTGCCGAACGCTATCTTGCCGCGCTGCGCGCACTGCCGTTCACGGCGCTGTCACTGCCCGCCTGGCCTCATCAGCATGCGTGGCATCTTTTTATTATCCGCATTGATGAACGCCAGTGTGGCCTGTCGCGTGATGCGTTTATGCAGGCGCTGAAGGCGCGCAATATCGGCAGCGGTCTGCATTTCCGGGCCGCCCACACCCACAAATATTATCGCGAGCGCTATCCCGATTTACGTCTGCCCGCCAGTGAACGCAATAGCCAGCAGATGTGTTCGATTCCCCTGTTTCCCTCAATGACGGACCAGGATGTCGAGCGCGTCATTCAGGCGCTGAATGACATTGCCGGAGTCTGATATGGGCGAGAATAAACCGATCAACAGACTCTCCGTGGTTATCCCGGTCTACAACGAGCAGGAGAGCCTGCCGGAGCTGCTTCAGCGCACCGCTGCCGCCTGCGACACACTGCAGATGGACTATGAAATCCTGCTGGTGGATGACGGCAGCAGTGACCGTTCCGCCGGGCTGATTGAGCAGGCGGCTTCCGCACCCGGCAGCCGGGTCATCGGTGTGCTGCTTAACCGCAATTACGGCCAGCACTCCGCCATCATGGCCGGTTTCAGTCAGGTGCGTGGCGATCTGATTATCACGCTTGATGCCGATCTGCAGAACCCGCCGGAGGAGATCCCGCGGCTGGTTGAGGCGGCGCGCCAGGGCTATGACGTGGTCGGCACGGTCCGGCAGCAGCGCCAGGACACCTGGTTCCGGCGTAAAGCCTCGCGCACGCTCAACCGGCTGATCCAGCGAGTGACTGGCAAAGCGATGGGGGATTACGGCTGTATGCTGCGCGCCTATCGTCGCCACATCGTTGAGGCGATGCTCAACTGCCACGAGCGCAGCACCTTTATTCCGATTCTGGCGAACACCTTTGCCCGACACACCATCGAACTGCCGGTGATCCACGCTGAGCGGGCATTTGGCGACTCGAAATACAGCTTTATGCGCCTGATCAACCTGATGTACGACCTGGTGACCTGCCTGACCACCACCCCCCTGCGACTGCTCAGCGTTATCGGCAGCCTGATTGCACTCGCTGGCTTCGCTTTTTCGCTGGTGCTGATTGTTCTGCGCCTCTTCTTTGGTGCGGCCTGGGCGGGGGATGGCGTCTTTGTCCTGTTTGCCGTGCTGTTCATGTTTACGGGTGCCCAGTTTGTGGGCATGGGACTGCTCGGGGAGTACATCGGGCGCATTTATAACGACGTTCGGGCGCGTCCGCGCTATTTCGTTCAACGCATTGTTCAGGCTCCAGAAGAGCCATCAGTACAGGATACTCAATCATGAAGACCCTCGTTTTCGCCTATCACGATATGGGCTGTGTCGGCATCAATGCGCTGCTGAAGGCAGGCTATGAGATCACCGCCATTTTCACCCACAACGACGTGGCGACCGAAAATCCTTTTTTCGGCTCGGTTGCGCGTCTGGCGGCAGAGCATGGCATCCCGGTCTATGCGCCCGACGAGGCGAATCACCCGATCTGGCTGGATCGTATCCGCAGCATGGCGCCAGAGATGATTTTCTCCTTCTATTATCGCCATCTGCTCAGCGATGAGATCCTGCAATGCGCGCAAAAAGGGGCCTTTAACCTGCATGGTTCGCTGCTGCCAAAATACCGGGGGCGGGCACCCCTCAACTGGGCGCTGGTGAACGGTGAACGCGAAACGGGTGTCACCCTGCATCGCATGGTAAAGCGTGCCGATGCCGGTCATATTCTGGCGCAGCAGGCGGTGGCTATCGAGGACCAGGACAATGCGCTGACCCTGCACCGTAAACTCATCAGTGTCGCAGAGCAGCTGCTGGGCGACGTTTTACCCCGCCTGCGTCAGGGTGAGGTCAGTGAGTGGCCCCAGGATGAGAGTCAGGCGACCCGTGTCGGCCGTCGCACCGCCGAAGATGGACGGATTGACTGGAACCAGCCTGCTCAGACGATTCACAATCTGGTCAGAGCGGTCACCGATCCCTGGCCTGGCGCCTTTGCCTTCGCCGGGTCGGTCCGCTTCATTGTCTGGAAGAGCCGGGTTCATCACGAGCCGCATCAGGCCAGACCGGGCACGGTAATCTCTAAGCAGCCGTTCCTGATTGCCTGTGGTGAGGGGGCGCTTGAAATCCAGACCGGGCAGTCCGAGCATGGCGTCTATATGAACGGCAGTCAGCTGGCGCAGAGTCTGGGCATGGTGCCTGGCGCGCTGCTCTATTCGCAGCCGCAGTCGGCGATCCAGCGCCGCACCCGGGTGCTGATCCTCGGCGTTAACGGCTTTATCGGTAACCATCTTACCGAACGGCTGCTGGAGGATGCGCATTTCGAGGTGTATGGCCTGGATATCAGTTCCGATGCCATCAGCCGCTTCCTCGACCATCCGCGTTTCCACTTCGTCGAAGGGGACATCGCTATCCACTCCGAATGGATTGAGTATCACATCAAGAAATGTGACGTCATCCTGCCGCTGGTGGCGATCGCCACGCCGATTGAGTACACCCGCAATCCGCTGCGCGTGTTTGAGCTCGATTTTGAAGAAAACCTGAAAATCATTCGCGACTGTGTGAAGTATCAGAAGCGCATCATTTTCCCGTCCACCTCTGAGGTGTACGGCATGTGTACCGATGACAGCTTCGATGAAGATTGTTCCAACCTGGTGGTCGGGCCGATCAACAAACAGCGCTGGATCTATTCGGTCTCCAAACAGCTGCTGGATCGGGTGATCTGGGCCTATGGCGAAAAAGAGGGGCTGCGCTTTACCCTGTTCCGGCCGTTCAACTGGATGGGGCCGCGTCTGGACAACCTCAATGCCGCGCGTATCGGCAGCTCCCGCGCCATTACCCAGCTGATCCTCAACCTGGTGGAAGGTTCGCCCATCAAGCTGATTGACGGCGGCAAACAGAAGCGCTGCTTTACCGACATCAAAGATGGCGTGGAGGCGCTGTTCCGCATCATTGAGAACAAACAGCAGAATTGTGATGGGCAGATCATCAATATCGGTAACCCGGACAACGAAGCCAGTATCAAAGAGCTGGCCGAGCAGCTGCTGGAGAGCTTTGAGCGTCACCCGCTGCGCAGCCAGTTCCCGCCGTTTGCCGGTTTCCGCGAAGTGGAGAGCAGCAGCTACTACGGAAAAGGGTATCAGGATGTGGAGCACCGCAAACCTGCTATCCGCAATGCGCGCCGCTTACTCGGCTGGACCCCAACCGTGACGATGGATGTCACCATCGACAACACGCTCGACTTCTTCCTGCGCACCATTGAGCAACAGGCTGATAAGTGATGAAGAAGATCGGTCTGCGGATTGACGTAGATACCTGGCGCGGTACGCAGCAGGGCGTGCCGGCGCTGCTTACGCTGTTCCGGCGTCATGCTGTGCGGGCCAGCTTTTTCTTCAGTGTGGGGCCGGACAACATGGGCCGCCATCTCTGGCGACTGGTGAAACCGGCCTTTCTCCTGAAAATGGTGCGTTCCCGGGCCGCGTCGCTCTATGGCTGGGATATCCTGCTGGCCGGAACGGCGTGGCCAGGCAAGCAGATGGGGCGCCGTCTGCGGCACATTATTCAGGACGCCACCCGTCAGCATGAGGTGGGACTGCACGCCTGGGACCACTTTGCGTGGCAGACCTGGGCGGGCGTCTGGCCGCAGGAAAAGCTGGCAGAGCAGATAGCGCGCGGCACCGACCTGCTGAGTGAGATCCTCGGCCATCCGGTCAGCTGCTCGGCCGTGGCCGGATGGCGCGCGGATGGCCGGGTGGTCGCCGCTAAACAGCCGTTCGGATTCACTTACAACAGCGACTGTCGCGGCAGCGGCCCGTTCCGGCCGGTGCTGCCAGACGGGCAGATCGGGACGGTGCAGATCCCGGTAACGCTGCCGACCTGGGATGAGGTGGTGGGGCGCGAGGTCAGCGCAGAGGGGTACAACGACTTCATTCTGACCCGAATGCTCGCTGCGGAAGAGGGGGCGGTTTACACCGTTCACGCCGAAGTGGAGGGGATCATCGGCTACCCGGACTTCGATCGCCTCCTGACCCTGGCTGCCGATAACGACATTCAGTTCTGTCCGCTCAGTGAACTGCTGCCCGCCGATCTGACGACGCTGCCATTAGGCCGGGTGGTCAGAGGCGAAATTGCCGGACGGGAAGGGTGGCTGGGCTGCCAGAAACGGATGGAAGAGGCGAACTAGTGCGGATACGTAACCAGACAATATGGCTGCTGTTTTTCAGCTTTTTTATCCTCTATTACCTTGTCCCGCCGGTGTTCCGCGATCTCTGGCAGCCGGATGAAACCCGCTATGCGGAGATCAGCCGGGAGATGCTGGCATCCGGCAACGGGATCACGCCGCACTTTTTCGGCCTGCGCTATTTTGAAAAACCGATTGCGGGTTACTGGATTAACTCGCTGGGTCAGTGGCTGTTTGGTCACAACAATTTCGGCGTGCGGGCCGGCTCGATATTCTCTACTGCCCTGACCGCCGCCCTGATTTTCTGGCTCGGCAGGCGGATGTTTGCTTCCTCGCGAACCGCGATCACCGGCGCGATCATTTTTCTCAGCTCGCTGCTGGTCTATGGGGTCGGCACCTATGCGGTGCTCGATCCGATGCTGATGCTCTGGCTGGCGGCCGCCATGTGCAGCTTCTGGCTGGCGACAGAGGCCAGTGGACGCGCCGGGCGCGTGGGCGGCTATCTGCTGCTGGGGCTGGCCTGCGGCATGGGATTCATGACCAAAGGCTTTCTGGCACTGGCGCTGCCGGTGCTGACGATCCTGCCTTGGGCGATCTGGCGCAGGAGAGTGCCGGAGCTGCTCTGCTTCGGGCCACTGGCGCTGCTCTCTGCTGCGGCAATCAGCGCGCCCTGGGTGCTGGCCATTTATCATCAGGCTCCCGATTTCTGGCACTACTTCTTCTGGGTCGAGCATATCCAGCGCTTCGCAGAGGCGAATGCGCAGCACAAAGCCCCGTTCTGGTACTACCTGCCGATTCTGTTGCTGGGCACGCTGCCGTGGCTGGCACTGTTGCCGGGGGCACTGTTTACGGGCTGGCGTGAGCGTCATCAGCATCCCGGTGCGCTCTATCTGCTGAGCTGGACGGTGATGCCGCTGCTGTTTTTCAGTCTGGCGAAGGGCAAACTCCCGACCTATATCCTGCCCTGTTTTGTTCCGCTGTCACTGCTGATGGCCCATTATGGCCTGAACGCTGCGCAGCGGGCAGGGCGCGCCCTGACGCTGAATGGCTGGCTGAACCTGATATTCGGTATCCTGACGCTGGCCGCCGTACTGCTGGTGCTGGCCCCCTGGAGTCTGACGCATCATCCGCTGTTCGCCACGCATGAGATGCTGAAGCTGGTGCTGGCGGCAGTGGCATTCCTCTGCTGGGGGCTGGTGGGGGCGTACAGCTGCCGTTCTTCCTCGCGTCGCTGGCTGGCGGCGGCACTCTGCCCGCTGGGCCTTGCGCTGGTTATCGGTGCGGCCATCCCCGATAAAATCCGCGATGCCAAACAGCCGCAGCGCTTTGTGGCGGTTATCAGTAAGCAACTGGCCGCCAGCCGCTTTATCCTGGCTGACAACCCCGGCATCGCCTCTGCGGCCGCCTGGCACCTGCAGCGCAGCGATATCGGTTTCTATGACAGTAAGGGGGAACTGGAATATGGGCTCGGCTACCCGGATGCACAGTCCCGTTTTGTTTCACGGGCAGATTTCGCCGGCTGGCTTGCCCCACATCGTCGCGAGGGGAGCGTGTCGCTGCTGTTGCTGATGGACTCGGTTCACAGCGATATCGATGAGGATGTCCCGGTGCCGGACGCCGTCTATCGTCAGGGCAGGCTGGTCTGCCTCTACTACAGCCAGACGAAGTAATGCTGCTGCTGATTATTCTGGTCAGTCTGCTCAGCTGCAGCGCACAGCTTTGCCAGAAGCAGGCGACGAGGGCGGTATCCCGCCGGACACGCCTGAGCTGGATTGGCGTGAGCGTGCTGCTGCTGGGCGTTGCGATGCTCCTCTGGCTGATAGTGCTGCAGCGGGTGCCGGTCAGCCAGGCCTACCCGATGCTGAGCCTTAACTTTATTTTTGTGGCGCTGGCCGGACGTCTCCTGTGGCATGAACGGTTAACGCCGCGCCAGATAACCGGTACGCTGCTGGTGGTCACCGGCGTGGCGCTGATGGCGAGTCAGATATGAAAGGGTATGGATGGATTGCCTGCAGCGTGCTGCTGGTCTCGGCGGCGCAGCTGATGATGCGCTGGGCGATGCCGCAGTTGCCCGATGTCAGCAGCCTGACGTCACTGCCCGCTATTGGCATACTGCCCGCCCTGCTGCTGGTGGCGGGGCTGGGCGCCTATGGCCTCTCCATGCTCTGCTGGATCCGGGCGCTGGGTCATTTCCCCCTGAACCGGGTCTATCCGCTGCTCAGCCTGAGTTATGTGCTGGTCTGGCTGGCTGCAGTTTCTCTGCCGGTATTTCATGAGGCGTTCAGCTGGCATAGCCTGGCGGGCGTGGTGATGATTGTCATCGGGCTTTTGTGCATCGTGGTTAAGCCCTGAATAGGGTCTGCATTACTGTTTTCGCATCAACTCTCTTTTTTATTCGCGTTTTCGGGCAAAGATTAGCCGGGTCGACGTAGCGAAGTTATCGTTTTCGTGATAGAAATCCTTTCTGTTAGCGTTTTAGCGTGAAAAATAAAGGATTCAGTATGCTGGTCGGCTTTAGCGCATTGCGCGAACGTTATGCAATCAGACTGGCGCAGCCACTGCGTGTGAAATCAGCGATTGGAACGGTACGTTCTCACCATGACAGTCAGGGGCAGGTGGAAAATTACTATCCTCCTGGCTATCAGCCGGAAGATGATTTTGCCGGGCATTTTGCCTTTGGTCTCAAATATGAGGAGATCCACCTGGAGTTTTTTGCCCGCCTGTTTACGGTAATCGGGCCGGAACCTCTGGAGGCGTGGTGTCATCAGGAGCCGTTCGGACAATATGCGCGTCGGGCAGGGTTTTTCTATGAGTGGCTGACCGGTAACCTGCTGCAGGTGCCCGATGTCACTAATGGCGGCTATATTGACGCGATTTCATCGAAAGCGTATCTGACCCGAACCACCGTGAAACGCAGCAGACGCTGGCGCATTAACGATAACCTGCCGGGATCGATCGATTTCTGCCCCCTGGTGCGCAGAACAGGTGACGTTGAACAGGCGCTGGCGTTCGATCTCAATGCGGCCTTTTCAGATCTGGATAAGGCCTTTGGCGCAGATATTCTGATGCGCACCGCCAGCTGGCTGACATTTAAAGAGTCCCGTGCCAGTTTTCTTATCGAGAAAGAGTCGGACCAGGGCGATCGCATTCAGCGGTTTGCCCACGTTATTGCGCAGTATTGCGGTCAGCTGGACGATCCGCTCAGCGATGTCAGCCTGCACACGATACAGCAGGGCATTCTGGGACAGGATGCACTGGGACTGGGTCTGCGACGCTCGCCGGTATTTGTCGGGCAGTCGACAATGCGTGAAGATATCGTCCACTATATTGCGCCGCACTATGATGATGTTCCTCGCTTCATGCAGGGGCTGAAAGCCTTTGAACAGGCGACGCACGGAGCCGCGCCGCTGGCCCGTGCCGCTGTTGTTGCGTTTGGATTTGTCTATATCCATCCCATGCGCGATGGCAATGGTCGTATCCACCGCTTTTTAATTAATGACACGCTGATTCGTGACGGAGCGATACCGGATGGTGTCATTCTGCCCGTCTCGGCTACCATCACCAGTTCGATGGACTTTCGCGTCGGTTACGATCGCACGCTGGACGTGTTTTCTAAACGGCTTATGCGGCGTTATGCAGGCTGCTATCGGTTTGGTGAACTCAAAACCTATGAAGATGGCACGCAAAGTAACTTCATTTTCAGCGACTATGAGGATGCCCGCTTCGCCTGGCGTTATCCCGACCTAACCGAGCATGTGCTCTATACGTGCAGAGTGATAGAGCACACCGTTCGAACAGAAATGGCAGATGAAGCGCGCGTGTTAGTCATCTTTCAGCGTGCGCAGCAGCGTCTGAAAGAGGTTGTGGAAATGCCCGATCAGGATGCAAGCCGGATTATTCGTTCGCTGAAGGAAAATGGCTGGCAGATCTCAGGCAAGCTTAAAAAAACGTTCCCGATGCTGGAAGACGCGACGCTGTCCGGACGCATCGTGGAAGCGGTCAGATCGGCATTTGAGACACAGGCAGGCTGAATGCCTGGATTTGATCTGCCGTTCATTGCGTTAAGCTGAGCCGTTTAAGCTGTGCGGCCAGCGCACCTGTGTCGCTGACGATCAAATCCGGTGCAGGTGCCAGTGGATAAGGTGACTGGCCTTTGCGGGTGATAAATGCGGTCTTCATCCCTGCCCGTTTTGCGCCACCGACATCCCAGCCATGCGCCGCCACCATCATGCACTCTGCGGCAGGCTTGCCCATCTCTTTCATTGCCCACTGATAAACTCTCAGATCGGGCTTATAAACCTTAACCTGCTCCACGCTGAGAATGCGGGCGAATAGCGGTGCCAGCCCGGCTGAACTGAGTTGTTGTTCAGCCAGCGCGGCAGAGGAGTTGGTCAGCGCAACCAGCGTAAAACCCTGCTGCTGCAGGGCAGTCAGCCCTGCGGCGACATCAGGATGCGGCGGCATTGCGGCGATAATGTCAGCCAGTGGCGTTGCTTCTTCAGGCAGGGTTACACCGTAACGCGAAGCGGTCATCTTCAGCACCGCTTCGGCGATATCACCAAAGCTATGCCAGCTGCCGGTCACGGATTCGACCAGAGAGTGGTGCAGCACCGAGGTAAACCAGGCTTCGGCACGTTCCGGCCGGTCACCGAGTCGCTGTGCGACCACCTGATTCAGTTCGGTCGTGTCCAGCAGGGTCTCATTGACATCGAAAAAGAGGGTGTCTTTGTCAGGCGCGGATTGGTATCTGTCCGTCATCGGACCTCCGGTAAGCTAATCGGGTGGGGATAGAGGCGTCACTGACGCTCTCTGAAGGTAGAAGAACAGGAAGGATTGCTCAACCACAGAGGCTGGATTATCAGGCTGTAAAGTCGGCTTTAATGCAATAGCGTGCTGATAGGGTATCGCCATAATTGACAGCATGATTAACTAATGATCAGTTATTAATTTGCATGATTTTGATATCAAACTTGCTGCAGTCTTTGACGCTGCACAGGCCGCTGAACCAGACCTCTCCCTGCTCTCCGACCATCACACCCGTACTGTTGACGAACAGGTCTGCATACGTTTGATGCAAAATGATGTTGACCAGCCTGTCAGTGAACACGCTGTCATATGCCTGAACAAAAGCACGACTGTCAGCAATATCGATTTCTTTATGGCTGACGGTAACTGTAATGGGATAGTCGACCATTTCAGCCACGGTTTTTTTATCCTTTTCTTTAACCGCTTTCTGCAACTTATTAAAAAACTGATGGTATTGCCCGTGCGAATCAGCACCCATCAGGGTATCCAGCCGGGCGTCTGTTTCTTTATCACTGCCTGCAAATACAGTGGCGGATGTACACAGTGTTAACAGGAGAGTGATTGATAATTTTTTAATCATATTATTCCTGCCTGAACGGGGCGGCTTCTTCAAGCCTTCTTTTATAGAGAGATGCCAGAATTTTCGGGTTGCCGACTTTCCTGCCTTTAGCATCATGTTTAAAAACATAAATGTACTGCAGCATCTTATCGTGTACCGCTTTCATGTCGCCACGATCAGCCGCATCCATAACAGCCGAAGGATCAGACACGTTATAAATGAAAGAGACCAGTCCGTCGAACTGAGCCTGGGTCAGACGGTGGTTGGGTACTTTACGGCGAATATATCGTTCGACTTTATGTACGTGTTTCGCCAGCGCCGTATTGATATCGCTGGCGGTCACGGGCCTTTTCAGTTCTTCGTCCGTACATACGCCATAATGAGCCAGCGTACCAACCCCCCAGGTACAGTTTCCTGAATGGGGTCCCAAATCGTTGTAGTAGCGGTAAACCACGCCCTCGCGTATCCGTAACTGACCATATCCTGCCGTACTAAAAGACAGGGAATCGTTAACGCCGGCCATTATCCTGTTTATTCCTGTACAATATTGTCATAACGGAATTGTACCATTAATGGTCAATGGAATTAATATGATATGCTAGGAGACTTTAATTTGCCGCATCCTTACAGGGTAACCAGTGAGATGCAGAATACTTAGTCAGCTAATGCCGCGCCTGAAGCTTACAGTGGCGAACATGCGGAAAGAGGAAGTTACGGAGGGACACATTTCCATAACGAATCCCGTATTCAAAATTCTTCTCACTGCCATTTTCAAATAATGAGTAGTTGGCAATTTTATGACCGTGTCAGCCAATCAGATTTGGCCTGACATCTCTTAGGCTAACGGGCTGGAGACTACTGTCCATAAATTACCATGCGTATAATTAAGATTATGTTAAATTTACCGCCTAAATTATAGGATAGGATACCTGTCTAGGGCCTATCTATTGTGCATAAGCGGTTTTTGGCGCAACTGCGTCAGCATATGGCTAATTTCAGGCTAAAGCGCCACGCTCCGCTGTGACCTGTGACAAACACACGGACAGGTTCTGGCGGCACCTGACGATCACCTTTCCACTCAAGATGTGCCCAAGGCCTTCTTTTGCGATGTATCTGTTTTATAGCAACATGCACAATAAAGAGGAGGTCACTGACGTAAACATGCCGGCATTAGCGCTGGGCGTGGCAGCTAACTACCAAGTGCGTTTCACTTAGGCGGCTGGCGATGCACGGCAGCTGCTCGATGCCGGCCGTCAGGGGTAGCTTATTCAGAATGCCACCCTGGGTTGACTGGCTTCGACGATGAGTTACTCTACGTTGCTTCAAGGGATTTGACTGGGAAAGAAAGCATGGACGAGCTAAAGAAAAAGTTTGAGGTGGCGGAGAAAGCGATTTCCGTTGTGACAAAAGCCTCATTAGGCTTGGGAAGCGCGATTTTCCTGATTTACTGCATGATGAACGGCGGTTTTCCCGATGGGCTCTCACTATCGGACAGCCTTTGCATACTTTATATCTTCACGGTATTTTCTGCAGGTACGCTCGTTTTTTATTTCTTTCTGATGTGTCTAGGTCTGTCCATCTGCCACTTGGTTTTCTGGTTAACAGGTTATTCTTTTATAGAACAAATCCTACTCAGGATAACAGATACTGGATACACCTCAGGACAACGCATGAGGGGATTCCGCAAAGCCCCCTCTGAGTTTTACCGGACCCGGAAAAGACAACGTCAATTTATTCATCACGTAATTTTTCCGCCCATTGCTACTATTTTTCACAGCGTCTCTGTATTAACCCTTATTTTAATAATTACCCAGATCCATCATGACCAGATGCTGTGGTACTTTCGCCTTGTCATATCGGCTATAGGGCTGGCAGTGTGGTTTATCATACTTGACTTCAACCGGCAGCGTCGGGGACAGCTTAAGTTTGTTTTGCCAGGAGAAAATGCAGTTGATAAGGTAGAGAAGGATATCAGAATAGGTAATATGATCCTCTCTATTGCGATACCGCTTGTCGTGACAATGCTTCTTGGACTCTTTGGTGATTCCGCTGAACGAACCATGGAAGTTCTTGGATTTCGTCACAACAGCGCGACCGTATACGTCAAAAAGGAATGGAGTTCTGTGCTCACACGTCACGGTGTCAAAAGCAGTGAAGCTGAACTGCCACCTTATGCGTCCCGGTATGATAACGTGACCGTAGCCTTGTCCTCGTTCGGTACCTCGGTAACGCTGCAGTTTCATAGCGATAAACTCCCGCGCACTCAGACGATTCGCGTGCCAGCCTCCGAAGTGCTAATCGATCCCCTGCACGGTTCTCCCGGAGGTTCTGAAGCGGCGTCTTCTGTCGACTGAAAGAAGTAGGAAATCGATGGCTATGCCTGCTGGCTGCGATGATAAAGTTCAGTAACCCAGGGAGCAGCAATGGCATGCGCGATATCAAATTTTTGCCTGTGCTATCTCAAGCGCCCCCCGAAGGATTTCGGCCTTCACCGTTTTGCGTCTCAACATTTGTTCAGGCTGTTTGACTGATTTTCTCCAGTGCTCTGACCCAAAAGACGTTGACGACCTTATCTGCTGCGGCAATCGCAGACTTCCCACCATCTTTCATTACTGCGTTCCTGGACCAGCTTAACCAGTTCCTGATCGTCAAGGGCATCCAGCATCTGCTCATAAAGCTCAGCCGGGACGCAGTAGAAGACAGGCTGGTTGCGATTAAGAATAGCGACCGGATAGCCGTCACCGGCGCTGACGGTCGCCATCGGGTTTTTCTTCAGTTCACTGACGCTGGCGCTGATATCGCTTAAAATAATATGAGGCATAGGCCCTCCGGGACTGCTTAACAGGTCTTTAAAGTATCAGGCTGAAGGATAGCTGACCAGTCGTCATGCGTTGACAGAGACCGGTGACATTCATCACTTTACTTTGAAGAACGGAGAACCTGTTTCCGATAACGACACGCGGTCATGAAGGGATTGCAAAACACGCGAACGCGTTTTCGGGGGGGCATAAATGCACTGAACATCCCCAGCCACAGACAGGCAGTTTGCATTCTCCCTCTTCCCACCGCCTGAATGTGTCTTAACTCTTCTGAGTGACCTGTCAGGGTTTCAGAATGACTTTTGTCCAGCCATTATCACGATCATCAAAATGCTTATAGCCTTCGGCTGCGTCTGCCAGCGCGAGTCGGTGCGAAATGATCTGCGCCGGATTGGCTCTGCCCTGATGGATAAGCCTGGCGAGCTGGCGGTTGTACGCTTTGACATTACACTGGCCGGTCTTGATCGACTGGCCCTTGAACCAGAAATTACCAAAATCGAAAGGCACTTTACCCTCTTTGGCCAGATCGGTCGCGCCGCCGGGGTCCTGCGGAACAAAAACGCCTACCGCACCGATGCCGCCTGTGGCCTTGGTTGAGGCGACCAGGCTGTTCAGCGTGGCAGAGTTATCCTCGTGGCCATGTTTATTGCAGCACTGATAGCCCACGCACTCGCAACCGCAATCCGTGCCGCGCCCATCGGTTAATTCGAGGATTTTATTGACGGCCTCATCACCCACGCCGTTGATGGCCACTGCGCCCATCTGCTCGGCCAGCGCCAGTCTGTCCGGATGAGTATCCACCACAAACACCTGCGAGGCGCCCTTGATCAGGGCCGAGTGTGCAGCCATCAGGCCGACCGGTCCGGCACCGTAAATGGCAACACTCTCTCCGGGGCGTAATCCTGCCAGTTCAGTGGCGTGCCAGCCGGTGGGGAAGATGTCGGACAGTAGAACGTAGTCTTCCTCTTTTTCTACCGCATCAGGCGGCAGCACCAGGCAGTTAAAGTCAGCATAGGGAACGCGCAGTAACTCCGCCTGTCCGCCATCCCATTCGCCCATTTCAGCAAAGCCATAGGCGGCACCGGCCGTACCCGGGTTTGCCGTGAGACAGTAGCCGGTTAACCCTTTCTCGCAATTTTCACAGAATCCGCAGCCAACATTAAAAGGCAGGCAGACATAATCGCCGACTTTGACTCGCTCAACCGCGCCGCCGATTTCAATGACCTGTCCCAGGTTTTCATGGCCAAAGATGCGCCCCTGTTCGAAGCTGGTGCGCCCTTCGTACATATGCAGGTCGGAACCGCAGATATTGGTGGTGGTAATACGGACAATGACATCGGTAGGACGAACGATTCTGGGATCCGGCACCTCTTTGACTGAAACGTCAAAAGGTCCGTTATAGACAACTGCTTTCATGGTGTTCTCCTCACGTGCATGATCAGTTATGAAGGCTGCGGCTGCGTGAATGTTTGCGGTCGCCACCCTCTTCGTGATGCTGCTTTTTCAATCAAATGGCGTGATTGAATGTCTAAGTGTAGAACAGCGCATGGCGCAGTCTGAGGATATTAATATTATGTAACCCTATGAAATGTAAGCACCGCTTCGCTAAAGATCTCCTGTTTCTCGCCTTTTCAACGCCTTTGCATCCTGCTGCCGTTTGCCTTACGGCAGGTTAATTTTTGCTCTGAAGCCGGTGGCGGAGATTGCCCCGAACCCCCGCCCGGCTCTCCCCTACTTTTTATCCTGCGACCAGGTGGCGCTGCGGATATCGACCTTCACCGGCAGCAGACCAATCCGGGTAAAGGTATCCGCCAGCGCCTGCTGCTGGGTGAAGACCTCTGGCGTCATCCGCTCTGCGCCAAACGGCATTCTCGCCAGCGCGCGCTGCCAGACAGGCTGGGGCAGCCCGGTTGAGGTGGACATGATTCTGGCTGCCTCTTCCTGATGCTGATTGGCCCAGCTGCTGAGCGTGCCGAGTTCATCCACGACCTTGCTGGCGATCTGCGGGTACCCTTCCGCAAACTTACGACTGGCGAGGTAGAAGGTGTAATGGGGCACCAGTCCTTCTGCATTTTTGATCAGCCGCGCGTGAGCATTGGTTTCCACTTCTGCATAGTAAGGATCCCAGATGACCCAGGCGTCCACTGCGCCGCGCTGGAAAGCGGCACGCGCATCCGCAGGAGGCAGATAAACCGGCGTAATGTCTTTGTAGCTCAGCCCCGCCTGATCCAGCGCGGTGACCAGCAGGTAGTTCACGTCAGAGCCTTTGTTCAGCGCGACGCGCTTCCCCTTCAGATCTGCAACGCTTTTGATCGGCGAGTCGGCCGGAACCACAATCGCCTCGGTTTTCGGGTTGGCGGGCGAGTGTGCCAGATAGACCAGATCGGCCTGAGCGGCCTGCGCGAAGGTGGGCGGCGCGTCGCCGGTCGCCGCGAGGTCGATGCTGCCGATGTTCAGCCCTTCAAGCATCTGCGGCCCGGCCGGAAACTCAATCCAGTGAACCGCGATCCCCTGCTTTTTAAATTCCTGATCCAGCGTGCCGCGATATTTCAGCAGCGCGAAGATATTGGCCTTCTGGAAACCGATATTGATCGTTTCAGGCTTCTCTGCTGCCTGGATGCTGAACGCTAAGCCCGCCTGAGCGGCAATAATGAGTGCGCTGAGTAATACTTTTTTCATTTCTCATTCCTGAGTCTGTTGTAGTCAGCGCAACATATCAAACGCGGGTTGCCGCGCTTAGCGAGGAGAAGTTCGATGCTTAGCTGAAAAAACGCTATGGATGCCAGACGGACTCGCGAACCCGGATAGCGCGATTAAACAGCCCCAGCGCATAGAAGCGGTCTGCGATGGTCTGCTGTTCGCGGATGATGGCTAAATTCATGCGCTGGGTCTGATGACTGCGCCGGGCCAGGGCATGCATCAGAGAGGAAGTAGAGATGCCGAGTTCGGTGGAGAGCAGTCCGGCCGCTTCCGCACGGTGCGCATCAATGTAACGTCCCGTCTGCTCCAGCGCGCCAAGCAGAACCTGCAGCAGATCGCCCGAATGGGCGGCAAATCCGCGTTCGGCGAGATAGAACTGATGGTTGTTGACCCGCCCGGTGCCGTCAGCAATCACCCTGAACTGCCCGCTGTTCTCGGCATCGCTGAGCAGGGGATCCCACATCATCCAGGCATCCACCGCATTGAGATCGCTGGGCGTTAAGGGATATCGGGGCGGCGCGTAGACGATACGCACATCATCCAGGGCTAACCCCGCCTCATCCAGAATCTGCAGCAGCAGATAGTGAACGTTGGATCCGCGGTTGACGGCGATACGCTTCCCTCTGAGATCGCCTATCTGCTGAATCGGGCTGTTGTCCGGCACCAGCAGCGCAACACTCTGCGGCGCCGCTGGCTCCCAGGCGACATACATCATCGGGCTGTTGCTGGCCTGGGCAAACAGCGGCGGCACTTCGCCGGTGGTGCCGAAATCGATCTCCTTATTGCTCAGCGCGTGCAGAAGCTGCGGACCCGCCGGAAACTCGCTCCACAATACGCTGACGCCACGATCCGCCAGCTGCTGTTCCAGCGACTGACGCGCTTTCAGAATGCCGAGGTTGCCGAACTTCTGATAACCGATGCGCAGTTCCCGCTCACGCTCCGGAGCCTGGCAGGAAGCGGTCTGGCGCTGACGCAGGGCGGTGCGGCGCGGTTTAATCACGCCGAGGTGTCCCAGCTGGGTGCGCAGCGTATGACGGCTGATACCGAGCAGAGCGGCAGCCTGAAGCTGATTGCCCTGGGTCAGTTCCAGCGCATTTTTCACCAGCGCGGCAATCACGCGGGGATAGAGTGGCGTTTCGCTCTGCTGCATCTGCTGGCGCAGGAACTGATCCAGTGCCTCCTCACCAGGCGGCAGATCGCTCTCCGCCAGCGGACTCAGCCGCAGCTGCTGCGGCGTTACCACGGAGCTTTTGCTGAGCAGCACGGCGTTGTGCAGCGTGTTCTCCAGTTCGCGGATGTTGCCCGGCCAGCTGTAGGCCATCAGCGTCGCCAGCGCATCCTCGCTGAGGCGGAGCTGAGGACGGCCCAGGCGACGTGCATAGAGCTGCAGAAAGTGCGTGGCCAGCACCGGAATATCCTCGCTGCGCTGGCGCAGCGGGGGCAGCGTCACGCTGGCCACATTCAGCCGGTAGTAAAGATCTTCCCGGAATCGCCGTTCACGAATCGCTGCGGCCAGATCACGGTTCGTCGCCGCAATCACCCGCACGTTGACCTTTACCGCCCGTGACGATCCGACGCGGGTGATCTCACGCTCCTGCAGCACGCGCAGCAGCTTTATCTGTAGCGACAGACTCAGTTCGCCGACTTCATCCAGCAGCAGCGTGCCGCCTTCTGCCGCTTCAAACCAGCCGCGATGCCGCTCCTGTGCGCCGGTAAACGCCCCTTTCTCATGTCCAAACAGTTCTGACTCCGCCAGACTTTCGGTCAGCGCGCCGCAGTTAACCGCCAGGAACGGCTGCCGGCTGCGCGCGCTGTGGTGATGCAGATAGCGCGCCATCACCTCTTTACCGGTGCCGGTTTCGCCAATAATCAGTACGGTCGCATCGGTGGGGGCGAGCTGATCCAGCACGCTTTTAAACGCGCGCGATGCGGGGTCAATCAACTCAGGGCTGGAAATCTGCATCTCGTTTTACCGGGTTACCAGAAGAGTGATGACCATACCGCGCGTCCGCCGCATAAACGAGAGGCCAGAGGTGCCGGATTGTTGCCGACGCGACAGCCTGCCACCCTGGCTGTTGCAAATGCAGCAGCACCAGTCGAAATGGTAAATGCCTATCTCACTGAATTAACGGGATAAAAATAGCTGCTCACTCTGGCACGCTATCTGCTAACAGCTATATAACCAAAGGTATTATCCCTATGTATTAAATTCAAATATCGTTATAAAGGAATCTGCTAATGAGCCACGCGACACAGGAAAACCTGAATCTCTTCTGGTTTCTGCCCACCCATGGTGACGGGCGCTATCTGGGGACAACCGAAGGAGGCCGGGCGGTCGATTTACCCTATTTACAGCAGGTGGCGCTGGCAGCAGACAATCTGGGCTACTACGGTGTGTTAATCCCGACCGGCAAGAGCTGCGAAGATTCATGGCTGGTCGCCTCGGCGCTGGCCCCGATCACCAAAAACCTGCGCTATCTGGTGGCCGTGCGCCCCGGCCTGCAACCGCCGAGCCTGGCGGCACGCATGGCCGCGACGCTGGATCGCCTCTCGGGCGGGCGTCTGCTGATTAACGTGGTCACCGGCGGCGACCCGGTGGAGAACAAGGGTGATGGCATCTTCCTCAGTCACGCCGAGCGCTATCAGGTGACCAGGGAGTTTCTCGACGTCTACTCCCGCCTGCTGAAAGGCGAGAAGGTCGACTTCGCAGGAGAGCACATTCGCGTAGAAGGCGCGGAGATCCTCTTTCCTCCGGTGCAGGAGAACGGCCCGCCGCTCTATTTTGGCGGTTCCTCGGAGGCGGCTATCGACGTTGCCGCCAGCCAGATCGATACCTATCTGACCTGGGGAGAACCGGTCGAACAGGTGGCAGAGAAGCTGGCGGTGGTACGTCAGCGGGCGCAGGAACAGGGCCGCACGCTCTCTTATGGTATCCGGTTACATGTCATTGTACGGGAAACGGAAGAGGAGGCCTGGGCAGCCGCCGATCGGCTGATCTCGCATCTGGATGACGAGACGATCGCCGCAGCGCAGAAGATTTTCGCCCGGATGGATTCAGCCGGTCAGGCGCGGATGAGTGCGCTGCATCAGGGGTCGCGGGAGAGTCTGCGCATCGGGCCTAATCTCTGGGCGGGCGTGGGACTGGTGCGCGGCGGCGCCGGCACCGCGCTGGTGGGCAATCCGCAGCAGGTTGCCGATCGTATTCGTGAATATCAGGCGCTGGGGATTGAGAACTTTATCTTCTCCGGCTATCCGCACCTTGAAGAGGCGCACCGCTTTGCCGATCTGGTAATGCCGCTGTTACCGCTGGCGGCAAATGCTGAAAAGAAACAGCGCAGCGTGAATACCGGGCCCTTTGGCGAAACCATTGGCGGCGACCGTCGCCCGGAAAAGCACTCCAGCGCCAGTTAACAGAAGAAAAGGCTCGTTTATGTCACAACAGCAGATTGTCATCATTGGCGGTGGATTCACCGGCACCGCACTGGCGATCCATCTCGCCCGGCTGGGCGAGGCGGGGTTGAGCGTGACGGTGATCGAACCGCGGGCGCAGCTGGCGCAGGGCGTGGCGTATGGCACGCCCGATCCGGCGCATCGTATCAATGTGCCGGCTGCCAGAATGCAGCTGGCCGGGGATGAAGCGGGCGCGTTTGACCGTGACTACCGCGCCTCGCCGCACTTCCGCGACGATCCGGACGCGCTGTGGCATGACGGCAATGTTTACCCGCAGCGCGGTGAGTTTGGCCGCTGGGTCAACGCGCAGTTTATTTATCAGCAGCAGCACTCGCCTGTGACGCTGCGCCATTTACGGGACAGCGCGGTTTCCCTGCAGGATGGCATCGTCACTACGGCTTCAGGTCAGCGCATCCGGGCCGATCAGGTGGTGCTGGCGATCAGTCATCCGCCGCCTGAACTGCCTGCGCTGCTTAAACCGCTGCAGGCGCACCCCGCCGTCATCGCTAATCCCTGGCAGGGTGATGCGCTGGCCCGGATTGCGCCAGACGAGCGGGTGGCGATCATCGGCTCAGGGCTGACCATGTCTGATGTCGTCGCCTCGCTGCACCGCCAGCGGCATCGCGGCGGGATAACCGTTTTCTCGCGTCGCGGGCTGGTGCCGCGCGCCAACCTGAGCGGCAGCGAAGAAGAGTACACGCTGGATTACCGCCTGCCGCAGCCCGCCAGCGCGCGAGGCTGGTTACATCGGGTGCGTCAGGAGGTTAAACAGGCCACGGCGCTGAACCTGCCCTGGCAGCTCGTGCTGGATGATATCCGCCGCAACGGGCAGCGTATCTGGCAGAGCCTGCCGCTGCATGAACAGCAACGTTTTCTGCAGCATCTTCGTCCCTGGTGGGACGTTCACCGCTACCGCATCGCCCCTCAGGTCAGCCAGGTGCTGACTCAGCTGCAGGCCAGCGGTCAGCTTTCGCTGCGGGCGGCGCGTCTGATCGCCGCCGAACCGGCGGGAGACGCGCTCCGGCTGACGCTGCGGCTGCGGGGCGCGCATCAGGAGAGCCGGGTAGTGGATCGGGTCATTGTGACGACCGGCCCGGCGCATAACGCGCTGCTGAACAGCAATGCCCTGCTGCGCCAGCTACACCGCGACGGCATGATTCAGCCCGATGCACTGTCGCTGGGCATCAGCGTCAATGCGCTGTCGCAGACGCTGGATGCCCGGGGCGAACCCAACCCGCATCTCTATGTCGCCGGGCCTGCCGCACGAGGACGTTTTGGCGAGCTGATGGGACTGCCACAGGTGGCAGAGCATGCGGAATCGGTGGCGCACAGGCTGCTGAGCATTACGCCCTCCTCCCTCAGTGAGCGATGTCCCGGCTCCCTGACGCACTGATTCAGCCCTGAAAAAACCTCAATCTATACGCGGGCGGCAGGCGATTGCCGCATCCGCTCAGGAGTCGCTATGTCATCGCAACGTGAAATTCGCCTTAATGCTTTCGATATGAACTGTGTCGGTCATCAATCTCCCGGCCTGTGGGCGCATCCCCGCGACCGCTCCTGGCAGTATAAAGATCTGGAATACTGGACCGACCTGGCGCGCCTGCTGGAGCGCGGTAAGTTTGACGGGCTGTTTATTGCGGACGTACTGGGTGTCTATGATGTGCTCAACGGCAATAATCAGGCGGCCATTCGCCAGGCCACCCAGGTGCCGGTTAACGATCCGCTGGCGTTAATTACGCCGATGGCGCTGGTGACGGAGCATCTGGGGTTTGGCCTCACCGCCTCGCTCTCGTTTGAACATCCCTACCCGTTTGCACGGCGCATTTCCACGCTCGATCACCTGACCAAAGGCCGCATTGGCTGGAACATTGTCACCTCCTATCTGGAGAGCGGCGCGCGCAATATCGGCCAGCAGACGCAGACCGATCATGACGCGCGCTATGACTATGCCGATGAATATCTTCAGGTGATCTACAAACTGCTTGAGGGAAGCTGGGAAGATGACGCAATCGTGCGCGATCGCGAACGCCATATTTTCAGCGACCCCGATAAAATTCATCCGATTAACCACCAGGGCACCTTCTTTCAGGTGCCGGGCATTCATCTCTGCGAACCGTCACCGCAGCGCACGCCGGTACTCTACCAGGCGGGAGCGTCCAGCCGCGGCAAGGCGTTTGCGGCAGAACATGCCGAGTGCGTGTTCGTGGCGGCGCCCTCGAAAGTGCTGCTGAAAAAAACCGTGGCGGATATTCGCCAGCGAGCCGCCGCGGCGGGACGCGATCCACGCGACATACTGATCTTCAATCTGCAGACGGTGATTGTGGGTGAAACTGACCTGGCAGCGCAGGCCAGATGGCAGGAGTACAAACGCTATGTCAGTTACGAAGGCGCGCTGGCGCTGATCTCCGGCTGGACCGGTATCGATTTTGGCCAGTATCAGCCGGATCAGGTGCTGAAGCATCTGCATACCAATGCGATTCAGTCGGCGGTAGAGACCTTCTCCACCGCCGACCCGAACCGCCAGTGGACGGTCCAGGGTCTTGCAGACTGGGTCGGGATTGGGGGATTCGGGCCACTGCTGGTGGGCAGTGCCGAAACCGTGGCGGATGAGCTGCAGAGCTGGGTGGAGGAAACCGATGTGGATGGTTTTAACCTCGCCTACGCCGTAACGCATGAAACCTTTACCGACGTGGTGGAGCTGCTGGTGCCGGAGCTGCAAAAACGGGGTGTCTATAAGCAGGATTATCAGCCGGGAACGCTGCGTGAAAAGCTGTTCGGACAGGGGCCACGGCTGGCATTGCCGCATCCGGGGGCTGGCTATCGCCGGCGTTCCGATTCAGCGCAGCGGACGCTCAACCTGGCGGTTTAGCATCAGGCTGTTCGCACAGCCGCCTGACAACGAATTTGCCTGAACGCTGCCGGATGAAATAACCCCTTCATCCGGCCTTTTGCATGCCAGTAAAAACGAATTAACTTATTGAAATTATTATAATCGTTATCCATATTTGTTGGTTGTTTACTGCGTCGGGAATACCTATAAAAGCCTCGTTACCTGCTGAACATAATAACGAGGATACGATGAGTACACTGAATATTGACGACACCCTGACCATCCCGCCGCCCCACTCCACGCCGGTGCGTTCGGTGAGCGACGTGGCCCGGCTTATCAACAGTAAAAGTGAGAAAAACAGCTACGCCCGCTGGATCGTGTTTCTGGCGCTGGGCGGTGTGTTTCTTGATGCCTACGACCTGACGACGCTCTCTTACGGCATTGATGATGTCGTCAGGGAGTTCAGCCTGACGCCGGTGCTCACCGGGCTGGTGACCTCCTCCATCATGATCGGCACTATCGTGGGCAATCTGATCGGCGGCTGGCTGACCGATAAATATGGCCGCTACTCCGTATTTATGGCGGATATGCTCTTCTTTGTCGTCTCGGCCATCGCTGCGGGTCTGGCACCCAACGTCTGGGTGCTGATTGGAGCGCGCTTTCTGATGGGGATCGGCGTGGGGATCGATCTGCCGGTGGCTATGGCTTATCTGGCGGAGTTTTCTAAATTCTCCGGCAAAGGCAATAAAGCGTCGCGCCTCGCGGCCTGGTGCCCGATGTGGTATGCCGCCTCATCCGCCTGTTTCTTCATTATTTTTGCGCTCTATTTTCTGCTGCCTGCTGAACACATCGACTGGTTGTGGCGCGCCTCGCTGCTGTTTGGTGCCGTACCGGCCCTGCTGATTATCGCGGTGCGCAGCAGATTCATGAACGAGTCTCCTCTCTGGGCAGCTAATCAGGGCGATCTGCGTGGTGCGGTGCGTATCCTGCGGGACTCTTACGGCATCGAGGCGCATGAAGTGCAGCCCGAAAGAGGCGTTACCGTGAAGGCAGCGCCGAAAGTGAGTTTCCGGGTGCTGTTTCAGAAGCCTTATCTGGAGCGCACGCTGGTCAGTGGGGTGATGAACGTCTGTATCGCCTTTGAATACACCGCCATCGCCTTCTTCCTGCCGTCGATCCTTGCGCAGTTTCTGGGAGCGGGCGTCTTCGAAACTATCTCTGCCTCGCTGGGGCTGAATGCGCTGTTTGCCTTTACCGGCGGCCTGCTGGGCATGCGGCTGGCGTGGAAATTCCCCTCCCGTCATGTGGCGATTGCCGGCTTTGCGCTGCAGTTTATCGCGCTGATCTCGCTGGCACTGATTGGTCATCCGCAGGCGACGACGGGCGTGGTGGTGGCGGTGCTGATGCTCGGTCTCTGGCTGTTTGCTGAAGGTTTCGGGCCCGGTGCGCAGTTGATGATCTATCCGGCACTCTCCTACCCGACGCATATCCGGGCCACCGGCGTCGGCTTCAGCCGCTCGCTTTCCGGCATTGGCAGTGCGCTGGCGCTGTTTATTCTGCCCATTCTGCAGGCGCGCTACGGCACCAACATGTTCTGGATTGTCTCTCTCGCCGCCCTTATTCCGATTATTTTCCTGTTGATCGTCCGGTTTGAACCGACCCGACAGGACATTGATGAACAACCCGCCACAGGAGACGATCATGTCTGAACTCAACCCGACTGAATTTGCCGCGCTGCGTGACCATTTCAGACCGCTTTTTGCCCGTATTGCCAGCGAGGCGGCGGCACGGGAAACCGGCCGCACGCTGCTGCATGAGCCGATCCGCTGGCTGAAAGAGGCCCGGTTCGGCACACTGCGAATCCCGAAAGAGGACGGCGGCTTTGGTGTTTCGCTGCCCCAGCTCTTTTCGTTACTGACTGACCTGGCCGAGGCAGATTCGAACCTGCCACAGGCGCTGCGCGCGCACTTTGCCTTTATCGAGGATCGCCTGAACCAGCCTGACAGCGACGCACGCCGTCGCTGGTTCCGGCGTTTCGTCGACGGTGAGCTGGTGGGCAGCGGCTGGAGCGAGGTCGGCGCGGTGAAGCTGGGTGAGGTGATCACCCAGGTTTCCCCCGCGCCGGCGGGATGGGTGATCAGCGGTGAAAAGTTTTACAGCACCGGAACCCTCTATGCCGACTGGATCGATGTCTATGCAAAGCGGACGGACAACGGCCGTGATGTGATTGCGCTGGTGAACACGCACCAGAACGGGGTGGAGCGCGATGACGACTGGGATGGTTTCGGGCAGCGGCTGACCGGCAGCGGCACCACCCGCTTTCATCAGGCCGGGGTTGAGCAGCCCCACGTTTATGATTTCAGCGAGCGCTTCCGCTATCAGACCGCTTTTTACCAGCATGTCCTGCTCGCAACGCTGGCGGGAATTGGCCGGGCGGTGGTGCGCGATGCGGCACAGGGGGTGGCGCAGCGTAAGCGGATTTACAGCCACGGCAACGCCCCTCAGGTGAGGCAGGATGTGCAGGTGTTGCAGGTGGTGGGACAGATCAGCAGCTGGGCCTGGGCCGCCGAAGCCGCCGTTGAGCGCGCGACCCACTCACTGCAGCGGGCGTTTGAATTACAGCTCAGCGGCGCGGATGATGCAGCGCTTCACGCGGCTAACGTGCTGGCAGAAGTGGAATCGGCTAAAGCGCAGACCGTAGCCACGGAGCTGGTGACGCGGGTCGCCACGGAGCTGTTTAATGCGCTTGGCGCGTCGGACACCCGCGTCAGCAAGGCGCTGGACCGCCACTGGCGTAACGCCCGCACGGTCTCATCACACAATCCGGTGATCTACAAAATCCGCAATGTGGGTGACTGGGAAGTGAACGGCAGCGATCCGACGTTCATCTGGCAGATAGGCAATGGCGAAGGCGCGTGAGATCGCTAAGGCCGGGAGTTCCCGGCCTTAACCGCTCAGCGATGATTCAGACGACGCGACAGCCGGTCACCGCATAACTGAAGCAGCGTGACCAGTGCGACCAGCACCACAATGACCGTCACCATGACCTGCATGTCAAAGCGCTGGTAGCCATAGCGATAGGCCAGATCCCCTAATCCCCCGGCACCGATGGCACCCGCCATGGCTGAGGCGTTGATCATGGTGACCAGCGTAATGGTGAAACCACTGACAATGCCAGGGCGCGCCTCCGGCAGCAGGACATGCCAGATAATGTGCCAGCGATGAAAACCCATCGCCTGCGCCGCTTCGGTCAGCCCTTTATCCACTTCCCGCAGACTGACCTCCGCAATGCGGGCAAAGAACGGGGTTGCCGCCAGGGTCAGCGGCACGACGGCCGCCCAGACGCCGTAGGTCGTCCCGACGATCCAGCGGGTAAAGGGGATTAACGCCACCATCAGAATCAGAAAGGGTATGGAGCGGAAGAGATTCACTATCCAGCCCAGCACCCGATTGAGTGCCGGACTGGGAAAGAGATCGCCCCGTCCGCTGACCACCAGAATCACCGCCATCGGCAACCCCAGCGCCAGAGCCAGCGCAGAGGAGACGCCAACCATCAGCAGGGTGTCCAGTAACGCGGTCCACAAACGATCAATAGCCTGTGACATAACCCACTACCTCCAGTCGATCGGCAATGTGCGCCAGTTGAGCGGTGACGGATTGCGCCTCATGCTGTGCATCCAGCAGCACCAGCAGCTGCCCCACCGGTTTCTGTTCCACCCACTCAATCGCGCTGTGGATCAGCGTGATTTCCCCCGGCACCCGCGCGCCCAGCGCGCCGATGTCGGGCCGGGCACCCTGTCCGGTGTAGCGCAAACGCACTAACAGCCGCGCATCCTGATGCAGCCGGTGATCACTCAGGCGGGCGGCAACGGATTCGGGCAGCGTCTGATGACCGGGATTGAGCAGCTGACGCGTGGTTTCCTGCTGCGGGTCGCTATAGACCTGCCAGACCGGGCCGCGTTCGATGATTTCCCCCTGATCGATGACCGCCACGTTGTGGCAAAGGTCATGCACCACTTCCATCTCGTGGGTGATCAGCACAATGGTGATATGACGCTGCTGATTAATCTTTTTCAGCAGCGCCAGAATCGCACGCGTGGTCTCGGGATCGAGTGCTGAGGTGGCTTCATCGCACAGCAGCAGTTCCGGGTCGTGCACCAGCGCACGGGCAATACCGACGCGCTGCTTCTGCCCCCCGGAGAGCTGTGCAGGCCAGGCGTGTTGCCGCGCTTCCAGCCCGACCAGCGCCAGCAGTTCATCCACCTTTCGCGCCCGCGCCGCCGCCGGCACGCCGGCGACCCTGAGCGGCAGCTCAATATTCTGTCTGACGGTTTTGGCGGAGAGCAGATTGAAGTGCTGAAAGATCATGCCCGTGCTGCGCCGCCATTCGACCAGCTGCCGCGCGCCCAGCGCGCTGATGTCGGTGCCGTCGATGACGATGCGTCCACCGGTGGGATCTTCCAGGCGATTCAGGCAGCGGATAAGCGTGGATTTACCTGCGCCGCTGCGGCCGATGATGCCAAAAATCTCACCGCGCTGGATCTCCAGATTGATGTGATGCAGCGCATCGGCCGTCTGACCGGGATAGCGTTTACTGACCGCTTCCAGCCTGACGTGAGCAGCAGCGTGGGTGCGGATTTCGGCGGCGGCATGGGGCAACGCCGTCGCGTCAGGAATGACCAGGCTGACCATCGTTACTGACTCCAGCCCGGCTGATAGAGTTTGCCGTAGAAGCTGTCGAGGCTGGCGCGTACCACCGGCGAATGTTGATAGATATCGACAAATTTTGCCAGGCGCGGATCGTCCTGGTGCCCCTCCCGAATCACAAACTGAATCACATATTCCGGATGTTCCAGCCCGTCGAACAGCAGCGCGTGATTCGGATCGATGGTTTTTGCCAGACGCAGATAGTGCGGATACCCCTGCGCCAGGTCGACCTCTTCCAGCGACCGTGAGAGCTGTACCGCTTCGACCTCAATGATTTTCAGCTTCTCAGGATTGCTGACGATATCATCGACCGTGGATTTCAGTCCGGCGCCCGGTTTGAGGGTAATCAGCCCCGCCTTCTGCAGCAGGAGTAATCCACGCGCGCCGTTGATTGGATCGTTGGCGATGGCGACGGTGCCCCCTTCCGGCACCTGGTCAATGGCGCTGTGCTTTTTAGAGTAAAGCCCGATATTGTTGATGATAGCAGGCGCATAAGCGACCAGATGGAACCCTCCTGACTGATTAGCGTTCTCCAGAAAAGGCTTATGCTGGAACAGGTTAACGTCGATATCGCCATTCTCCACGCTGACGTTGGGCGCAGTCCAGTCGGTAAATTCAACCAGTTCAACCGCCAGCCCCTGCTTTTTCGCTTCCGCCACCGCCGTCTCCAGCGGCGGGGCAAAGGCCGCGGTCGTGCCCACTTTGAGCGGACCGGAATAGTCTGCAGCGGCGACGGCAGAGAGTGTCAGCAGCAAGCCGCCCAGCGTGGCGCGTAATCTGTTTGTACGTGTCATGATGATTCCTTGAGGTTAAGCGGATCAACGACGGCCGGTGGTATGACGCCACTGCGCCGCCGGGTGGCGATCGGGCAGGCGATCCTGCTGAAAGAGTTTGTTGCGCAGTGATCCGGGCTGATAAGTCGTTTTGTAGCGACCGCGCTGTTGTAATTCCGGCACGACTAACTCGATAAAATCACGGTAACTTTGCGGGTTAAGAATGCGGGTCAGGTTGAAGCCGTCGATATCTCCCTCATCCATCCACTGCAGCAGCGCCTCCGCAACCTGCGCGGGATTGCCGATAATCAGGGGATAACGACTGCCCATGGCGTGCTGCTCCAGCAGGCGACGGCGGGTCCAGCCGCTGTACGCCTGACTGACCGACTCTATTGCGCGAGTTTCACCGCTGATGATGGGCTCATCGGGACCGAAAGCTGCCAGATCGAGGCCAATCGAGCTGGAAAAATGGGCGATACCCGCCTCCGGGCTGGCATATTCGAGATAGCTGCGGTGCTTCTCCTGCGCTTCCCGCTCGGTCGGAGCCACAATCACACCGACTCCCATAAAAATACGCAGGTCCTCTGCACGGCGGCCCGCTGCGGTCGCCGCTTCACGCAGCCGCTGCGTCTGCTGACGCATTGCCGCGGGTGTCGCGGCATTGACGAAGGTGCACTCGGCATGACGCGCCGCAAACTGAATGCCACGGGCAGAGGTGCCGGCCTGGAACAGCAGCGGCGTGCGCTGGGGTGACGGACTGCTGAGGTGATACCCCTCAACCTGATAAAACTCCCCCTGATGTCTGATGGGATGAATTTTGCTGGCATCGGCATAAAGACGACGCTGGCGGTCGACGACGAGGGCATCATCCTGCCAGCTGCCTTCCCAGAGCTGATAGCTGACGTCGAGAAACTCATCCGCCTGAGCGTAACGCTGGTCATGCGCGAGCAGCTGTTTGTTACCCATCGCCCGTGCAGCACTGTCCAGGTAGCCGGTGACGATGTTCCAGCCAATCCGCCCCTGCGTAAGGTGGTCGAGCGTCGAGAGACGACGGGCAAAGGGAAACGGTGCTTCATAGCTGAGGTTGGCGGTCACCGCAAAACCGAGATGCTGTGTGACGCCCGCCATGGCTGAAACCAGCATCAGCGGATCGTTGACCGGCAGCTGAATCGACTCGCTCGCCGTCAGCCCGATACCCTGCTGATAAACGTCATAGACGCCCAGGATGTCCGCAATAAACAGTCCGTCGAACAGCCCGCGCTCCAGCAGGCGTGCCAGATCGGTCCAGTAACTCAGGCTATTGAATTCGGTGGAGTGATCCTGTGGGTGTGTCCACATGCCGTGATGAATATGCCCGACACAATTCATGTTGAAGGCGTTGAGCAGAACCTGTTTCTGACTCATAGCGTGCCCCGGCGCGGTGGCAGTACGCCATTGAGCAGGAAGTTGCCTATCGCGGGATATTTCCAGCGCACCGGATCGTGCAGGGTATGAGTGCGCGCATTGCGCCAGTGGCGGTCGAGATGATATTCACGCAGGCTGGCTCGTGTGCCGCCGAGTTCAAACAGGAGGTTAGCGGCCTCCAGTGCCACCTCGGTGGTCCAGGCGCGCGCTTTCGCCACCGCAATCGAAGCCTGCGCCACCGTATCAGCGTCAGGCTGGTGTTGCGCAACGTCGATGGCTGCACCCGCCTCCGCGATGAGCGCCTCGCCGGCCCGCAACCGTGCCGCCAGACGCCCGGTGCGATCGAGCGTTAAGGGGTCCTCACAGGCGCGGGTCACGCCGCTGTCTGGCCACGGCCGGGCACGCTGACGCAGAAAGTCGAGCATGTCATGAAACGCCGCCTGGGCAATGCCCTGATCGATCGCGGCATGCAGGATCTGTGCAAAAGGGCCCAGCGAGGTCGGCCGCTCAAATGCGGTCTGAAACGGCACCACATCGTCTGCCTCTACCCTGACGTTCTCAAACAGGACGCTGCCGCTGCCGGTGGTGCGCTGGCCGAAGCCACTCCAGTCATCAATAACCGTCACGCCTGCCTGATGTCGGGGCACAAATACCAGCTGCTCTTTCTCGTCTTCGTCGCGCGCCGCCGTGGGAATGCGATCGGCAAACAGCGCACCGGTGGCGTAAAATTTAGTGCCGTTAAGGACATTATCGCGGATCTGTGTGGTGCGCTGATGCGCCGCGCGGGAGGCAAATTCCGCCAGTGCATTTCCCAGATGGACGCCAGCCAGTACCTCGCTATAAAAGCGTTGCTTTTGTGATTCGCTGCCGTTGAGGCGCAGGACTTCCAGCGCGTAGAAGTGATTCTGCGGAACCTGCCCTATCGCCGCATCGGCCTCACTGAGCAGGGTGATAACGGAGGCGAGCGTGGCGGTTGAAACTGCAATGCCGCCATACGCCTTTGGCACGGTGATCGCCCCCAGGCCTGACTGAAACAGTCTCTGCAAGGGGGCATAGGGCAGCTCACGTTCGCGATCCCGCTCGGCGGCACCCGCACGGAACGCCTGCGCCAGTTGCGCGGCCACGTCCAGCGTCTGTTGCTCACTGCGGAGGCGGTCGGCGGGCTGTTTCGGCTGAACCTGACTCATTCTTTCTCCTTAAATCCACGCATGGCGCGCAGGGTAGATCGCATTGAGGTAGTAATTGCCAATGGCGTGGGTTTTCCAGCGCACCGGGTCATGCAGCGTGTGGGTGCGGGCATTGCGCCAGTGGCGGTCGAGTCCATGCTGCAGCAGCGTCGCGCGGCTTCCACCCCATTCCAGCAGCTTTTCGCTGGCACGCAGCGCGATATCGGTGGTCAGCACCTTGGCTTCCGCCACGGCAATTGAGGCGGCGGCGCTGTTTTCCGCCGTCAGAGGCTGCGAGGCCAGCGAATCAAGGATCCGGGCCGCCCGTCGCAGCAGGGCATTCGCGGCACTCAGTTCGGTACTGATGCGCCCGATGTCAGCCAGGATATAGGGATCATCAGCGTTGCGAGCGACGCCTGCATCCACCCAGGGACGTGAGTGATGACGGACAAACTCCAGCGCATCGTCCAGCGCGCCCTGCGCGATACCGGCATCAATCGCTGCCTGAATCAGCTGTGACACCGCACCACGCAGGGTCGGTTTGTCTGACGATGGCAGGGGAATGATTGCGTCAGGCCTGACGATGACCCGATCAAGCCTTACCGTTCCGCTGGCGGTGGTACGCTGACCCATCCCTGACCAGTCATCCACGATCTCCACCCCTTCGGCAGGCAGCGGGATAAAAGCCATGGCCGGCTTGTCGTCCTCCTGCAGTGCGGTCGTGACCAGGATATCCGCGAACAATGCGCCGGTTGAGTAGAACTTCTCCCCGCTCAGACGCGATGTCTGACCCTCACGCACCAGTCGGGCCTGGATGTCGCGCGTATGGCGGGTGTTCTTTTCAGGGCCACCATTGCCCAGTCGCTTGCCACTGACCACCGCCTGCAGCCATTTTTCCTGCTGTGACGGTTCGCCTTCGCCAAGAATGAACTGGATCAGGCCAAAGTGATTCTGCGGGATCTGGCCCAAGGAGGGATCGCTGGCCGAGATGATGCGGAAAACCTCCGCCACGGTCCCGAAATCCAGCCCGCCACCGCCAAAGCGGCGTGGCACGCTGATGCTGCCCAGTCCGAGCCGGGTAAACTGACTGAGCAGTTCACGGGGATAGAGCCGCTGCTGATCCCGGGCAACAGCACCCGGTTTCGCCTGTTCAGCCAGCGCATGTGCGGCCTGAATGGCCTGTTTTCGACAGGTTATGACAGCCGCCTGAAAGGTTTCGGGTGGATCGGAAATAAGATTCATGGCGCTTCCGGTAAAAGAGCGAGACATCAAATCAGGCAGGCTGATATTGAGTGCATCACATTAATTAACGTTGAAAGCGATAATAGGCAGCTGGTCAGAACGAAGTAAATAGCGCGGTTATTACAATATCCGCAAAGCTAATTCATATTGCAGCTTTGCATTTTAAATGCATATATGTCTGGTACTACAGAAGGGAAAGTGTCGATTTATATGAAATTAAAACCAGCTTCAGAGGCTGGTTTTAATTTTTATGGTAATGATGTGCAGGGATTATTTGCTTGCCGACTCAGGCATGGCCGAGGAGTGATGGGTCGAAATTTTCCAGCCTTTTCCATCCCAGACGTAAGTAAACGTATAGCGCGCGGTTACCTGCGTATTATCTTTAAACGTGAAGGTATAAACGCCGGCATCAATCGCTTTATTACAGCCGGTTCTGATGGTGCGGGAGTTGATTTTACCGCGCGGCCCTTTTTTCAGAAAGTCTTTGAAATAATCAATCCGTTCCTGATCGGTGAGCCTGACGTGGTTGGAGATGGTGGGCAGTAATACCGCATCACTGACATAGAGTTGCGAAACCTTCGTCGCATCGCCGGTTGCCAGCGTGTCATTCCACTTGTCGAACAGGCTGGCGACATCCTGTTCAGAGGCTTTAATGCAGGTTACCGGCTGCTGTGCCAGCGTAATGGCGGGCGCACAAAGCAGACCTGTCAGGCATAATGACAATAATGTTTTTTTCATGAAATAGTCTCCATTAACTCATCCTGGCTTAGGGTGGCGCCCTCTCTGATCTCTGAGAAAACACCGGTAAATACGGGTTAAAGTAAGGAATCGTGAATCTGAAATGTAAAGGATTTAATTAGTTTTTGATGCCGTAATGAATAAAAAGCAGCCGGGTTTAGTTATTCTTTTGTTAAGCCTGTCTGTCAGTGCTCTGCTATTATGACGTAACGTTACCTTACGCTCTGCTCTGCATAAAACTTAAATCTCTGATATGCGATTATTTAGATTTATATGCTGATTTCATGTTCTTCTCATTGGTTTGTTAACGGCGTTAAGGCGAATTTTTCAGGAGTAAAGCAGGGGGCACAGATAACGTGTTCGCAGCGTTTCGGGTGATATTTAAAGCGGAGGGAAATATAGCATTGCAGTTTTTTAATCAGCGCCAGATGGCTAATTACTTCACGACCGGACTTGAAGATTCTGAGTTAAAAATAAACCATCAGCTTCGCTGCCTTCCCGCTTAAATTCGGATAAACCATGGCGCGATTTCTGAATTTCATTCCTGATCCTCTTTCCTGTCACTTTCCATCCGGTGTCGATATCCTCGCTAACGTTAGCGGATGCCTTGCGGCCGTCGTTGCCTCCTGATGAAAAAGTGGCTCATCTGGCTGGCTTCGTATAATTATTCTTATACGAAGTCATGACAGTATGGATGCGCCGGGTTATGATGACAGACAGTCAAAACCACTTTGTAAAATGGCAGCGCTACGCAAATTCTGGCCGGTTGACCCCCTGCTTTTTTTTCAGAATTCACGTAGCGCGATCAACGCTGTTTTCGGTCAATCAGTGAGCAAAAATGACAGAGCTAGTGCCGTTAACTGAACTGCAGATGAACCGGAGCGGGGATATCGCTGAACGCCTCAGACAATTTGTGCAGGACAAAGAGGCCTTTTCGCCTAACACGTGGCGACAGCTTCTGAGCGTGATGCGGATCTGCAATCAGTGGTCGGAAGAAAATCAGCGCAGCTTCCTGCCGATGAGCGCTGACGATTTGCGCGACTATCTTACTTTCCTGGCTGAAAGCGGGCGGGCTTCTTCTACCGTTACGTCACATGCAGCTCTGATTTCGATGTTACACCGTAACGCCGGTCTGCCCGTGCCCAACTCCTCGCCGCAGGTTTTTCGTGCGATGAAGAAGATCAACCGGGTGGCGGTAATGAGTGGCGAGCGGGCGGGACAGGCTGTGCCCTTCAGGCTCAGCGATCTGCTGGCGCTGGACAGGCAGTGGTCAGGTGCTGACAGCCTCCAGGCGCGCCGCGATCTGGCCTTTCTGCACGTCGCATACGCAACGCTGCTGCGTATCAGTGAACTGTCGCGGTTACGGGTGCGCGATGTGATGCGTGCCGGTGATGGACGTATCATTCTGGATGTGGCCTGGACTAAAACCGTTGTACAGACCGGTGGGTTAATTAAAGCCCTCAGTACGCGTTCCACCCAGCGGCTGGAGGAGTGGCTGGAGGCATCCGGGCTTTCCGGCCAGCCCGAAGCCTATCTGTTTACCGCTGTCCACCGCTCGGGACGCTCCCTCCCAGCCGAAAAACCTATGAGCACCCGGGCTCTGGAGCAGATTTTCGAACGCGCCTGGCGCTGTGCGGGAAAAACCGGAGGCGTGAAAGCCAATAAAAATCGCTATACCGGCTGGAGTGGCCACAGCGCAAGGGTCGGCGCAGCACAGGATATGGCAGACAAAGGCTACCCCATAGCCAGAATCATGCAGGAAGGCACCTGGAAAAAGCCGGAGACGCTGATGCGCTATATTCGTCATGTCGAAGCCCATAAAGGGGCCATGGTGGAGTTTATGGAACAGCATGCTGATGGCGCATGGCCTGATTAATGCTGACAAAAAAGCGGGCTAAGCGTCTTCGGCGGATGAAGTTATCCACAGAAAAAGTGGACAGCCTGTGAGTAAACCGGTACGGGACAGCACTTTTCGGGCTTTATTCCTGAACCATCTCACTGATTAACAGGCGGTTTCGCCGTTTCCTGACGCGTCGCCGCCATTGTATTCAGATCTCCGGCCTTGCCCTGGTCAGTAACTGACGCTATCACCGGGTGATCGGGTCAGGCATATCCGCCCTGCTTATCACAATTGCCGTGGCAGCCCTGACAGCGTCCTTTCTCCTCCCTGAACATGATGGGGATGTTCTGCACACGGTTCCCTGCTTTGCGCAGTGCCAGCAGAATGATGACATTCAGCACCACGACACATAAGATGCAGATCGCGCTGAATGCGGGATGACGGGCAAACGTGACCGCCTGATAAAAGAGCGTTGCCGTGGTGTAGGCGATGTTCAGTCCCCAGAAAAAGGAGAACATCATCCATTTTTTGCCTGCTTCGCGTGCAATCGCCCCCATGACGGAGACACAGGGGACGTAAAGCAGCACAAAAATCAAATAGCTATAGGCGGCAAAGCCGCTGCCAAATTTATCCGACATCACATTCATCGGGCCGGAGGCCATCTCACCATCACCTTTACTGGCTTCAATCGGATGCGCCAGTGCATCAATCCTGAACGCAGCCGCTAAACCAGCCCAGGTGTCAGTCAGCGCCTCTCTTAACTCTCCTCCCAGGTCAAAAGCCTGCGGATCGAACGGGCTGCTCTGAATCGCCTCGGTAGTGTAAAGACTGTTGAGTGTTCCCACTACCACCTCTTTCGCCATAATACCGCTCACCAGTCCGACGGTGGCCTGCCAGTTATCCTGTGTGACACCCATCGGCAGCAGCGCCGGCGTAATCGCTTTACTGGTCGCAGCCAGTGCGGAGTGGTTAATGTCATTCACCAGCTGGCCATTGAATGCAAAACTGCTCAGTACACCAATCAGCATGCTCACCAGGATGATGACCTGCCCGGCCCGCACCACAAACATTTTCAGCCGTTGCCACGTCTGCAGCAGCAGACTTTTGAGATGGGGCCGGTGATAGACCGGCAGCTCCATGATAAACGGTGAGGCTTCACCTCCCAGCAGGGTATGCTTGAGTACCAGCCCGGTCACGACCGCGACGACAATCCCCAGCAGATAGAGGGAAAAAACCAGGCTGGAGCTGTGCGCATGAAAAAATGCCGCAGCGAAAACCGCAAAGATCGCCAGCCGCGCACCGCACGACATAAAGGGTGCAATCAGCACGGTCAGCAGACGCTCACGCGGCGTGTCCAGCGTGCGTGTCCCCATCACTGACGGCACGTTACAGCCAAAGCCAACAATCAGCGGCACAAATGATTTGCCCGGCAGGCCCAGTGACTGCATCAACCGATCCATCACAAAGGCGGCGCGAGCCATGTAGCCCGAGTCTTCCAGAAAAGCGAGGAACAGGAACATCAGGCCAATCTGCGGAATAATCGGCAGCACGGTGTTGATGCCAGCCCCGATCCCCTGCGCCAGAAACACCGTCAGCCAGGCCGGGAAGTGACAGACCGCACCCAGCCATTGTGCACCATGAATAAATATCGCCACCGAACTGCTGTCGAATAGCGGCTGCAGGGCGGCGCCGATATTGATAGAGAGCACGAACATCACATACATCACCGCCAGAAAAATCGGAATGCCCAGCCAGCGGTTCAGCACAACCTGATCAATCCGGCTGGTCAGATTCGCGGGCGCAGCCTGATCGCTATGACTGACGGCCGCACAGATTGCATTAATGGCGCGATAACGATAGTCGGCAATCTGTACACCCGCCTCTTCGCCCGCCTGCTGCCTGATTTCAGGTAAGTGGGCTTCCAGTTCCGGGCAAAGCTTCAGACTGTTGATGTCGCCTTCCAGCAATTGCAGGGCCAGCCAGCGGCGTTTCTGCGGCGCTAGGGTGGCAGACATCTGCTGACAAAGCTGCCCGATCGCCGATTCAATCGCTGCCGGGTAGCGCACCTGCTCCGGTGCGCGGTAAATCTGCGGTTCATCGATCAACGCCTTAAGCTGTGCAATGCCGTCACCTCTGGTTGAGGTCAGTGAAACAACCGGACAGCCCATCCGGGCTGACAGGGCTTCCGTATTGATAGTGATGTTCTGGCTGGCGGCGATATCCTGCATGTTGAGGGCAATAATACAGGGCAGCCCCAGCTCCAGCAGCTGAAGCGTCAGGAACAGGTTGCTTTCGAGACGGGAGGCATCGACGACGTTAATCACGATGTCGGCATGCTCCTGATAAAGGTACTGGCAGGCGATGCTTTCATCGATGGAGCTTTCGGCAGATAGGGTTGTCAGCGAGCGGGTTCCCGGTAAATCGATGAGCCGGACATCTGACCGGGCCGTAAAGAACTGTCCCTCCTTACGCTCAACTGTGACGCCCGCCCAGTTCCCCACCCGCTGGCGGGCGCCGGTGAGCTGATTAAACAGCGTTGTTTTACCGGTGTTAGGATTACCAATCAGCCCGATGGTTATCTTTTTCATCAGACGATCTCCTCCAGAATAATTGCGTCCAGGTCACCCTGTCGCACCGCCAGAGTGACACGACGGGTTGAGATCTGTACCGGGTCACCCAGGGGGGCGACACGAATAATTTCAATCACTGCGCCCGGCAGCATGCCCATCGTCAGTAATTTCTGACGCCAGGTAGAATTGACCGAGGGCTGATAGCCCACTATCCGGTAGGAGCAGCCTGTGTGAATTGCCATACCCTGTTCTGCCTCTGAGTAAGAAGCACTTATTCTACAAATGATAAGCGTTTCGATTTTTGATCTGACGTCGGACAGGCAGGGGAAAATGGCCGTCAGGGTCAACGGCAGTTCAACAGGCTGTTAAGAGGGATAATTCAGCGGGATTAACGGGAGGATGAGTCGAACTCAGTGGCGGATTTGTGCCAGTTCCTCGTCGGTCAGGCCTGACGGTATCGCGGTCGAGGCCATTCTGCAGCATCGTCCGCGCAATTTTCAGGGTTGCGTCGCGTTCACCTTCAGAATGGCCTTTCTCTCTGCCAATCTGAATTCCTTCCTCGATGCCTTTTTGCTCAAGTTGTTGTGCGATGGTCATGAGTGCGTCTCCGTGTTGCGGCACACGCTGTGCCAGTTCGCGAACAAAGGATTGGGCGTCGGATGTTTAGCCTCCAGATGACGCTGCATGGCCGCCACCGCATAGCGCATCAGACGGAAGGCCATATGTTTGTCGGGCGTAGACTGATGCTCAATCAGAACATGAATGTAACCGTCACCAGCGCGTGTTTTAAGGCTGTAAAGCACGTCGCTGAAATATTGCCGCAGGTCATCCTCGACAAACGAACCGGATTCCAGTGTGAGTGTGCTGAGATCGCATATTTCCCGAAGCTCTGCCGGAAGATGGATTTCCATAAAATCACGGGCAACATCTGGCTGGGTCAGAAATTGACGGAACATAGCGTCATGATGCGCAGGGGTATAGTTTGTCTTCATCTGCCCTGACTCCGAAATAGGGACATGTTCACTACCAGAGGCGCAAGAGCAACGATGCAGAGTTACAACAGGCGTTATTTAAACCCAAGGCACACGGCTCAAAACGTCATGCTCTTCTTACTCACGTTCTGTTTACCTTTTTAACCTGCAATAAACCTGGTTCGTTTTTTTAAAGGGATATCGTGCGCCTGAAAAAATGTCAATCGAAACAGTTCGATTAGCTATTCTCTTCAAAAAAAATTAATCGTTATTCTGGCCTGCTAATCTATTGAACCAGCAGCGTGAAAAAAGACTTTTTTGATAAAATGACGCCGCAATACCCACTTGATGTAACTTAAATGTAAAAGGAGTTAATATGCGCTTATTAAATATATCAGAAGCGAAAAGCGTCAGCGGTGCTGATATCGGCTATACAGAGTTACTTGGGATGTGGAATGAGGCGGGCCTGAATTCAGATTGCTGCTTCAATTATAATCGAGCCGCTAAAAGTATTAATGCTATCGGTCTGGCCAGCGCGACTGAATACAAAAGCTGGAACAATGCATCTATGGGTGAAGCCGGATGGATGCTCAACGAGGCGGGCGAGAAAGTGACCTGGTTTAATAACGGCCTTTTTATTGCTTTTCAGGTCAGTTGATTTGGCCTGCGCAATGGGCGAATCGGAGCATTATCTGACCTCGTGATACCGGAAAAGGTTTCTGCTACGCAGGAACCTTTTATTTAAGTTCAGCAGTGAGTTTACTGACCGGCCGCTATATCTGATCTGACATCCGTCGTTAAGATTAGTTACATCATGCATATGCTAATAAACTGCTGTTACGGCCCTTCGGGCCGTGCGGGGCGGCCTGTCAATGAGCACTCGGAGTTTCAGAACAGCTCGATGATAATTGTCAGAGAGGGGCAGCGGGACGCAGGCTCGCTCAGAGAATAGTGACCGCTCTTATTGGTTGTTGTAACTAACATATAGATTGATGACTCATAATCTGGCCTTTCTTTTCCGCCTGCACATCAGGGCGCAGACCGCCGTGGCTTCGATTAGCCGGTATAAGTGCCAGGATGCTGTTATGGATGCTATATCCTGCTCTTTGAATGTCTTTGAAAAGGTCATCCCTCACGGGCTGTTAAGCAAGTAACATCATTAAATCCGCCCTGATTCGGCAAACGCCCTCCCCTGGAGTCGGCTATAACGCCTGAATGACTCGGCAATTTATGGAATAAAGAGCTGCTCAGATGAGTGGCAAATATAGGGTTAATTTGAAATCCAATAGTAACGTGTAATGACATTGAGGCTTTATCCCGATGAGATATCTTTGGATACCGTCAGACATAAGCGTGTGTGCTCTTTGGCGTCATTGTTCTGCCAGAAGTTAAAGCGGCTTTTAGTGGCTGGATAAGAATGCCGTTAAGAGAGAGGCTCAGCTTGTTATAAATGATCCAGATCAATTTAATTCACATAAATTTTTTGAACGCCCTACCGTTATCACGTCGTTTAAGAATGCGAAAACATAATACGGCATTGTCTTATACAGGAATAAACGGGAACGGTTATGAAATCCTCTGCCTTTATCCACAGAAGTGCCATTATCCTTGCCATGATGCTCTCAGCCATGTCACTGGCTGCCTGCTCCGGGAGTTACATCATCTCAACCACGGATGGTCATATGATTACCACCAAAGGCAAGCCGGCTAAAGACAAAGAGACCGGCATGATTGCCTATAAAGACACAGATGGAAATATGCATCAGTTGCAGCAGCATGATGTTAAGGAAATTGTACAAAAATAGGCCTTTTCTGCACTGAGCAGAATCACCACATCCTCTGACTCCACGGAAAACAGATTCGATGGAATGTCGTTTGAGCGTTCCTGGCTAAGCACTGTGTGCCTCTTCCTCTGCAATGGCGACAGGCCTCAGCGAAGAACAGGGTAAACACTTCACCATCCTTGAGGCAGAGGCGGGCCGTTTCGCCAGCGGTATCTATCCGGACAGTCAGGGGATAAATATTCGACAGATGGCGTTGAGGTTGCTCAGGCAGGAACGGGCTAAAGCCTGGAGACTGGGCCAGTAATTATGACCGCCAGCATTACAACCACGTGTATCGGCGGCAGTATGACCTTTTAATAATCGCTGAGAAACAGATGATGAAACCTTTCCTGTTACTTTTCTTCACTCTCTGTCTGACCGGATGCGTTCAGTACAAATGGGTTAAACCTGATGCCTCTGATCAGCAGGAGATGATGGCGGAAACCGCGTGTCAGGCTCAGGCATTGCGTGAGTTGCCACCTGATAACATTGTTAGTGGCAAATACACGTCTCACGACGACAAGCATAAAACAACGGATACCGACTACTCCACCAGTGACGCGAACGAAAGTCAGCGGGAAATTCTGGTGAAAGATTGTATGTTCAGACAGGGCTGGCAGCAGATTGAGGTTCAGCAGTAAGATCCTGATGACGAGCGTGGCCGGGAGAACGCCTTCTGGCCCGTTCTCTCTCGCCGTTTAAATGGTTTTACAGAGGATCGTTCTCCGCCTGATCCCTGCGCTGAGCATGCGCCGCGCGTCGGCAGCGTTCAGAACAGTATTTCACTTCCTCCCAGCATCTTTCCCATTTTTTCCGCCAGCTCATCGGTTTTTTGCACATTTGACAGTAACGAACCGGTAATGACTTTTTATTCCCCTTAAACACGTTACTCCCCCCACCTAATCAATCACAACGCTGCTGTTAACCCTTCTGTTCACTGAGTGTAGCTCAACCCGACAGCGCAACGTTTTCCGGATCAGCGATAATGTTATCCTCAGGTTCAGAACTACCCTGTCTGTTTTAACCGTGTAAAATCTGACCATATTATCCGGCGAGACTGGCCCATTAAAGCCTGACCCGACATCGACATCTGTATGCTGGCAGTTATATCCCGCGTTTTGCTATGGAAGCCCTTCAAGGCAAATTAATTACATCCGGCAACAATCGGACTCTGTTAATGCCTGCCAGGTTAGCGGATTTCAGAAGCGCTATTTTGCAGGGTGTCCTCCGGCATGCTGTCGATAGCTGGGCACTTTGCAATGTTTTTACGATGCTGTTCATCGGAGCTTCACCCATCTCAGACAGCAACGATGTGCCACGTTTAATGCATCCTGTGCAATAATACCGTCAGATAATATTACGCAGGATGACATTAGCGCTCCTTCAGGTCCTTAGTTGTCCCGTCCGGCCCTGAACGCACAGTAATTAGAACTGTAAAAATTCGCTCTGAAGTGTGGATTAACGTCGCAGGATTCCGCTTAAGTTGTATCCATCTGTTTAAGTACCTATCCCCGTAACGCATTAAAGCCAGACGGCATGACCGTTAGTAAACCCTTTGCATCAGAATAATGTTAACAGCAACAGGTCGCCTCAACTTAAAATTAATTAAATACAGTAACTTACAAATAAAAACAGACTAAATGACCTGCCTGGAATTAACCGCTCTGGCGTTATTTAATTAGCATTTTTACAGCATAATTTTGCTTAACGGTATAAGCACTGGCCGTTTATATGACGCCTGGTGTAAATAACTTTATCTTTTTTAGCTCTTGTGTCTGACCTGAGAGCACACGGCTTCGCTTGAAAGCTGGCGAACAAGTCTGGTGAATGACTGAATTATCCGATGAGGACCATCAGGTTTTTTTTGACACCGTACGTGTGAAAAGGGTAAAACAGCATAAATTTACTTTTGTTTAACGCTGATGCGCTAAATAGAGTTTCAACTCTCTCAGAAAGCGATTAATATGACTGTGTTGAACGCCAGGTTCTGTATTTGATTCTTCGAAGGCAAGCATCTTAAAAAAAGCAGGTCTGACGAAAAGCATCAGCGTGAACCCGCTCTGTATTTTATTATCTGAACATGACTATGGTGACTTTGATGAGTGACACTCTCAATAGCTTGAATAATATCCGTACCCTTCGCGCAAACGCTCGCGAACTTGATCTTGCTGCTTTAGAAGAAATGCTGGAAAAACTCTCTGTTGTCGTTAGCGAGCGTCGTGAAGAAGCGCAGGCTTCAGAAGCCGCTAATCGTGAAAAAGCAGAAAAACTGGCAAAATACCGCGAATTACTGCTGCAGGAAGGTATCGATCCTAACGAGCTGTTAAATGGTATGCAGACTGCGCCGGCAGAGAAGAAAAAGCGTGCGCCCCGCCCTGCCAAATATCAGTACACTGATGAAAATGGCGAAGTTAAGCAGTGGACCGGTCAGGGCCGTACTCCCTCTGCGATTAAAGCGGCTATTGATGACGGCAAATCGCTGGACGATTTCCTGATTTAATCCGTTATGCGTTTATGAAAACCCGTCTGGCAACGCCAGGCGGGTTTTCTGCATCCTGCTGTTAAGCGAAATGTCCTTAAACCAGCGCGATAATGCTGGCATCCCATCCTCTTCCCGACACCACGTTATTGCCTGAGCGGCTAAGCAGATTAGCGCTAACCTGTATCGTTAACGCCTTCCGTTAATATGCGCAGACAGAAATAAACCGCTTTAGGGTTTTAATGGCTGAATTTCAGCGTTGCGGATCTTCAACCATTGCCTGGTTACGCCCTGTCCGTTTTGCGCGATACAGAGCCTCGTCCGCGCGCGCGATCAGCGCCTGAGGTGCTGACGGAGAGTCAGCCGCCAGGCTTACAGCACAGCCTGCACTCAGCGTGACATGCTTTTGCGGCAGTTCAGATGTGAGATGCGGAATATCAAGCTGATTAACCGCTTCGATGAGGGTCTCAGCGAGATGAAGCGCAGAGGATAGCGGCTGACCGGGCAGGATAATCGCAAACTCTTCTCCCCCGTAGCGGGCCGTGAGTGCGTTTTTACGCAGGGTGTTTTCTGCCAGCACGGCAGCGACTTTCTTCAGACAATCATCACCGGCCACATGGCCATAGGTATCGTTGTAACGTTTGAAAAAGTCGATATCAAACAGAATCAGTGACACAGGCTGGCCGCTGAGCGCCGCCTTCTGCAGACTCTGCTTCAGCATTTGATCAAAATGGCGACGGTTGGCGACGCCCGTCAGGCCATCGCTGTGTGCCAGATCTTCCAGTGAGCGGTTAGCTGCGGTCAGCTCATCGCGCAGCCGGGTCAGCTCACGCTGATACCGTAGCGTATGCCGTGCCTGACGCAGTACAAAGTTACCTAACAAAATAATAACGGCCAGCAGAATCAGGCTCAGTATCAGATCCTGTACCCAGCCTCTGAGCCAGTGATGAAACAGGGCGCGTTTATCATATCCGGCGGCAACCACCAGCGGATAGCGCTGCGATCGGACAAAACCAAAGATCCGTTGTTGACCATCCAGCGCGGCGGTCCACTGACCGCTGCCTTTGTCCTTATTTGCCAGCATCTTCAGGAAAAGCGGACTCACCGAGAGGTTTTTACCGATGTAGCTATCCGGCATTGGCCGGGCGTAGAGCACCGTACTGTCTGCCAGCATCAGCACCAGCACATCCCCTTCACTGAGTTCGTAGTAGCTGTAAAAACGGCGGAAATAGTCCACTTTGATGGTAGCCAGTAAAACGCCACGAAACCCGTTATAGGCATCATTAACGCGCAGCGTCACCGGAATCACCAGTTCATGCGTGGTGCGACTGCGTAGCACCGGGCCAACATGCAGAGTGTTTCGCAGGGTGGAACGGTGATAAGCAAAATATTCGCGATCGGCGTTATTGATGTCAGGCGGGATACGGTTCATGGATGTGGCTATCCACTTACCGTGTGCATCATAGTAAAACAGGCCATGAAGCTGCGGCAAATGGCTCTGCAGCAGGCGCATTGTCTCGCTCAGCCCCCGGCCATCCACCCCGCTCGTCGCAATCTGTTTTTCGAGCTCGCGCTGTAATTCACGCAAAGAGAGTTCGGTCTGTAAAAACGTATCGTCGGCCTGACGCGCCTGCGACAGCGACAGGTTGACCGCCATATCTTCAACTTTCCTGACGGTGTTATTCCAGTCTTCACGCAACGACCAGAGATCGGATCCAATCACCAGGACAGCAAGCAACACGCCCGACAGCGTTATGCTTCTGAGAAGGGGGGAAATCCCTGACGCTGTCTCATCATTTCTACGGCGAAACGTCATGCCTGTCCTTAATAAAACCTGATGACTGATTTAAGCACAGTTATCCCCCGGCAAAAATGCAAATCCCGTAATCCCCTTTCGATAGCGATAATTGCTATTTTTTCAGCAGATTCCGCTTTTATATTACGCCATCTCACATCACGCAACACACCCAAAACCGGAAAGGCAGAGCATAAATCTACAGAGAGACTTCAAATGGCATGCGGGTCAGTGTTACCCTTGCCCGCTGAAAAATTTGCACTTTATTGATTAACTTGAGTATTTGAGAATTTTGTATGAATAAGAACCTGAACAGCCTGAATAATATCCGCACGCTTCGCGCCGAGGCACGCCATCTGACTGTGGCCACGCTGGAAGAGTTACATCAGAAATTAGAGGCCGTGGTGAACGAGCGTCGCGAAGAGGAAAATGCGCGGGCAGCAGAGGCGCGTGAGAAGGCGGAGAAACTGGCCTTCTACCAGGAGCTGTTGCAGGAAGAAGGCATTAATCCGGCGGAGCTGGTCAACAGCACCCCGACCCCGGCTGCCGGTAAAAAGAAACGGGCGAAGCGCCCGGCGAAATACCGTTACAGCGATGAACAGGGCCAGGTTCACTTCTGGACGGGTCAGGGCCGGACACCCAGCGTAATCAAAACAGCCATTGATAAGGGTCAGTCGCTGGATGACTTCCTGATCTGATCAGGGTGAACGTACTGCCGTTACGCTGATGGCCCGCTGCAGCCGTTGGCCGTATTCAGGCATGACCAGGGTCTGATCCTTGCCCTGGTCATGCCCCATTCCGCCGCCTATGTTATTAAACACCGGTCGATCAAGAAACTGTGCCTGACTACCTTCCCGTTAAGGCGGCACCACCAAGCGCCTTAGCGATAGCCATGCCATTGTGCTGGCGAGAATATCGTGACAGCAGTCGATACCTGATGCGATCCCCGTCAACGTGTTCAGCCCCTCCTGTCAGTGATAGAGGGCATCACTTTCAGATTCGACAGGATTGGGCCAGACTGCCTGATAGAGAAATGACTATCCCCCTGAAAGGAGATCCCTGTGAACCATCTTTGGAAACTGCACTGGCTGGAGGCATCAGGTGAGGTCAGGCAGTACGAATCGGTTATCGTCAGGGCCGCTGAAACCGCCTTCCACCATATCTCGTGCGTAACAGACGTTCCACGTCTGGATATATTAATTCAGTGTGTACCGGAGGCTGTGATACCTGAAACAGGTTTTGCAGGCAGGGCTTACCGTTCGACACTGTTCGGCATGGCCATTGATCCGGCAAATCCGAACCTGTCCCGGGAGCTGGAAAATGGCAGGCTGATGCGGCAGATCGTGCACGAGGTCCATCACTGTCTGCGCATGCGCGGGCCCGGGTATGGCTGGACGCTGGGCGAGGCATTAGTCAGCGAAGGCCTGGCCGGTCAGTTTGTCTGCTGGCTGCTGGAAACAGCCGCAGAACCCTGGGAGTGTGCCATTGAGCTCAGTGAATTGCAGGCTAACCCGGTCCCACTGACGATGCTGCAAAGCGCCCGGTACGACCATTCAGCCTGGTTCTTCGGCACCGGTGCGTATCGCCGATGGTATGGGTATACACTGGGCTATCAGATGGTTGCCGCCTGGCATCGTCGTCATCGGACATGTCCGACAGAAAAATGGTTCGGCGTAACAGCAGATGACGTCATCGCCGCAGCTCTGGAAGAGGGATTAGTCACACAGTGAAGATAAAAAAATGCCGCAGCAGGCTGCGGCATGATTATTCAGGCTTCCATCAGAAATCGGCTTTCAGTACTACACGGTAATTGGCTTTACCGGCACGAACGTGGTCCAGCGCCTTATTGATGTCAGACATCGGGAAATACTCAACCTGAGGGGCAATGTCAGCCCGGGAAGCGAGGCGCAGCAGGGAGCGCAGCTGCCCCGGAGAGCCGGTGGACGACCCCGTCACCGCCTTGTCGCCCATGATCAGTTCGAAAGCACTCACTTCAATCGGCTTCATCACAGCACCCACGGTGTGGAATTTGCCCTGAGGAGCCAGCGCAGCGAAATAGGGCTTCCAGTCGAGGTCGACAGCGACGGTGCTCAGGATCAGGTCAAAACGCCCCGCCTGTTTCTTCAGGGCTTCAGCGTCGCGGCTGTTAACCACTTCGTCCGCACCCATATCCAGGATTGACTGCTTCTTATCCGGCGTTGAACTGAAGGCCACAACTTCGGCGCCCATCGCGTGCAGGATCTTAATCGCAATGTGGCCCAGACCGCCGATACCAATCACGCCGACGCGGCTGGTGGCAGTAATGTTGCTCATCAGCAGCGGTTTAAAGACGGTGATCCCGCCACATAGCAGGGGACCCGCGGTCGCTGCATCCAGCTTCTCCGGCAGCGGGATCACCCACTGCCAGTCAGCGCGCAGCTTCTCAGCAAAACCACCTTTGTTCATGATGGTCGGGATACTGCCCTGCTGGCAGTTAACCTGTTCGCCGTTGATACAGGCATCACAGTGCTGACAGCTTTTTGCCGTCCAGCCAATGCCCACTCGCTGACCGACAGAGAGTCCTTTGTTTTTAGCCGCATCACCCAGGGCAGAGACCCGGCCGATGACTTCGTGTCCGGCGATCACCGGAAACTGAGAGATGCCCCATTCGTTGTCGATCATCGACAGGTCTGAGTGGCAGACGCCACAATACTCGACCTCGACTTCAACTTCTTCGGCTGCCAGCTCGGCGGCATCGTACTCATAGAGTTCCAGGGCCTGGCCAGCCTGCATGGCTGCATAACTTTTGATTTTCATTTATACCTCTGCGTGGTTAATCACCGACAAGTGTAACAACTGCGGGCGCGGCTTGCCTGGCCGATGCGCTTATATCGCAATTTCTTACATTTTATCGAGATAAATCAGCCTTTAACCTGTGCGCCGGAGAGCGTCTGCAACACCTTGAGCTGGGCTACTGCCTCCTGCATCGCGTCCATGCCCTGCGTGAGTTCACGCAGGCTGCCGAGGTGCTTCGCAATATCGGCGCGCTCATGTCGCGTCTGCTGATTCATAGCAGCCAGCGTGTCGGCTGCGCTGATGCTGCGCTCTGCCATCTGCGCGGCGGTCTGCGCTGAATCACTGGCCACCAGCCGGATACGTGAGATGGTGCTTACGGCCTCACTGATGTTACTGGCGGTCGCTTCAGCCTGCTCTTTCGACGAGTGCGCCAGCCGACGAACCTCGCCCGCCACCACGGCAAAGCCGCGTCCCGCCTCGCCTGCGCGCGCCGCTTCGACTGCCGCATTCAGGGCCAGAATATTGGTCTGGAAAGCAATGTTGCTGATGCCGTGCGTAATGTCGTTGATGCCGTTAGAGATTTTCTCCAGATCGTCCAGCCCCTCATCCAGCCGGCCCTGTGCCTGCTGACTTTCCGTCGCGATGTTACTGATGTTACGGATGCTGCTCTCCGCCAGGCTCAGGGTTTCGCCCTGGCTCTGGGTCGCCAATTCCAGAACCGGCAGCGCTTCCATCAGCGGAGTCAGTGCCTGCTGATAGGTGATCACCCGATCGAGCACCCGCGTCTGGATGCTGTTCAGCGCTTCCCAGCGACGCAGACCGCGTTGCGCGTAATGCGCGGCATAACCGGCATACTCCACCGGGAACTGGCTCATGGCTTTCACATCGCGATTGAAGAACACCAGCGCCGAAAGCGTCTGGTTGATCGGCACGCCCAGAATTTCGCCGAAGCTGGAAAAACCGGCGGCGGCAATCCCTTTGAAGAAATGGGCATTGTGCAGCTTGTCGGCATTGCCGACGCGGCGCAGGATACAGTCATTCATCAGAATCGCCGCAGGTTTACCATGCTGAGCGGTGAACGCCTGCCACTCCTGCTGCGTCGTCTGCTGGAAATCTTTTTCCTGCATCAGGAACAGCCGGTCGCCAAACTCCAGGTCGCAGAAAAACTGCACGCCGCTGGATTCGATTTTGGCAATGGAGCGGATAAAAAACTCATCCCCGACTTTGACGCCAAAGGTCAGCCCTTTCATCCGCTCGGCCAGTTGCGCTTCACTGCAGTTAAGGTGCTCACACAGCGCCGGAACAAAGGGCTGCTGCTGACCGTGACGGTTAAATACCGAGGTGACGGTACGCGCGACCGGGTCAGCTTCAGCAATCAGCCAGCTCTGATCGCGTGGCGTAAAGTTCTGGCTTTTAAACGGCGCAAAGGATTTGCCTGGCGCCATCTGGCAGAAAACGATCACCGCTTTGCCCTGCAGCACCTTGCCACCGACACCGATCCAGGTGCCATCAAAGGAGATCCGGCCGCCCGCTGAACCGCCAATGGCCAGGCAGGGAAAGCGGCCGCTGTTGTACCAGGCCTGCATCAGAAAACCTTCTGATGCGGAAAGCCCGTCACAGTAAATCATGGCGAAAGTACGGTCGGCAGAGAGCGGCATCCGCACTGGCAATCGCGCCAGCTCCTGCTGGATGGCGCTGATGCGCTGGCTGGCGGTCTGCGTATCGGCGACATGAAGATCGACAATGTGCGTCTCATGACGGGCGATCAGCGTGTCCGGCAGCCAGAGATAGCTCCCTTCCGGACCATTCCCCTCACAGTAAGTGCTCTGTGGACGGCTGCTGCTCAGCGCGCCATTCGAGGAGAGTGTCAGCACCGTCAGATCGGCAGACGTAAAGCGTTGCCATGCCTGACTGACCCGCCGGAAGTCCGCCTCAGGCGGAACAAAGGTCATCAGGATCCCGCCCGCGCGTGCGCTCAGGCCGATGGAAGAGAGTGAAGCAGGCATTGCACGGCAATCGTAAGTGCCATTTGCAGGCTGGCTGCTACGCCGGAGACGCGCAGCAGGCAGGCGACTTTTGATCGTCTTGATGATCGACATATTATTATTTTCGCTTTTATAAGATTAACTTACGCATAAATTTTGCGTTTACTGGTGTGTAAAAGGAGGGCTAAATGCAGGTCCGTTCGCGTTCAGAACTCGGCGCTGAGTACCGGTTTCGTCAATGATCGGCGGGCTCAACGCCTATGGGTTATCGCCCGTAGTGGGAAAACCTTTAACGATTGCTGCAGGTGGTTTAATCAATGAATTTGTTACATTTTATTAGCATAATGTAACCCCGGACAGCGGCAGACCAGGAAGATATAAAGCTGCGTGGGCTTCTCTTCCGCCGCATCCGGATAAACGATGTGGCCGCACGGTTTCAGGAACTGAGCGGCACACGTTCCCGCTACCTTTTGTTCTGCTCCTGCCAGTGTTCTTCGCACCGCGCCCGCGCTTCAGCGGGCAGATCGCGCAAATCTGGCAATGTATCGCCGGATCCGTAGCCCATTGATCCTGTTGCCTCCTGCTGTTCATCCTGCGCAGCAAAAGTAAGTTTCTCTTCCAGGGCCTGCCAGCTCTCGCCCTGCTGCCGGTAGATCACCGCATAAGTGGGCGTCTGGTTATCATCACCATAAATTTCATATTTCTGTTTCTGTCCACCGGAACCCAGCTCCAGCGTGTCGATTAAGGTGTCATTACGCATTGCGTTCTCCTTTTTCGTCAGGCTTTTAAGCGTAGTTCAACTGCCATGACCCTGCCGGGGCTAAAAATTCATTCATTAACCCTCCCCTTATCAGGGAATTCATCGTCTGCCTTTGCTTAAACGAAGCGGACGACTATCCTTCCTGCTGTGACTAGCTAGTCCTTTTTATCTCACGGAACACTGATAGGAGGTCTTTCTATGACACAACAGAAATACAGAGGTGGTGCCGGTAATTTTGCCAACGATCCAGAACGCGCGAGTGAAGCTGGCAGTGCAGGAGGCAAGGTCAGTGGGGGCAATTTCAAGAATGATCATGAAAAAGCCAGGGAAGCGGGTCGGAAAGGAGGCAAGATTAGTCGCCGTCCTTCTAAGTAGTTCTGAATAAAGCGCTTTAGGAGTTTGTACGCCATGGAGTGGCATCTCTGCCGACGATGTCCAGAGCTCTCACTCCGACGTTTCGCTCTGTTTCCTTCTGAACGTCACTGATACAGGCTGGCAGAGGGAGGGGTGAGCACTCCTGTGATGAAGCACCGCGCAAAATAGTCAGTCCTGACTATCCTGAAATAAAGGATATTAATCAGGAGAGAACGATGAAATTCTTCTATTTCGTTTCGCTTATTGCCTCTGCACTCTATTTACTGGCCTTTCTGCCTAAACTCCGCACTCGCCGCGAACCCATTGCCTACTGGGGATGCTGGACTTATCTTGGTGCTAACGCCATTTTCTGGGCCATTTATGGTGTTCTGCATTACATTTAGTGCAACGCCGTAAGCAAAGCGGGAAACAGCCATTTATTCCGGCTATCCAATTGAAACAAATGGCTTTATTTACCCGCTTCTTCACAACAGGAGAGGATGATCTCTTTTTCTGTCCGATTGTGGGATATATTGGCAGCACTCTCGTGAACCTCTCTGCATAACAGGTACTTTCGGCAATGGCTTTAATCCCTAAAAACTATGCGCGGCTTGAAAGCGGCTACCGTGAAAAAGCACTCAAACTCTATCCCTGGGTGTGTGGTCGCTGCTCGCGCGAGTTTGTTTATTCAAACCTGCGTGAACTGACGGTTCACCATATTGACCATGACCACACAAACAACCCGGAAGATGGCAGTAACTGGGAACTGTTGTGTCTCTATTGTCATGACCATGAGCACTCGAAGTATACCGAGGCGGACCAGTACGGTACCCGCGTCGTGGCAGGCGAGGATGCACAGAAGGATGTCGGTGAAGCCACCTACAACCCTTTTGCTGACCTGAAATCGATGATGAATAAGAAGAAGTAACCTCTGCCCTTCCCGCCTGTCGGGCCGCTGAACGCGCACTGACAGGCTCAGATCCTTCACTGCCGGGCGGTATAAAAATCACCCTGCAACTGACACGCCTGTTGTCCGCTGTCCACATCCAGACAGAGATCGATATCCTCACCAAACCCGCGCTGCTGAAGTTCCCGTGCTGAAGAGCACTCGCGAAGGGATAGCGGATTCATCTGCTGCCAGGCGGCGACCGCCCCCTGCGCTTCCGGGGAACAGCGGTCACGTTCGATAGCGGCAATAATGCCGCCTGCGGCCAGATAGTCTTCGATCGCAGGGCGAAGCGTGCCGTCAGGCCAACGCTCGCCGCAGGGGATAACCAGGACGCGCCGGAAGTCACGACAGGCTCTGGCAGTGAGTGAGAGATTCCGGAAACAGCCGCTGAATACCGTCACGCCACTCTCCCGCGCCAGGAACGAAACTGCTGAACCATTGGGAGAGGGAAGCACCAGTTTTTCTCCCGCGGCCAGTTTTCGCATCGACGCCGGAGAGAGACTGAAACCGCCTGAACCACTCAGCCTGTCAGGGCTGGCTGCCCTTGCGCCGATGCTGTCTGCATACGTCAACGCAGAGGCATCTTTCCAGGGGTAGGGATAAACCTGTGCGCCCTGGTCGACCGCCAGACTGACACAGGTGGAAAATGACATGACGTCAACGATCACAATACAGTCCACATCCTGAGCAACGTAACCGACGGCCGCGGGCCCCCACTCAAGACAGATGTCAGACTGCGCCTGATTACACCACTGCATCTCTTATCCTCCGTGTCATGCTGCCACTCATCGCCAGCGATCATGCGCCAGATTGCCAACGGGCGCTCGTCAGTGAGAATATCAGGCTGCGCAGGAAGAAAACGATGGCTGAAATAAAAGTTTGAAAATCAATTTCCTGGCCAGCTATAGTCAGCCAGAGAAGATGAGCGACGCCGCCGGAGCAGAACGATGATTTCAAAAGAGAATGCGGAACATTATCAGTGGGGTGACGGATGCGACGGCTGGTACCTGGTCAACCGCCAGGACATGTTAATCATTCACGAAAAAATGCCGCCTGGCACACGTGAGAAACGGCACTATCATGCGGCGTCCAGACAGTTTTTCTTTGTCCTTAGCGGGCTGCTGACGATGGAGCTTGACGGCACCGTGCAGGATATCAGCGCGCAACAGGGTATCGAAATCCCCCCGCAATCGGCACATCAGGCGCAGAATAACGGTGATGGCGCGGTCGAATTTCTGGTTATTTCGCATCCCACGACGCGCGGGGATCGTGAAGATATAGCCTGAGCAACCGCCTCTGTCATTACGGCAGGCGCGAAACACAAGAATACGCTGCCGTCATATTTACGCTGAACAGGCACGCTGCAACCTCTGCTGATATTTCCCTTCTGCGGCTGTGAATATTATTGCCGCTTTAACACAGGTCAGAAAATTCATCGACACAACTTTCCCCATCAGAAACTAATTAATTTCCGGGTAATTTCCACGCCATTCACTTCTATTAAAATACGCAAAAACAGTCATTTAAAAAATTAAGAGCGATACCAATGCTTACCAACCTTAAATTACTCACGATATTCCTGTTAAATCAGGACAGTCCGCCTCGCTTATTTCCCGACAAAAACAGCGCGGCGCTCTGCTTATTTTCGCGCTGAAAAGGATGGTGCGCCGGGCACAGAAACATTTTGAGAAAGAATTTCGCGACATATTAGCCAGAATCCACGCGGTTAACGATTTTCTGTACCAGACTTAGCCGATAACAATAGAGACAATGTGGAGCATTATGAAAGAGCAAAATCGCACAAATGGCATTGCCCCTTATGGTGGCGCGGCCGGTGGCTGGGGTGCATTAAAGGCGGTTGCCGATGCTATCCGCGGCCAGATGTCGGTAAAACAGGATGTTATCGCCCTGTTTAAAGTTAACCAGCCGCAGGGCTTTGACTGCCCGGGATGTGCCTGGCCGGATCCGCAACATGCCTCGTCCTTTGAGTTCTGCGAAAACGGGGCAAAAGCGGTGTCATGGGAAGCGACCAGCAAACGCACCACACCCGCATTCTTTGCCGCCCATACGGTGACAGAGCTATGGGAGCGCAGCGCACTGCACCTGGAGGGCGAAGGCCGCCTGACGCATCCGATGAAGTATGATGCCGCATCTGACACCTATCAGCCCATCGAATGGGAAACCGCGTTTCGTGAGATTGGTGAACACCTGCGCAGTTACGAAGACCCGGACAGCGTGGAGTTTTACACCTCCGGCCGGGCCTCAAATGAAGCCGCGTTTCTGTGGCAGCTCTTCGCCCGCGAATATGGCACCAATAATTTCCCCGACTGCTCAAACATGTGTCATGAACCCACCAGCGTCGGACTGCCGGAGTCCATCGGCGTCGGCAAAGGCACGGTGGAACTGGAGGATTTCGACCACTGCGACCTGGTGTTATGCATTGGTCACAATCCCGGTACGAATCACCCACGCATGCTGGGGACGCTGCGCGAAGTCGCCAAGCGCGGTGGCACGATTGTGGCGATCAACCCCCTGCGGGAACGCGGTCTGGAGCGCTTTACCTCACCGCAAAGCCCGATAGAGATGCTGTCGCTCAGCTCAACTGAACTGGCCTCAACCTATTACAAAGTACGGGTGGGCGGCGATGCAGCGATGCTGAAAGGGGTGATGAAAATCCTGCTGGCCCTGCATGAAGAAGCGCTGAGTGAAGGCAAACCGGGCGTCATTGATGAGGCGTTTATCACCCAGCACACCGAAGGCTTCGACGCGCTGAAAGCCGACCTGGAAAGCACCGACTGGGAGCATATCCTGAAGGTCTCGGGGATGACGCGTGAAGAGATCCAGCACGTTGCCCGGCTCTATGCCAGCGCTGAACGCACGATTATCTGCTACGGCATGGGGATCACTCAGCACCAGTACGGCACCCAGAATGTGCAGCAGATTGCCAACCTGCTGCTGATGCGCGGCAACATCGGTAAACCCGGTGCAGGTATCTGTCCGTTACGCGGTCACTCCAACGTTCAGGGCGACCGGACGGTGGGCATCACGGAGATCCCGCCGCAATCGCTGCTGGACAGTATTGAGAAAGTGTTTGGCTTCCGGCCGCCGCAGAAGCATGGTCACGGTGCCGTTGAGGCAATTAAGGCGATGCGCGATGGCAAAGCCAAAGCGCTGCTCTGTCTGGGTGGTAACCTGGCAGAAGCGATCTCCGATCCACAGGTCACCTTCCCGGCGATGCGCAATCTCGATCTGGTTGTGCATATGGCGACCAAGCTGAACCGCTCACACCTGCTGCTGGGTAAGCATAACTATCTGCTGCCGGTGCTGGGCCGCACGGAGACGGATGTGCAGGCAACGGGCGCGCAGAGTGTGACGGTGGAAGATTCGATGTCCATGGTGCATGCCTCGCGCGGCTCGCTCGATCCGGCATCGCCGCATCTTAAATCGGAACCGGCACTGGTGGCCGCGCTGGCTAAAGCGACGCTGCCAGACAGCGTGGTGGACTGGTCCGCGATGGCAGCCGATTACAGCCGCATCCGTGACGCCATCGAAGCGGTCTTTCCGGCGTTCGAAAACTTCAACGAGCGGATTAAGCACCCGGGTGGATTCCGGCTCTATAACGCCGCATCAGAACGCGTCTGGCATACGCCTTCCGGTAAGGCGCAGTTCAAAGTGATGCAGGGCATCAATGAAGATCCCCGCTCGCTGAAATGCCATGACCTGGTGCTGACCACCCTGCGCAGTCACGACCAGTACAACACGACCCTTTATGGGCTGAACGACCGCTATCGTGGCGTCACGGGCCGTCGTGATGTGCTGTTTATTAATGCCGAAGAGGCGGAAAAACGGCAGTTGCGGGTGGGCGACCGTGTCGATCTGATGGCGCTGGACCCGGAGGGCAATCCTACCTCCCGCCAGATGAAAAACCTGACGATTGTGATTATCGATATGGCACCCGGATCGGTCGGGGCCTACTATCCGGAAGCCAACGTGATGGTGCCGCTCGACAGCCACGACACGCAGAGCGGCATTCCGGCTTACAAAAGCATTCCGATCGCCATGACGCGCGTGACGGAGGAGACGCAGACAACGTCGGGTGTTCTGCGCTGATCCCGCGTGTCGCAAAAGGTGAGACCTGATGTTACCCGCGTGGCCGGCGTGCCGGTCACGCGGGTTTTTTCGTCCCGGCCAGGCGGCCCGCTGCGCCGGATTGAACACGGCCAGAGCACCTGCCGTAAAGCAGACCTGGCAAACTCATCCTATACCTTACCGTGCTAAAACGGTTTCATTCGCTATCCTCTCTTAACTGCCTGCGCTGACCGTCAGCGCCTCACCGGAAGATTGCCATGTTTCACCTGATTTTCAGCTTACCCAGCTGGTATGTCATTGCCCGCGTCATTATTCCTTTGTCCCTGCCCCTGTCCGTAAAAATCCTGCTCTCTGCACTGGCGCTGCTGGCCTCTCAATATCTGCTGGTGAGTCGCTTCACATCCGGCGGGATCTTCTCGGCCGAGATGCCCCGCGCCATTATCATTCTGTTTAACTGGGCTTACGGCACCGTGCTGCTGCTTGCCGTGTTTCAGATCGTGCTGGATGCTGTCATGCTGCTTGCCCTGCTGCTGCGACATCCGCTGCCGCTGCCGCCCGGGGCGCGCTATCTGACCGTCCTGCTGGCGATGGGGCTGGCGGCTTTCGGGGTTCAGCAGGCAATACGGGTGCCTCCCGTCAAAGAGGTGACGCTGTTCCTGCCCAGTCTGCCTGCTGAGTTTGAGGGCTATCAGCTTCTGCAACTGACCGATCTGCATATCACGCGACTGTTTAATGCTGCCTGGACCCGCGCCATGGTGGAGCGGGCGATGTCCCTCCGGCCCGACCTTATTGTCGTGACAGGGGATGTGATCGATGGCAGCCTGGAACACCGGCGGCATGATGTTGCGCCACTGCGCGGTCTTACTGCGCCCGACGGCGTCTGGGCCATCACCGGCAATCACGAATATTTCTTTCATCAGGCGATCTGGACGGCGCATCTGGCTTCGCTGGGGCTGCAGCCGCTGCTTAACAGC